>NZ_JAALET010000127.1:0-246 GCF_011800655.1 Paenibacillus sp. EKM10P | reverse complement strand
ATGGAGCTGACCAATACTAATCGGTCGAGGGCTTATCCTAAAGATAAGACGCAATGAAGTTTCGGATCCAGTTTTCAAGGTGTAACCTTGAAAGTATGTAGAGATACATACGACAAGCGTATGGCGATTCATTCACAGAATCGGTGATGAACCGAATAACCTTACGGAAGAATTTGCAGAGCAAATTCATGTTTGGTGGCGATAGCGGAGGGGTTCCACACGTACCCATCCCGAACACGACCGTTA
>NZ_JAALET010000126.1:0-246 GCF_011800655.1 Paenibacillus sp. EKM10P | reverse complement strand
GGCCAAACGCATCAGACTGTAAATCTGCTCCCTTACGGGTTCGGTGGTTCGAATCCATCATCCTCCACCAGTTTTATTGCCATGGTGGTCGTGACGAATGGGTTAACGTACTGAATTGTGGCTATGGCATTTGTGGGTGCAAGTCCCATCAATCGCCCTGTTGAATACATAATGGGGATTAGCCAAGCGGTAAGGCAACGGACTTTGACTCCGTCATGCATAGGTTCAAATCCTATATCCCCAGCC
>NZ_JAALET010000125.1:0-247 GCF_011800655.1 Paenibacillus sp. EKM10P | reverse complement strand
CATGGAGCTGACCAATACTAATCGGTCGAGGGCTTATCCTAAGATAAGACGCAATGAAGTTTCGGATCCAGTTTTCAAGGTGTAACCTTGGAATTATGCTTGATATTTAATATCATTTTATTGATAATCTGAATATCTTGTAGAATTTCACTAAGCGAGTTCGTTCATATGGAGAGATACCCAAGTGGCTATAAGGGGACCCTCTGCTAAGGGGTTAGACTGCGTAAGTGGTGCGAGGGTTCGAATC
>NZ_JAALET010000124.1:0-251 GCF_011800655.1 Paenibacillus sp. EKM10P | reverse complement strand
ATGTCGAGCATGAGTACATGCTGCGGTTCCTGCCCTGCTCCTGATACGCCTAGATCTACCAAGCCTACCCGCAGCAGTGGTGCAGCTTGTAGATCAAACGGACGGACAAAGCAACTCACCAGCTCTTGTACTTCCTTATTGACCCTCGTGTCTGTGTCCGTAGTTGCACCCTCCGCTTGTACCTTCGTATATTCCACCTCGAACGGCACAGTGTCCTCAACCCATTGCATCGGCTCACTGTCGATCAGATC
>NZ_JAALET010000123.1:0-259 GCF_011800655.1 Paenibacillus sp. EKM10P | reverse complement strand
GGCGCGCCCTGAGAGATTCGAACTCCCGGCCTTTTGATTCGTAGTCAAACGCTCTATCCAGCTGAGCTAAGGGCGCATATTTAGTTCCATAATGAGCAGTCAAGGCGCCACCCAGATTTGAACTGGGGATGAAGCTTTTGCAGAGCTTTGCCTTACCACTTGGCTATGGCGCCGTATGGATAATGGAGCGGACGACGGGAATCGAACCCGCGACCCTCGCCTTGGCAAGGCGATGCTCTACCGCTGAGCCACGTCCGCA
>NZ_JAALET010000013.1:0-136850 GCF_011800655.1 Paenibacillus sp. EKM10P | reverse complement strand
CTCCGCATTTTCCCGGCGGCTCCGCTGTGCTCGATATACTCCAGGAACGCTCCCAGCATGGATGGCACAAAATGGATTGCTGTTACCCCGTTGGCCTCCACCGTTTCGACTATCGTTGCCGGGTCTTTCTCGCCTCCTGGCTCCAAAAAGCATACTGTCGCTCCCTGAATCGCCCACGAGAACAGCTCCCACAACGATACGTCAAAGGTATAAGGCGTTTTTTGCAGGATCACATCCTCCGCTCCAAACGGAATTCGTTGTTCCATCCAGTACAGCCGATTGATCAGTGAAGCGTGCTCAATCATGACTCCCTTCGGCTTGCCAGTGGAGCCTGACGTATAGATCACGTACACCAAATCGCTCGAGCGATTAACAGGTTCCGGGTTCTTCCCGCATTCTTCTCCTGTAAGCTCCATCCCCTCCATCAGCAAATCTTCGATAGCGATCAGCTCGCGGTCGACTCCGTGCGGACGAAGGCGGTCCAACTGATCCCGCTGGGTCAGCAGGATAGATGCCCCGCTATCCTCCAGCATGAATCCCAGCCGTTCTTCCGGGTCCTCTGGATGTAACGGCAGATACGCCCCGCCTGCCTTCAAAATCCCTAGCAGGCCGACGATCATCTCCAGCGATCGATGAACTGCGATGCCCACCATCTGATCGGGCCCGATGCCTTTCTTCCGCAGGACGTGAGCCACCCGATTCGCTTGGGCATTCAGCTCCCGGTACGTCAATTGCCGATCTTGGTATAGGGCTGCCGGATGTTCCGGTGTTCGCTCCACCTGCTCCTCAAACAATTGATGAATCGTCTTCTCCCTTGGATAAGGCGCAGCCGTCCCGTTGAATTTCTTCAAAATCACTTCTTTTTCTTCTGGAAGAATAATATCTATTTCGTGCAAAACTATATCAGCAGACGAAACTATAGTGCGGGCGATTTCCTCAACATGTCGACCTAATCGATCTATATATTCTGGTTCGTATAATAGACCGTTATAGCTGAATTTCATCCGCAGTTTCTCACCGGGGACAACGTTAAGGTTGAAAGAATAATTAGTCTGTTCAAAGCCAGCCATCTCCGAAACCGCTAAACTGTTTTCGTTCTCGTGATCGGAAGCTTCCTCCATCCCCGGGAAATTTTCAAAGGCCAAAATATGGTGTATCAGATTACTCTTCAACAAACTACCCGCCTGAATATCAGCAAGGGGCACATAATGATGCTGCCCCGCCTCCATAACCGAATGTTGTACATGCTGGACGAAATCCGAAAAAGCAAGATGATCCTCTTCACTCGATATACGCACTGGAATAGTATTGATAAATAGGCCCACCATGTTTTCTGCTCCCGGAATATCTGACGGACGACCGGAAACGACAGAGCCAAATACCACGTCGCGGGTGTTGTTGTATTTCATCAATAGCAAACCCCAGATAGAGTGAAACAATGTACTCAAAGTAACCTTGAGTTCTTTGGCCAGTGATTCCAACTGACCCGTTAATTGCGAATCAAAGCTAAAGATTTGCTGCTGTGGATCGTAATCAATTTGGCTCCCTTTACCATTCGCAGGCAAGATGCTCTGCTGTTCAAAACCATCCAAATATCGCTCCCAAAACGTAAGCGCTATATCTGTATCCTGCTTGTCCAACCACTTGAGGTATTTTTCATAAGAAGGAGCTTCTCCCAGTTGAACTGGCTCATTCTTTTGCAATGATGTGTAGATCTGGAACCATTCTTTCAAAACGATTTCTAAGCACCATCCATCCATAATGATGTGGTGGAAGCTAACGATCAGCTTGTATACATCAGACGCACACTGCAATATGGAGACCCGGAATAACTCATCCCGGGTAATATCAAATCCGTTGGCCTTATCACGTTGAACAAACTGTTCTATATAGGCCACCTGGTCAGATTGCGTTAGTGAAGAAATGTCCTCAAAGTGAATTGCTGGATGCTTTTGCCGAAATACGATCAATTTAGGCTCTTCAATATTGACGTGAAAAACATTGCTGCGCAATATTTCATGGCGCTCAAATAGAACAGAAAGACTTCGATCCAGAAGCTCTACCTCGAGTAAGCCGTTCAAGGTAAGACTCACCTGTTCAAAATAGGCGTACGAAGTTTGATCTAGCAGGCTATGGAACAAGATTCCTTGTTGCATCGGGGTTAATCGGAATATACTTTGAATTTGCAGATCTTTACTCATAATCCACCGCCTAGGAAGATGTATTATTTTTATAGTAGGCCATAATCTCATCCAAATCGTTAATTGAAAGATTCTCATCATCGCTCACATCTGCGGGAGTCCATTCCTTCTCCTTCTTTTCAGAGCAATGCTCAATAATTTCTAGCAAACGACTTTGCAAAAAATTTCCCAATTTTTGAATACTCGATTCAGCATATTCACGACTGCTATACTCAATCCCGAGGGTTAATATCCCCTGTTCGATACTGCCATTAATATCAAGCACAAATGGTGTCTCGGTCTCCTCACTTACTGTCCGGCCCGGAGAATACTTTGATTCGACAAATAAAGGCGCAACGGAGCCTGAATCAATCTGGCCGTGATAATTAAACCGGATTTCAGGTGCAAAATGTCCCTGATTAGTACTTTTCAAATCGTGTAAGGTCATATATTCCAGAATTCCGAAGTCAATGCCCTTATTAGGAACACGTCGCAACGCTTCCTTGGTCAGCTTAATTTGGTAAGCTAAATCTGCATTATGCTTCATATCCAGATGAATAGGATACATCGTAGTAAACCAGCCGACCGTTCTGGTTATATCTATATCATCAAAGATCTGTTCCCGTCCGTGTCCTTCCAGCAAAATGGTAAATCCATCATTATCAGTCCAGTCTCTCAATGCCAGTCCAAAGGCTGTCAACAGTAGATCGTTTACATTCGTACTATAAACCTTGTGTACATCCTTCTGTAGACGATCTGTTTGTTGCTTGGAAAGCCTTACGCTACAGATTTTCAGGTCTTTCCCTCTTCTGTCAGCGACCGGGTAGTCTTTATGAAGCGGTTTACTGGCATGACGGATCACATTCTCCCAATAACGCTTGTAACGAGCTGGACGCGCACCCTTTGCATCATCACCCAGGCGATGGGTCCAGTCCTTCCATGAATGGGTCTTCGCCTGGAAGAGAATTTCTTCATTATTAAGCGCCTGCATATACCCTTGCTCCAAATCTTCCAATAGAATTCTCCAAGAAACTCCATCTACCACCAAATGATGAATCGCGAGTAATAAGTGATCACCTTGAGCCGTGTGAAACAACCCTGCTTGCACAAGTGGACCCTCTTCCAAATTCATACGCCGCTGAATCGCTTCGCTAAGGCTTTGGATTGCTTCTTCAATGGATGCCTCATGGCTTACATCCAGAACAGTAAGAGCATATACCTTTCGATTCGTACCATGAATGACGGGAGTGATTCTGTCCGGACTCGCTGTATATGTCATTCGTAAGGCATCATGATGCTCTGTCAGTTTACACAACACCTGATCGACCAGTTCTTCCTTCCATCCCTTTTGGCTATACAACATAACAGCCTGGTTCCAATAGTTCGATTCCGTGAACTTTTGCTCAAAAAACCATCGTTGGATAGGCGATAACTCAGCCTCTCCTTCAATAATCCCTTGTTCGGCTTGAACACTGACTGCTCTTAGATCCGGAGTCAGGCTACCTATCGTTTGATGACGGAAAAGGTCCTTAATTTCCATACGATATCCGTGCTTACTTAGACGTGTGGAAATTTGAATAGCTTTAATTGAATCTCCGCCCAATTCAAAAAAGTTATGATTCGTTCCGATAGGAGCATAGCCAAGAACCTCTTGCCAGATTTCGGCCATCAACGCTTCAACCTCATTGGAAGGAGAAATATAATCTACCTCAATCGACAGACTGTGATCAGGCTCAGGCAATGCTTTTCTGTCGATCTTACCGCTCGATAGATAAGGCATAGCTTCCATAGATACGATATAAGCAGGCACCATGTACTCGGGTAGAACTTCTTTAATACGAGCCTTTAATGCTTGTATATTGAACTCCTGGGCATGTTCAACATAGGCGCATAAATAACTTCCCCCAGAACGGTCGTCACGAGCAAGTACTACTGCCGTCTGGACCCCTTCGTAGGCCAGTATTGCCGCTTCAATCTCACCCAGTTCGATCCGGTAGCCCCGAATTTTCACCTGATGGTCAATCCGACCCATATATTCAATGTTTCCATCCGGCAGCCATCTCGCCAAATCTCCCGTCCGGTACATCCGTCCCTCTGACGTATATGGGTCTTCTACGAATTTCTCCTCCGTCAGTTCTTTCCGATTCACATATCCTCGGGCTACGCAGTCCCCTCCAATGTGCAGCTCGCCCGGTACGCCTATTGGCTGCAATCGGTCTTTATGGTCCAAAATATACAATTTCACGTTATCAATCGGCTTCCCAATCGGAATACTCTCCGGTTCCTGGTCCGCAGGACAGTCGTAATACGCCACCTCTACCGTCGCTTCCGTCGGTCCATACAGGTTGTGCAGCGTGGCTCCTTCGGCTCCCAGCAAACGGTTAAACCGGCGGACATGCTCTGTCATCAGCGCTTCCCCGCTGGCAAATACTCGCCGTACACTCCGCATTTTCCCGGCGGCTCCGCTGTGCTCGATATACTCCAGGAACGCTCCCAGCATGGATGGCACAAAATGGATCGCCGTTACTCCGTTGGCCTCCACCGTTTCGGCTATCGTTGCCGGGTCTTTCTCGCCTCCTGGCTCCAAAAAGCATACTGTCGCTCCCTGAATCGCCCACGAGAACAGCTCCCACAACGATACGTCAAAGGTATAAGGCGTTTTTTGCAGGATCACATCCTCCGCTCCAAACGGAATTCGTTGTTCCATCCAGTGCAGCCGGTTGATCAGTGAAGCGTGCTCAATCATGACCCCCTTCGGCTTGCCGGTGGAGCCTGACGTATAGATCACGTACACCAAATCGCTCGAGCGGTTAACAGGTTCTGGGTTCTTCTCGCATTCTTCTCCTGTAAGCTCCATCCCCTCCATCAGCAAATCTTCGATAGCGATCAGCTCGCGGTCGGCTCCGTGCGGACGAAGGCGGTCCAACTGATCCCGCTGGGTCAGCAGGATAGATGCCCCGCTATCCTCCAGCATGAATCCCAGCCGTTCTTCTGGGTCCTCTGGATGTAACGGCAGATACGCCCCGCCTGCCTTCAAAATCCCCAGCAGGCCGACGATCATCTCCAGCGATCGATGAACTGCGATGCCCACCATCTGGTCGGGTCCGATGCCTTTCTTCCGCAGGACGTGAGCCACCCGATTCGCTTGGGCATTCAGCTCCCGGTACGTCAATTGCCGATCTTGGTATAGGGCTGCCGGATGTTCCGGTGTTCGCTCCACCTGCTCCTCAAACAATTGATGAATCGTCTTCTCCCTTGGATAAGGCGCAGCCGTCCCGTTGAATTTCTTCAAAATCACTTCTTTTTCTACCGTTGTTAATAAATCTGTATCACCTATCGTTTGTGTGCTATGAGCTACAAAAGACCTTAGCACCACCACCATATGATCCAAGAAGCGTTCAACAGTATCCTTTTGGAACAAAGCACTGTTGTACTCCAAATTTAAATGAAGGTAGCTGCCTGTTTCTTCCGCGCTCAAGGTTAAATCAAATCGGGAAACACCTGGATTGAACGGAAACGGTTTGAATTCCAACCCACTAGATTGTAGGGGTTGCCCTTTTGTATTTTGCATAACAAACATGGTGTCGAAGATCGGGCTTCGGCTCACATCTCTCCGTAGCGCAAGCTTTTCGACCAATTGCTCAAAGGGATATTCCTGATGCTCAAAAGCAGATAAAACCGCTTCCTTAACTTCATCCAAAAAAGCAGAAAGACTCTTCTCCGATGAAGGGCTAGTACGCAGTGCCAACGTATTGACAAACATGCCGACGATCTTTTCCGTATCTGGATGTCTCCTCCCAGCAACCGGCGTACCGATGACAATGTCATCTTGTCGTGCATGCTTGGACAAAACAACGTTATATACAGCCAGTAAAATCATGAATAATGTACTTTGAGTTTCAGCTGCGAGTTTATGAAGTGGCTCTGTTATATCATCGCCCAGGATTCGAGATACCGTGTTACCTTCATAGCTTTGAATAGACGGTCTTGGAAAATCCGTTGGTAGCTCCAGTACAGGTGGCTCATTTTTAAAGATGTCCAGCCAGTAGGATTCCTGATCTTTAATAAATCCATGATTTACTTGCTCATTATGCCAGCTAGCATAATCTTTGTACTGAACGGATAGAGGCGGAAGTGCTTGTCCATCATACGATTTTACAAATTCATCCATAATAATAGACATAGAAACGCCATCCGAAATAATATGGTGCAAATCAACCAGCAGCATATTTTGGTTCTCTGTCAACGGAATCAGCTCGCCTCTTAATAAAGGGGCACGGCTCAGGTCAAACGGTTGGACGAATTCACTTAGCACCGTTTCTATTTGCTGTTCCTCTATATCCTCTTTGCTGGTCAGACTATGAATCTTCAACTCAAATTCTACTTCGTCATGTACGCTTTGAACCGGCTCTCCGTTGATCCATGAAAATGAAGTGCGCAATGCTTCATGCCTGTTAATCAGAGTGGTGAATGCCATTTTCAACCGCTCCTGATCCAGATGGCCTTGAACGAGCATGACAGAAGGCATATTGTAAACCAGTTCCGCTCCTTCAAGTTGATGCAGTATCATCTGACGTCTTTGCGAGGAGGAAACCGGATAATAGGTTTGACCAGAAAGTAGAGCAATTTCGGTAAATGTACCTGCCCCTCTCCCGATGGTACGTTCAATGAGTTTGCTCATGCTTTCCACAGTTGGATACTCAAATATTTCACGCATAGGCAACTCGACCTGGAATTCTCGAATAATTTTCCCGATCAGTATTGTAGCCTTTAGCGAATGTCCACCCAGTTCAAAAAAATGGCTGTGTACACCTATTGGGCTCACATGCAGAATATCCTCCCACAAACGTACTAGACGAGTTTCTGTATCTGTACGAGGAGCTACAAACCCCTGCTCCCGAATCACATGATGGGGCTCAGGAAGCGCTCCTCGGTTCACCTTTCCATTAGTCGTAAGAGGTATCGCAGCAATCTGTATTAGATGAGCAGGTACCATATACAAGGGTAGAGACGCTTTCAAATAGGATCGTATTTCCTGTGTTAAGAGTTCACGGTCAGACACAATATAAGCGCATAAATACGTTTCGTCCTCTTGGTCTTTTCTAGATAGAACAACGGCCTCTCTGATGTCATGATGAGAGAGCAGGACCTTTTCGATTTCTCCAGTCTCAATACGATATCCACGAATTTTCACCTGATGGTCTGTTCTTCCGAGATACTCCACATTGCCGTCAGGAAGCCACTTTGCCAAGTCCCCTGTTTTATACATGCGCTCTCCGATAACGAAGGGACTATCTGTGAATCTTTCGTCCGTTAGATCAGGTTGATTAATGTAGCCTAGGGCTACTCCTGTACCAGCAATATAAAGTTCGCCCGGAATACCAACAGGAAGCAGTCTCCTCTCCTGATCCAAAATGTACAACCGGGTATTGTCAATAGGCTTACCAATTGGAATACTCTGCAAATCATCTCCATCCGGGCAATCAAACCATGTTGCATCCACTGTTGCCTCCGTTGGTCCGTATAAATTATGCAGAGTTGTGCCCTTCGGCTTTCGAAGCAGAGTATTAAACCGTCTGGCTTGCTTTACTGTTAGTGCCTCCCCGCTAGCGAAAACTCGTTTAATACTGCTGAGTTTCCCCTCTGCTTGGTGCTGCTCAACATACTCCAAAAAAACAGACAACATGGAAGGCACAAAATGAAGGGTTGTAATTTTCTGTTCTGCCACCGTGTCCACCAGTAGCTTGGGATCCTTCTCTCCATCAGGCGGAAGAAAGTAGACTGAAGCTCCGGCTATAGCCCACCAAAATAGTTCCCATACAGAAACATCAAAGGTGTAAGGCGTTTTCTGTAAAATGATATCGTCCACACCAATCGGATACTTTTTTTGCATCCAATGAAGTCGATTCACTATAGAGGTGTGACGAATCATAACTCCTTTAGGCTTACCTGTAGAACCGGAAGTATAAATTACGTAAGCTACATCCTCCGGCCCACTGTAAGGTTCAAGATTAGTTTTTTCAGTTGCCCAGTCTGCTCCGATCGCAAGCACGCTGATATTCGGTGAAAGATCCTTCAATGTAGATTGGATTTCCTGCTGCACCAGCAGGATGGAAGCTCCGCTGTTACCCGCTATATATTGAATTCGTTCCAGAGGATCCTCTGGATTGATTGGCAAGTAAGCCCCCCCTGCCTTAAGAATAGCCATGATCCCGACTAGCATCTCCGGTGAGCGATAGGCTGCAATCCCAACAATCTGGCCAGTTTGCACCCCTTTCATCCTCAAGACGCGAGCCAATCGATTAGCCCGTTCGTTCAATTCCAGATAAGTTAACCGCCCATCAGCGAATGCTGCTGCCAAACGATTCGGCGTCAGCGCCGCCTGCTCTTCGAATAGCTGTTGAATCGTTTGACTTTGAGGATATAAGGCATCTGTATCATTAAAATCTCGCAGGATTCTGTGTTTTTCCTCGCCAGAAAGCAAATCAATATCATCCACATTCATATGCGGATTAGAAACTACCTGTTCAGCTATTTGTTTTAGGTGCAGTTCAATTCTTTCAATATCTGAAGCTTGATAAGCAATACTGTTATAGCCAAACTTAACCTTCAATTCTTTACCAGGAATGACTCCAATATTAAAATCATAATTCGTTTGCTCAAAGCCCTCGGTTTCCACAATTGAAACAAGCTGTTCTCCTTCACCACCAGCAAGCTCTTCAGTAATTGGGTAGTTCTCGAACGCTATGATATGGTGGATTAAGCTCTTGCCCAGTGGGGTTAGCATCTGGATATCAGCCAAGGATAGAAAATGGTACTTCCCCGATTCCATCATGTTCTGCTGAAATTGTTTGATTATCTGGGAAAATGTTTGTGCTTCTTTATGACAAATACGTACAGGAATCGTATTAATAAATAATCCAACCATTTTCTCCGACCCTTCCAGCTCAGCTGGACGGCCGGAAACAACGGAACCAAATACCACATCTTTGGTGTTATTGTATCTTTGCAGCAACAGACCCCATATCCCATGAAATACAGAACTTAAGGTTACCTGATTTTGTTGTGCTATCATTTCCAAACCACGGGTTAACTGCTCGTCCAAGGTGAAAATATGGTTGTTCAGCTTGTAGCTTCCATCCTCAGTTGACTTGCTGCTAAGAGGTAAGCCACTTTGCTCTTCCACACCTGATAATTGTTGTTCCCAATAAGCAAGAGCTGTCTTCTTATTTTGCTGCCCTAACCAACTGATATACCGGCTATATGGAAATACTGCGTCCAATTCTGGCTTCTTCCCGAGGGAATAAGCTCTGTAAATTTGGAACAGATCCTTCGCAATTGTACCAATACACCAGCCATCCATAATGATGTGATGAAAGCTTAGAACCATTTTGCAGCTTGTATCACTTAATGCAAGAACACTTATCCGAATAAGGAGATCCTTTTCCAGATCAAAACGAATTTTCCGATCATTAATCGTAAAATTATCAACATATAAACGTTGTTCTGCTTCATTTAATTCCGTAATGTCTCTATAATCAATCGTTGCTTCTTTATTAGCCAGCACGACTTGTAACGGTTGGTCTGTTTCTTTATAAACAAACACAGTCCGTAACACATCATAACGGTCAATTAGGGTTTGGAAGCTTTCCTTCAGCGTCTCTGCATTCAACCGTTCATTTATGGTAATGACCGTTTGATCAAAATATGCTTCTGAGTGCTCGTCTAAAATGGAGTGATATAGAAGCCCCTCCTGCATGGGTGTCAATGGATAAATGTTTTGAATGAGTGCGTTTCTCATACGGCTCACCACTTTGCTACAAGTTTAGTTTGTTACTTAAAAGTTGGGACAGGTTCTGAAACTCATCGATTGACAACTTGTCATAGAGAAAATCAGTTGGACTTTGTTCCGTTACTTGTTTGCTGCAGCAATGGTCGATTAGATTCGTCAAATGTTTTTGGAATAAAAATAATAGTTGTTCAATGGTTTGTTGCTGGTATTCTTGCTTGTTATAGTTGCATGTAATAATTAATTGTTCGCTTTCATTTATAATGCAGTTGATATCTAACGCTACAGATCTTTCCGTGAAGGGACTAGCCTCTTCTCCAGAGGAAAATTTAGAAAGTGTAAATACATCTGTATCTAGTTCCGTATCAAAACGCCCCATATAATTAAAGGCAATTTCAGGAGCGGCCTGAAATGCAGTCACACCAGACTCATTCACTTGAGCATAGTTTAATACCCCATACCCAAAGCCCTTGTTCGGTATCCTTCTAAGGCTGTCTTTGATGTTCTTAATCTGATATGAAAGATCATGCGCATTGTCCACTTCCAGTAAAAATGGATACATTGTTGTGAACCAGCCAACAGTTCTGGAAATGTTCATTTCCTGAAACACTTCTTCTCGCCCATGCCCTTCAAGATAGATCAACACACGAGACTGCTGAGTCCATTCTTTGATACTTAATCCAAGAGCAGTGAGCAAAATGTCATTAATTTCAGTATTGTAGGCCTGGTGCACCTGTCTTAACAATTTGCTAGTGTTCTCATTATCAAGTGATACACTTCCATTTTCACTATCACGCAACATGTTGGTTTCATAGGAGCTGTCTTTAGGCAACGCTCCAGACTGAGTTTGCTCCAGCTGTGCCCAGTATTCCAGTTCCTGCGCCAGCTCCTCGCTTGTTGCATATTGGCTTATTTCTTGTGCCCATGAGCGGTAAGAATCCGTTTTGTCTGGCAAGTGTAGTGCTGTCCCCTGCTGATATTGCTGATAAAGGGACGAAAAATCTTGTAAAATAATTCTCCACGAAACCCCATCAACTACCAGATGATGAACCGCAATGAGCAGGTGATCCCCTTCAGCAGTCTGGAATAATCCAAGCTTCATTAAAGGACCGGTGGTGAGATCGAAACTACTTTGAATAGCCGTCGCTTCTTGCTCAATCCATGCTTCTGCTGGTAGACCTTCAGGCAGTGATTTTATCGTCAAGGATAGTGGTTGATTGTTTAGTCCTTCATTGTATTGAACGATGCGATCTTCTCTCTGACAGAATGTCATTCTTAAGGCATCATGATGTTTAACAATGCAGTCAAATGCAGCCATAATCCCTTGCTCATCAAAACCGTCTTCAGAAAATAGCATGACGGACTGATTAAAATGCTGAGGACTTACCTTCTGTAGATGGAAGAATCGCTGCTGTATTGGCGTTAAAGGCAGCTCTCCCTCAATGGCTTCCTGACTAATCTTCCGACGGATCACCTTAACGAATGGGCTCAATTGTCTAATCTGAGGGTACAAAAATAATTCTTTAATGCTTAGCTTGTAGCCATGCGTGTTCAAACGTGAGACGATTTGCAGACCCTTAATAGAGTCTCCTCCCAAATCAAAGAAGTTGTGAGTCGCACTTACGCCTGTTACGGCAAGCACTTCCTCCCATATGTGGGCCAGCAATACTTCAGTCTCACCTGTTGGTTCCACATACTCTACTTCTAAGGCACCGCTCCAGTCAGGTTCAGGTAATGCTTTACGGTTAATCTTTCCGCCTGGTGTTATGGGAATCATGTCAAGCGGAACATACACCGAAGGTATCATGTAATCAGGAAGCTCCTTAGCCAACTGTATTTTGATACGATCCGTATCTACTGGGTTAGCTGATACCACATAAGCGCATAAATAAGAACTTCCCTTATTTTCTTTGACCATCACGACAGTTTCCTGAATTTCAGCTATGCCTAAAAGATGATATTCAATTTCACTAAGTTCAATCCTGTACCCGCGAATTTTGACCTGAAAATCGGATCTACCCAGGAATGCAATATTACCGTCAGGCAAGTATTTAGCTAAATCCCCCGTTTTATAGAGCTTTTCATAGCCAGGCATTGAATAAGGATTATCTATAAAGCTGGCCTTCGTTTTGATCGGATCATTCAAATATCCAATCCCAAGTGGTGTACCTGCAATATACATTTCTCCTGTAATTCCTACGGGAACCCTCTTTAGTCCAGAGTCCAATATATAAATCTTGGTATTGGCAATTGGCTTTCCGATCGGAATTCTGTCTTCATCTCCTGTCACTCGATAAGCAACACAGCCAATACTTGCCTCCGTTGGACCATACAGGTTCGTGATTTGAACATGAGGAAAAATGGTTAAAAACGTATGAACTGTCGATGGCGTAATTTCCTCACCACCAAGAATAACTTGTTGAAGAGAATCCAATTGCTTAGTTCGAGTTGAATTTTGATCTAACTGGTTGACAATAGCATTAAATACGGATGGAACGAAGTCTGTAAAAGAAATACGCTCCTGTTCAATAATATTTGTCATGTACGTAGCATCCACTGTCATGCCTGTTTCCGGCAAAACAGTTGTGCCACCGTTCATTAATGGCCAGAACAATTGCCAGACCGCGCTGTCGTATACATGATGAGTCGTCTGGAGAACACTTTGTGCAGCCGATGTTCCAAAATAGTCACTCATCCATAGAAAACGATTGGTGATTCCTTTATGGGCAGCAATAACTCCTTTTGGTTTGCCAGTTGAACCCGAAGTGAAGATTACATAGATTGGTGATTCCATATCTACATCGACTGCCGGGTTACTGATAGCGTTACTCCTCTTTTCGACTACAGAGCAGTCTATAGCTAGATACTCTCCAGCATTTATTTCTGAACTGATAGGAGTACTTGAATTGACCAATAGAATAGAACTTCCCAAATCCTGCAAGGCGCTTTGTAAGCGATCAATAGGCCACTCTGTATCAAGAGGCGAAAAAGCAGCCCCTGTTTTCATAACAGCCAGTATGGATACTACCAGTTCCAGGCTCCGTTCCATGAGTATAGGTACATAACTTCCAAGTCCAATTCCTTTAGCCAACAAATCGCCTGCTATCGCATTCGCCTGATCATTTAATTCCTTATAGGTCAGCACCTGATCTTGATAGATAACGGCTCTAGCATCAGGTCTTTTGCCAGCCTGCTCCTCAATATAATGATGTATAGGTCTCGGCTGTGGATAAGCTATATCAGTGCTGTTATAACGCTCCTCTATAGCAGCCGCTTCTGTTGCGCTTAGGAGATTAATATCAGTCAATGCCATATCAGCGTTTTGGACTATTTCCTCTAATACATTTAGGTAATGCTCGACGAGAAGCTCAATGGTTTCTTTTTTATACAGTTTTGTACTGTACTCAAATTCTAGATGAACTCTCCCAGCCTTTTGTTCGGTATTCAGTACAAGATCGAATTTGGAAATCCCCGTTTTGAACGGATATAACTCAAAGTAAAGGTTATCAGCTTGCCACTGCTGTGCATCCGTATTCATAAAGGAGAACATCGTGTCAAATAACGGATTTCGACTCAAGTCTCTCTTGATGGACAGCTTATCAACCAGTTCGGCAAATGAATACGATTGATTTTGCAGAGCTTGCAGCGTGTTTTCTTTTACTTCGTTCAAAAAGGTTTTGAAGCTCTTATGACTAGCCGGATGGTTTCGAATAGCCAGGGTATTGACGAATAACCCTACGATCCCATTGGTATCTGCATGCGTTCGTCCAGATGTTGGGATGCCGATTACGATATCTTCCTGTCCCGCATATTTCCCCAGCAGCACATTATAGGCAGCAAATAGAAGCATAAAGAGTGTGCTATCTGTTTGAATACACGTGAGATTCAACTGTTCTATAAGCTTCTCGGACAGTTCGACTTTCACCATATCTCCAACAAAACTCTGCAATTGTGGCCGCTGATAGTCTGTAGGCAGATCTAGTACGGGAAGCTCCCCTTTATATTGATCAAGCCAATACTGTTCTTGCTTTGCATGAATTTCTGTATTCGATCTGAGCCAAGCAGAGTAATCTTTGTATTGAAGCGGTAAAGCGGGAAGTTCTTCTCCCTTGTACAGCTTGTTCCATTCGTTAATAATAGTGTCGATAGAAGTACCGTCAGCTATCAAATGGTGCATATCAATAAGAAGCATAAACTTATCACGATCCATTTGAAGAAGCTCCGCCCGAAATAGTGGGGCTTTGCCAACATCAAAAGGACGGATGAAATTATGGATCAATGTATCTATGCCCTTTGTCGTAATATCACCAGCAGCCCGGGCAAAGCCAAGTTCAAAGCTTACCTCTGGTTGTACAAATTGCACCGCTCTATCATCCACATATCCGAACGAGGTCCGAAATGCTTCGTGCCGAGCTAATAATTGCTCAAAGGTACGCTCCACTCTTCTTCGATCTACATGACCTTCGATCATCAATGCTGCCGACATGTTGTAAGCCACACCCGTCTCATCCAGCGGCAGCACGGCCAACAATCTGGATTGTGCTGGAGAAACCTCATAATAAGCTCCCTCAGTCACTGCCTCAATTCGTTGGTAATCTGTAGGTTTGGCAGCAAGAATCTTCTTGGAGAGCGCTTCGATTGTTGGTGCCCCAAATATATCTTGAGTTGAAATTTCAATATGAAAGACCTCGTTGATTTTCGCAGTCAACAGGGTCGCTTTCATCGAGTGCCCACCTATTTCAAAAAAATGATCGTGTATACCAATCGGAGAAATCTCCAGCAGATCCTGCCACATTTCGATCAATAGCTGCTCCGTTTCATTATTGGGCCCAACGTGCTGTAATTCTTTGCTAGAATGCTCCCCTGGTTCAGGTAATGCACTCTTACTAACTTTGCCGTTTGCTGTCAGCGGCATCGCATCCAACAAGAATACATGGGCTGGTACCATATAATGAGGCAGGCTTGACGACAGATAGTCTTTCAAAACATCTACTGTAACCGATTCCCGCAAAACGGCATAAGCGCATAAATACGGATTGTCATCTGTTCCTTTAATCACTACTGCTGCCTCTTTTACCGCTCTGTGAGCCAACAATGTGCTTTCAATTTCACCTGGCTCAATCCGGTAGCCTCTGATTTTAACTTGTTGATCTGCTCGGCCAAGATACTCTAGCGTTCCGTCTGGTAACCATCTCGCCAAATCTCCTGTTCTGTAGAGCTTCATATTGTCCAAATAAGGATGCGGGATAAATTTCTGCGCCGTAAGCTCAGGACGATTACGATATTCTCGCGCAATACCTTTACCCCAAACACATAATTCTCCTGGAAGTCCTATTGGTCGCAACTGCAAGTATTGATCCAGAATGAGAACACCCGTATTGGGAATCGGCTTTCCAATACACCCCACTTCTTCAGGCCCCATATCTCGTAACATCGTTGTAACTACGCTATTTTCTGTTGGGCCATATTCATTGAACAATTGAATGCCAGGATGTTTGGCTTGGCTGGCTTCTACCAACCGTTTCGTTGCTTTCTCACCGCCTAACGTTACAACCTTGAGAGACATGGCTTCATCTGGGGCCAGACCCTCTATAACAGACATGTACATGGAAGGAGTACACACGAGATGTGTAATATGACTTGATAAAATTAAGGTCTTCAGAGCCGATAATTCACTCAATTCCTCATTCGTAGGCAGCACCACCGTACTTCCAGACAGCAGCGGAGTAAAAAAGGCACCCACAAAAGCATCAAATGAGCTAGACAGCAATGGCAGGATACGGTCTGTTGCTTCTAGTGCGTATTCATTTATTCTCCAAGATAACGTATTTAATATCGCTCGATGCTCAATACAAACTCCTTTAGGAGTACCGGTTGAGCCCGATGTATAGATCACATATGCCAAATGACTTGGATCCGATTCCCACTTGGAAGACAACTTGCTTTCTGTTTTATACCACTCATCATCGTCCATATTTAGGACTAAGCCTTCATAAGTAGTAGCATTGTAATTAGATGAGTCATTCAACAACAGGAGCGGAGCCCCGCTATCCTCAAGCATAAAGTGAATTCGTTCTTCTGGATAAGAACTGTCGATTGGAAGATAGGCACCACCGGCTTTTAAAATAGCCAACATACCCACGGCCAAATCTAATGAACGGCCCGCCATTAATCCGACTACAGTTTCTGCCCCTACTCCCCGCTTCATTAATGCCCTCGCCAGCTGATTTGATTTCTCGTTCAGCTCTTTATAAGTAATCACATGTCCCTGATGAACTACAGCTACTTGATCCGGACTTTTGAGGGCTTGCTCTTCGAATTGCAAGTGCAGCGTTTCTTGTTTCTTCACTATCGATGAAGATGGCGGATCAAAAGTGTTAAAGCCGTGTATTAGCTGTAACTTCTCTTCCTCAGGCAACCATTCCAACTTCCCAATCTCGCTCCAAGGTTGTTCCAAAATGGAGCGTAGTATTTGTATATAGAGACTAGCAAGGCGATCAATCGTTTCTGATCGGAACAATTGGGTACAATAATTGAAGCGTAAGGCTAGCCCCTCCTGCCATTCGTCAGCACTTAGTACCAAATCGAATTGGGAAATTCCTGGATTGAATTCACTTGGATGAAATTTTACTCCATTGGCTTCAAGAGAACTCATCTCAAAATTCTGCATGACAAACATCGTATCAAATAAAGGATTGCGTCCTTGGTCACGACGGATATCCAGTCTCTCAATCAATGCTTCAAAAGGATAGTCTTGATAATCCATAGCTCGTAGAGTCGTTTCTTTGACCTCTTGCAAAAATGAATGAAAACTACGCTGAGGAGACGGACGGTTCCGCAAAGCTAACGTGTTGACAAACATCCCCATCATCGTTTCCGTGTCCGGATGCTGACGCCCTGCCACCGCTGTTCCTACAATAATATCTTCCTGACCCGTATACTTTGCGAGCAGTATATTATAAGCCGCAAGCAGGATCATAAAAGTTGTAGTCCCCGTATTTTTGGCAAGCTTCTTTAATTCTTCTGTCATCGCTGAAGTGATGTTATACGACAATACAGCCCCTTCGTAACTTTGATGTAATGGTCTAGGGAAGTCCGTAGGCATTGCCAGTATAGGTAATTCTCCGTTCAAAACATTTTTCCAATAATGTTCCTGTTCAAACAAACGATTACTGGTATACTGTTCCTTTTGCCATGCAACAAAATCTTTATATTGAATTTGGATCGGAGCTAAAATTTCACTCCGGTACAGTTGTACGAGTTCATTAAGGAAAATGGATAACGAAAGCCCATCTGCAATACTATGATGCATATCCATGACCAACATATGTTTATTAGCCTCAAAGCGAAACAATTCTGCTCTGAAAAGTGGCCATTGGCGCAGATCAAACGGACGGACAAACAAGCGACTCATCTCGTCTGCATCTTTCTCCAATATTTCTGTGACTTTGATTTCAAAAGTCGGCTCATCATGAATAACTTGTACAATTTCGCCATCCACGATATTAAAAGAAGTACGAAATGATTCATGACGCCGGATCAAATCCAGGCAAGCCTTCTGAAGACGAGGGATATCTAGATCCCCATCAATACGCACCTGACCCGTAATATTGTAGGCTGTACCTATCCCCATATCCTGTAAGACAAACATACGCCTTTGGGCATCTGATACTGCATAATGCGTACATTCTTCGAGCTTTTTAATAGAAACGGCTGTTCCTTGTTTGGCTCCTTCGATCACCTTGGCCAAGGTCGAAACTGTCGGTGAATGGAAAAGTACATTCAAAGGG
The DNA here is from genome assembly GCF_011800655.1 of Paenibacillus sp. EKM10P. Classification (NCBI taxonomy): domain Bacteria; kingdom Bacillati; phylum Bacillota; class Bacilli; order Caryophanales; family Paenibacillaceae; genus Paenibacillus; species Paenibacillus sp. EKM10P. Next base: position 119,091 of record NZ_JAALET010000013.1, on the reverse strand, counting down.
ATTCGTTTGCCAAACTCTTGATGAACTCTGGCAAGCAAGAGAGTCGCCTTCAACGAATCTCCTCCTAGATCAAAGAAATTGTCATCAGATCTAACACGATTCAATCCCAGCACCGTTTCCCAAATTTCTCCTACTTTTCTCTCCGTGCTACTAACTGCCTCAACAGGTTCTTTGCTAACAACTTGTTTCATAGTAGAAAGCTGCGACAAGTCTACATACCCTTGCGAATTTAAGGGCATGTTTTCAAGCTGAACGATCTGTTGAGGTACCCATTGGTCTTGCAAATGATTTCGCAATTGCTTGCGTAGGACTTCCTCTATTCCATCATCAGGACTCGTAACATAGGCAACCAAATGTGTGTCTGCTCTGCCGTCTGTGCTCTGGGCTATCACTTGGCATTCACTAATCTGTGGAATAGAGGTAATAAATCGTTCAAGCTGTTCAGTATATATGGCATGTCCTTTTATATAGACTCGTTTCTGAACAGGTCCCAACAATTGTAATTCACCGTTTGCGGTTCGCAAAGCCAGGATTCCTGTCGGTAAATATACTAAATTTTCGGAAGGCGATTCGTTTTCCTGTACTACATGCAATTCCCCGATCGTCCCCACAGGCGCAGGTTGCAGATAATGATCCAGTAAATAGATGGCTCTTGGTCTTGGTGAATCATTGTCCGTAATGTCGCTGGATTCGAGTTCCACATAGCCCTTGTAGTTTCTAGTCCCATATTTCAATTCATCCTGATTTAAGAGTGAGATATCTACAAAATCCCGTTCCTGCCCATCAGCAATCGTGTTCAGGATGTGCAAAAAGTACTTTGCCCAAATCTGCATTGTTTCTGATGCGGCCAAGCTAGCTTTAATATCAAAATCAAACCAAAGCTCTCCTTCAACCTCCATCACATTGAGAAACATGTCATATTTGGAGTACAGGATCGGTGTCGGTATCAATTCAACATCCAGTCCATGAAAATGAAAATTCTGCATCGGTCGATCCATGTTAAAGATGACATTCATTTCAGGTATCAGTATGTTTTCAATACGCTCAATCAGATCAGCAAAAGAGTAGTTTTGAAGCGGTTCGACTTCCTGCATGACTCGCTTAACTTGTGTCATATACTTAAATAATGATTCTTTGCTGGTAATATGGCTCACAATCGGCAGCATATTAACACAGTTTCCGATCAAATTAACTTGTTCCATTCTAGACTGACCAGAAGTAGGAATGCCTACTACTATCGTGGTGTTTCCCGTTAAGCGGTGCAGAAATACTTTATATGCTGTCAAAAGTGTGACAAACAGACTGTTACCCGCTTTAATACTAAGTTTTTTCAATTTTCTCGTCAGCGTACTGTCTGCCCGAATATTTATTCTTCTTCCACTATACGCTGGTTTCTTCATACCACCGTCCTCTGACGGAATGTCCATGGCGACAGAGACGGAATCCAATGTCTGTGTCCAGTAAGAAACTGCCTCACTCACTCCTGTATGTTCTAGTTCCCACTGTTGCCAAGCTTGAAATTCCCTGAATTTTGGCGGTACAGGCAGCTTGACTATATTTTCTCCTTTGCAGAAAGAAGTGTAGACTTGCTCCCATTCACGGATAAACACTGCCATTGACCAACCATCCGCAATAATATGATGAAACGTGAATACTACAATATGTTCATCCGGTTTTAAACGTAAAATGTGAGTTCGGAACAATGGTTCTTTGGACGTCAGATCAAACGTTCTTTGCCCCTCTTCCTCAAACCATTGCTTGACCTTTTCTTCATGCTCTGATGGAGGAAATTCTGAGAAATCATTCAGTGAGATGACCACATTCACATTCTCAAGAACATGCTGTTCTTCACCATCGGGGTCAACAACCGTCCGTAGCGACTCATGCCGATTCACAATTGTCTGTACTGAACGTTTTACAGTATCAAGCTGCAGTTGACCCTGCATTCGCAATGCTGCTATTTCGTTGAATGCAGTAGATGAATCACTTCTGGATTGCGTAGCAAACCAAATTTGCTGCTGCTCCTTTGTTAAAGGGAACGATGAGGATTCGAGGGGAACCACATCATTTTTTCGGCTTCCATTTCCATCTGGTGATGGCGTATGGTCAGGTAGGAATCCCCCTTTTCTCAATTCCTCCACACTTTCCTTTACAGCCTGTGTAATTTGTTGAAGGTCTCCATCTGTATGAGAAGTCGATAAAAAGCAATTGCGACCTTCCCATATGTAAATTCCTTTGTCAATCAGCAGATGGAAAAAGAGCTCAATGTCGCCAAACGAAACAAACCGGAATAATGAGCCATAGTTCACCATGTGGATAGGCACACTATTTTGTTTAAAATAAGTATTCAGCTCTGCTACCCATTCGTTGGTTCTTCGGTTCAGTTGTTCCTGAAGATTCGGCCCTTCAGACTTCAAATATTTCAAAGTGGCTAGAGCCGTATGCATGGTCAGCGGATGTGTACAGAAAGTACCACCTACGAACGTTTTAATATTCGTGTTTTCTGGATAGGAGTTATCTCCGAACGACCACACACCTCCATCTACGGTGTCCATAAATTCTGAGCTTCCGGCGACTATGCCAACAGGCATACCTCCGCCCGCCACTTTTCCGTAAGTAACTAAATCAGCTTTAATTCCAAACCAGGCTTGAGCACCTCCTGGATGAATTCTAAATCCTGTGATTACTTCATCAAAAATAAGTGCCGTTCCCGAATGTGCTGTTATTTCGCGAATTTGCTCCAAGAACTCCTTTGGTTGCAAATCCGGTCTTCGACTCTGTACAGGCTCCACCAATACGGCGGCAAGTTCATGTGCATAATGTTTGATAGCTTTTATAGAATCCGGGTGATTATAAGGGAGTACAATTACATCCTCCATCATGCTCGAAGGGATTCCCGGTGCCATGGGCAAAGCCTCTCCCCCGCTTGAGTTCGGATCAGACACGGCAAGTACACCATCGAATGTTCCATGATAAGAACCAGCAAATAGTATTATTTTGGAGCGTCCTGTAGCTGCTCTAGCCAAACGTAAAGCGACCATAACAGCTTCTGACCCCGAATTGTAAAAGGCAACCCGCTCCACTCCTGTTAGCTCGCTAATCAAGGCAGCAACCTCGCCTGCTGTATTCGACATAGGGCCGATCGAAGGCGTACGGTCGTGCACATTGCTCCGTAAAGTATCGGTTAGCCAAGCTGGATTATGACCCAATAAATGAACCCCGAAGCCCATAGTTAGATCAATGTACTCGTTCCCATCCACATCCCATATCCTTGAACCCGAAGCGCTCTCTGAAATGATAGGATATACAATTTCTTTCCAATAGGATCGAAACCCAGACACATGACGATTATTAGCATGAACCAGTCGACTTTCCTGTGTGTATTTCTTGGACCCAAGGGTTCGTTGAGTATATCGTTTAATAAAACGCTGTAAGAAATCATTTTGCCGCGCACTGTATCCACTTTCCTCACCGATCAGTAGAGGTTGATAGGGTACAAAGGGTTTGGATTCAGTAGTTGGATTCACTTTAATTGTAGAAGTGATAGGCACGTCAGTTGCCACAACATGCAGAGATGTAGGCTGAACACTGACTGTGTCTTTGTTTGTGGTTAACGGTGCTACCTGAATAGTTCCTCCTTGACCGCCACTAAGCATCTCCAGTTGTTTGGTCAACACTTGAGTAAGTCCCAGCTGTTGGTTGTTCAGTAATTCAATTTGTTGAGAGAGTAACTTTTCCAGGCCACCCAACTCGGACGAAGGCTTTGCAGCAACCGTATTTTCCGGATTGACTTCTGTCCGATCATCGACCGTATTTAGAGCATCCGCAGCCGCAACTGATTGGGTGGTATATGTCAAATCTGAAATAAACGTTGTTAGACGATCCAGGTTTGTGACACTTTCAAAAAAGTGGTTCATGGGAACATCCACATTAAATTGTTCTCTAATTTCTTTTTGAACTTGAACTAGCATAATTGAATCCAAGCCCATTTCTAGAAAATGCATCTGCTCATCCAGTTGTTCCACCGTAAAACCAGAAACTTTACTGATTACATCTTTTAATACTTTGGAAATCTTCGCTGTGTAGTCGATCTGATCTGTAGCTTGCAGCTCTTTTGGATACGCGGACTCCATACGTCTCTCCTCCCTGCCTACGTTACTTATCTGCACTACTTTTGGAGTAAACCAGCAACGATTTCGTTCAAAAGGGTACAAAGGCAGCGACTGGATTATTTTGATCTCATCCGCATAAAGCGCTTGCCACGGAATAGCCATACCTTTGACATACAGTTCACCCAATTGACGTAGAGCGTGAATATCTGTATGTGCACTTGCTCTGATAGCTGTAATCAATCGACCTACCGTATCATCTTTTTCCCGTTTATGATCAACGCTCTGTTTATGAGAACCTATATACATATCAGGTACATTCTCTTGTTGGTTCCCGGAAGTCCATCGCTCCAACTTGTGTAATAAATCTTCTAAGCTGGAAGTGATAACTGCTAATTTATGTTCCATATGAGCTCTGCCGATATGTGTGGTATAGCACATCTGCTCCAAGGAAACCGCTGGATTTAGGCGTAAATAGTCCACATATTCCTCAACCAAATGATGCAGGCTTCGCTCATTTTTTGCAGAAACCGTAAAAAGATGAACACCATCCGGCGTGTTTACAGATTCCTCATGTGTTCGCGTTTCTATAAACTCCTCCATAACAACATGAGCATTGGTTCCACTGAAACCAAAAGAACTTACTCCGCAGCGAAGTGGGGCATCATTTGAACTTAAATCGGCTACTTCTGTTGTCAAATAAAACGGCGACAATTCAAAATTAATACGGGAACTAGGTTTCTTAAAATGAACCAACGGAGGATTCTTCCTCGTTTGCAGCATCAGAACTGCTTTAATAAGACTGGATATTCCTGCTGCTTCAAATAAGTGACCAATATTGGGTTTGACGGAACCGATTGCACAAAATTGTTTTTTGTCCGTATATTTTTCAAAAGCTTGTGTCAATCCCGCAATCTCAATAGGGTCCCCCAGTTTAGTTCCCGTTCCATGGGCTTCGATAAATGACAGAGTTTCCGGGTGAATAGCCGCATCATTCCAAGCCGCCTCCACCACTTCTGCCTGTGCGGAAGGACTAGGCGCAGTAATTCCTACCGTTGTACCATCCTGATTCACCGCACTTCCTTTTATTACTGCATAAATACGGTCTCCGTCTTGCAAAGCTTGATCGAGAGGCTTCAACAGAACCGCTGCAACCCCTTCTCCTACACCTGTTCCATCCGCTTCCGCATCAAAGGTACGAGCTCTGTAATTTGGCGATTCCATATCTAGTCCCAGCTTCACTGGTAATAGCATCGTTCGGATTCCTCCGGCAATCGCCATCTTGCAATCCCCTGTCGCTAACGCCTTGCAAGCCATATGAATCGCGACAAGTGAAGAGGAGCACGCCGTATCCACTGTTACTGCTGGACCTTTTAAATTAAGAAAGTAAGAAATTCGACTTGCCAGCACTGACGGTAAATTTCCAACAATATACTGGTGAAATTTGTCCGGTTCTCCTTTAGAGAGCATCCGCTCATAATCGTAGCCCACTTTTGAGAAGCCGACGTAAACTCCTACCTTTTGTCCATGAATCCGATCTCCTGCATAACCCCCATCTTCAAGTGCATGCCATGCGGTCTGAAGGAACAATCTCTGATTAGGGTCCATATAGCTAGCTTCCACAGGACTCAGCTTGAAGAACGCATAATCAAATTTATCAATTTCTTCTAGGAAGCCGCCTTCTATAAACTCTTCTTCTCCCTTCCTTTGATCCACAACTGATAAATAATCGATGGCGTCTTGCTTACGTTGAGAGCCTAAGTTCCCGATACAGTCATCGCCTTGGACAATATGATCCCAATACTGTGACACAGATGAAGAACCAGGTAAGTCCAAAGAGAGCCCAATAATAGCCACGTCCTTGCTATGATTGTGATCCGTATCATCCGTAGGAATATGCTGTTGTTCAGAATCAGTAGGGCTCGCTAAAAATTCTGCCAAGTGAGCTATTGAGGGATGATCAAACAAATCGGTAACTGCAAGCTTAATCCCCAGCTGATTTTCAATTTTGTCTGTAATCTGAACCAGTTGTAGGGAATTGGCTCCTAAATCAAAATAGCTGTCTCTCGTATCAACCTCTTCCCTAAGTAATACCTCGCAGCAAATATCGTGAAGTACTTTTTCGATCTCAAACGAAAGTGTAGGCAATTTTTGATTTTTGTTTTCTTGCTCCATAATCCCTTTTAAAACTAATGAAGTCTCCTGATAATGTCCCGCTTCATACTGAGCCGCAAGCTTATACCTCTGCAACTTTCCACTAGTCGTTTTGGGCATTTGCTTAATAGGTATAATATCGTGAACCGCCCATCCTCCATGACGATACAAATGTTTTTTTAATTGAGTTGCAATTGGAGAAAATTTTCCTATCGTCTTTTTGGATACGACAAATACCACAATTTCCTCTGATTCCATCCCATTAACACGAACTCCACACGCCGCCACACGATTAAGTTCGACTCCTTCTACTTCCTCAGCGATACGCTCGATGTCATGAGGGTAAACGTTCTGTCCATTTACAAATATGATATCCTTTGCTCTCCCTGTGACGACTAATTGACCTTCACGGAAGAACCCCAGATCGCCAGTTCTCACCCATCCGTCTAGCGTCAAAAGTTTGGATGTCGAATTCTCGTTGTTATAGTATCCCTTTGTAACATTTTCACCTTTGATTTGTATATGCCCAATAACGCGATCTGCGACTTCCTCATCCTCGTCATTGCATATTCTGATTTCACAATAATCTAACGACTGACCGACTACAACAAATGGCAGAGCATTATGAAAAGTCTTGTCTACCTCCAAGACAAACTCTCCAATGTTTAAGTGCTTACGATCAACATAAACGGTTATATAGTCAGCATCAATTGGCGGGATAGCAACTCCAACCGATGCTTCTGCTAAACCATATGATGCTCGCATACTCGTTCTTTTTAATCCAAAAGGAGCTAATGTCTCAAGAAATGCGTCACATAATTCAGTAGAGATAGGTTCAGCACCATTGATGATGGTACGGATCTTGGACAGATTCCAGTTCATTGCTTTTTCGGGTTTGTAAAATTGCATGAAATACTTATATCCAAAGTTCGGCGAGGATATAATGCTTACTTGATGTTCACTAGCTTTTTTTATCCAAAGTACTGGCTGACGAATGAACAGCGAAGTCGGCATAATGTACTGATTCACTCCAGCAACTAATGGGGTAATATGATTGTAAATTAAACCCATATCATGGGTTAGAGGCATCCACTGCAAGAACGAATCTTGCTCTGTGACGACCGTCCTATTTATAATTCCACTTGTGTTATGAATGAGATTATGATGTGTAAGGATGACTCCCTTAGGATCACCTGTGGAACCGGAGGAAAACTGAATAAATGCTATATCCTCCAATTGAGGGGTGTGTATCTTTGCAAAGGATTGCTTAGGTTGTTCATGGTCTTGAAGAAGTAATTGATGACGATGGCGGATATTTTCGAATAGATTATTCTGATTGGTTTTCAGGGTATATTTCTCAAGGTCTTTTAATATTTTAGGCTCAATGAGTAAAAAAGGATCGTTAAGAACATCCCAGATTTTAAAAAGCTTCATTCTATGCTCATCATTGTTACCGATGCTGACAGGTACCGGGATCATACCACCAAGAATGCAAGCCCAAAACGCTTTCACAAAATGACGATTATTTTCTATTTGAAATACGATTTCCTGTCCCTGCTTCACTCCTGCATTCTGAAGATTCTCCAGAAACGCTAGAGCTTCCCAATATAAATCTTTATAAGTAAGTGTTGTTTCGTTTTGATCCGACTCAATAAAGGTTATAAATTTATGGTCACTCTTTCCCCGTTCTGTAATAACATCAACCAGGGTTTTGAACCTATTTGTATACATGCTATTCCCCCCGTATATCGTAAGATTTATTAGCTTCCAGTTAATAAATTTACAATTTCCAACATCATTGATGAATCTTATTTAGATCATATTAAGAATCGTCTGTTGTTCTTGCTCGGGCACTTGCTTGGTAGTGAGAATAGTACGAATGAGCTCTAACACCTCTGTATTAACCGCATTATAAACGGTGTCATTTTTATGATTTTGAAGTTGATTGATCCTATTTCGGATCTGCTGACTAGGGTAAACAACTCCCTCCATATGTTGTTTGTAATCCCCGTTTCGATTTCGTGCAATAAGCGCTGCTGCAAAGCCTTCCTCCAGACGCTCAAGTGTAAATTTGCGTGTAGTTTGCTGCTTACTTAGCCACTTGTCCGCTTCTTTTAAAGAAGAACTGGTATTAATAGAAAAAGTAGAGATACTAGGATATCTTTCTTTCATTAGCTGTCCAAGTACTTTTCTCGGACCTAATTCTAGCGCAACAGTAATACCGTTCTGGTATAAATAATCCATCGTATCTGTCCAACGTACAGGGCTTATCATTTGCTTGTACAGCAAGTCATAAATTGAGAATTCATCATGTGGTAAGGCTGTTACATTGGAAACAACCGGCCACCTTCCCTTGCGTAGCGGGATTTTTTTTAGTTCTGCGGCAAGCTTATCTGCTGCAGGCTTCATCAGAATACTGTGAAAAGGCCCGCTTACTGTTAAATAGTTAACCTTACTATGTTCTAGACGTTTGATTTTCTCCACTATTCGAGCCATAGGTTCTGTATGTCCCGATAGCACGTACTGATTGTTTGAATTGTGACAGGCAATAGATATAACATCACGATCCGTAGATATCTCTTGACATAAGCTCTCCAGAATAGAAGCAGAAACATTCGCAACAGCAACCATAGTCCCTACCCCGTTGGCTGTAGCCTGCTGCATGAACATTCCTCGTTTTCTCACGATTTGAAGTCCATCTTGAAGGGAGAAAAAACCGCTGCACACCAATGCTGAGTATTCTCCTAAACTATGACCGGCCAACAGTTGAGGTTCCAGTTCCAGTATTTCTCTGCTAGCATAGTATGCAGCAAGACTGGCAGTAAGTAAGGCTGGTTGGGCATTCATGGTCTGAAGAAGCTCTTGGGAATCTCCTTCAAAGCAAAGTTTTGAGAGTTTTACACCTAAGATATCATCCGCTTCATCGAATAAACGCTTTACCACAGTAAAATTATCCCATAGTTCTTTACTCATTCCTACATATTGCGAACCCTGCCCAGGAAAAATAAAAGATACTTTATTCATCTGAAAACCTCTTCTCCAGTGAGCTTCCTGAATATGTGTACTTTTCAAATTTAACTTCTGTTGCAAGTTATAACCTTTATAGTATTAAAGCAGAAATTTATGATCGACATAATTAATGAAAAAAAGAATCATTTAAAAACAAATTAAATCATATGTAATTACCGTGCACTAGCATTTAATAAGCTTGTATTAATAATTTATCAATCGTTATTCCAACCCAGGTTTTACTCCTTTTACGAATTAAAATAACGATTTATTTCAACAAAGTCAATGAATAAGTCAACCTTCGAATGTTACATTTTTGTAAATAAAAGGTCGCAAAATGTAGAAATTTGTTGATTATCATTAGATAAAGTCGTTTTCTTGAAAGAATAGCTTTTTTCATTATTTTCACTACATAAAAATAAATAAAATTAAATTATGCAATTGTTAAATATTTTTAAAAGATAAACAAATATACACGTTTATTATATTATTATATTTATCCAAATTATGATATTAAACTCTTTTTTTGAACCTTGCTCTTAAGCTCAGATTGCTCTAAGTTTGAAAACATAAATTAAAGACACTACATGAGTCAGATGTCCTTTACCCCATGAAATTGCTGCTTAAATCATAAATACTATGTAACAATTAAATAACTCTAATAGAATTTTAGAAATATGCGCACGAAAAAATCTACAGATTTTACCAACTGATGAGTTTCGCAGTCTTCCACTGCCGCTCGCTTAGTCTTGAAAAAGTCTGTAGATTTTATAGATACTCGTATTCACGTTATTATCTCTCACTGCTCAAGACCTAGTTATAATCCTCCCAATAGCGATACTTCATTTCATTCTCACCTTTGGTGACGATGATCATGTTCTCGACATGCCCAGTTTCTTTATTTGTCCGGTAGATCATGGTACGGGTTTCTCCCTCATCGGGAACAGAGAACAGCACCTTGTCACTGATCATACCGCCACCAACGCCGACAACGTGTTCCCCCCAGCCGGAGGCTGCGCCCGAACCTGCTCCACTGACGCCAGTCCCGCGCGACAAAATAAGACCCATTCCATATCCGGTAACGGTCTGGGCCGTTTTACCTAGAGCATGTTCTCCGGCTGATTGAGTATGCTTTTGGACCCAGTAATCGTATTTGTCCGTATTTTGCTCATAACTTATAATATTTCCTTTTTTATCTATAGATATATCTGTTTTGCTTCCGTCTTTACCTGTCAGTTCAGTGACGGCAACAAGCGAATCGGATGTGATCTTGGAAGTCTCTCCTGTATTGTAATCTGTACGAGTAACCGAGTCCTCGTATTGCAGCCGCAGGACATTCATCTGGTCGTGGATTTTCTGTATGACTTGCTTGTCGCCGATGGTCTCCGCGTTTTTCAATAGTTCCTCATATTGATGATATTTATCCGCGTCTGCCTGCTCCCACTCGTCTATATTTTTGGGTGAATTCACGATATCTTCAGCATGATTTCCAGCCTCTCCGCTACCCGCCAGCGCTGCACTAGCGTTCATCGCTGCTGCCAAGGCTGACCAGAAGCCACGTGTGCTCCCAGCATCCGCATTTTTAAACTTCAAAGCAATGCTTTTCAGCTCAATTTCAATGGATTGAACCTTATTTAATATAGAAGAAAGCGTATATTTAGCTGTACGAAAGTCATTATAAAAACGATTTCTCTCCATACCATCCCACTGGCTGTGAAGGCGGTTCATTGTGCTATCCAGACCGTTTAGCTGGTTATACAGTATGCCGTGGGCATTGGCAAATTGGGAGGCCACGTTATCCAGCTGCTCCGGTGTGACTTGGATTTTTGTCATGGTGATCACATCCCATCTTCGAAAATAGGAGATAGACATTAAAGTTTACAGTAATCCTTATTTCATATTGTAAGCTATAGAGGTCGGACATTCATGAGGATTTATACGTATTTGTGTATCCAGAAGCAGTTCCTTTGATATAATGAATCCATATGAGTTTATTTCGACAATATATTATTGAAAGTCAGGTGTAAGGACATGTCAGACAAAAAAATTATTTTTTTTGATATCGACGGTACATTACTGGACGATGAAAAGAAGATGCCGTTAACGGCAGAAAAAGCAGTCTTTGCTTTGAAAGAGCAAGGACATGAGGTAGCCATCGCAACAGGACGTGCGCCTTTTATGTTCAAGGATATCCGCGAGCAGTTAGAAATTGATTCCTACGTTAGCTTTAACGGGCAATATGTGGTGCTCCGTGGGGAAGCCGTCGCTACCAATCCGCTGAATCGAGAAGCCTTGCAAGCGATGACTGATCTGGCACTCACACATAATCATGCTCTCGTATATATGGATCATATGGACATGAAGGCCAATATTCCTAACGATGAGCTTGTGGAGAAATCGGTCCAAACGCTTAAGGCCAAGATTTCGGTTGGGTACGATCCGCTCTATTTCCAAGGGAGAGATATTTATCAGACGCTGTTAATGTGTACAGCCGAAGAAGAGCCTTACTATGAAGCGGTATTCAAAGCATTTGACTTTGTACGCTGGCATCCAAGTTCAGTGGACGTTGTTCCTCACGCTGGCTCCAAAGCAAAGGGAATTCGCGAAATTACGTCCAGACTGGGCATTGCCGATGAGAATCAATACGCTTTTGGCGATGGATTAAACGATGTGGAGATGCTGACAACTATACATAACAGTGTCGCGATGGGGAACGGTTGTGATGAAGCCAAAGCCGCTGCTAAAATGGTCACAAAACGCGCAGATGAAGACGGTATTTTATACGGACTGCAAAAGCTTGGTTTGTTAAGCTAACAGAATTTGTTTGACATGCTGAGCATGTTTCGGGAAAAATCAAGTCGGTTTAATGACTTAGATATGAGAAAATAGGAGGTTGTCGTTGGTATGGAAACGGAAGGCTTACGCAATGTCGAACAGCTAGCCCTGAAGAAGTACAAAATTTACAAGCAAAGCCTGCTCCGGTATTTGGCGCGTTCCATGCTGGCGAGTATGTTTATCGGATTCGGCGTTATTGTCGCCTTCAAGACGGGTAACTTTTTTTACATGGAGCATTCTCCATTCACTTATCCCATGGCGGCGCTCACCTTTGGGGCAGCCATCATTCTGATCGCGTACGGCGGCGGTGATTTGTTTACTGGCAACACCTTCTATTACACCTATGCTGCGCTCCGTAAAAAGCTGCGCTGGGGTCAGGTGCTTCGATTGTGGACTGCCAGCTATGGAGGTAACTTGTTAGGTGCGGGGGTATTCGCACTCCTTATATACCTGACAGGGCTGTTTGACTCCTCCAGCGTGAACAGCTTTCTGCTGAACGTAGTTGAGCATAAAATGGAAGCGCCTGCAATGCAGCTATTCTTCCGCGCTATTTTGTGTAATTGGCTGGTCTGCCTCGCCTTTTTTGTGCCGATGTTTATGAAGGAAAATGGCGCAAAGATGTTCGCTATGATGCTGTTTGTATTCTGCTTTTTCATTTCGGGATATGAGCATAGTGTAGCTAACATGTGTACTTTCGCCATTGCGCTCGTGCTGGACCATCCGGGTACGGTCTCTGTCGCTGGCGTCATCCATAATCTCGTTCCGGTTACGCTTGGGAATCTGGTGGGTGGCGTGCTGCTTATGGGGGTTATGTACTATTCGGTGAATCTCCCGTTTTTGGACGAGGAGGAACATTAAAAAAGAAGCCGTGGAACCTGAGTTCCATGGCTTCTTTGCATTCATTTTGAAAATAGCGTATGCAGTGTCTGCAGGTGCTTCTTTGCTGTTTATTCTGCTTGAGCAGGAAAATGAATAAATTCCTCCAACTCCTTGAACAGCTTTTTGGGATTGACGTTGTCAGGTACAACCAGAGTTAGCGGCTCATCCAGCTTGAGCACATACATGCCTAAAATGGATTTGGCATCTGCCATGCCGCTTTTGCCATGAATCCAGATGTCATACGTATAATTGGATACGATTTGATTGATCTTCTCAATATCCTTAACGTTTTTTACCTTGATCGGTGTCATCATTGCACAGCACTCCCCTGCGTTGAATTAGGGCTTACGAAACAAGCCTTAACATCACTTTACCCTATTTATAAAGAACGTTGCAAAATCTTAATTTAGAAAATAACATGCGGCGCGGAGCTAACCTTCCAGTAGCTGCCGACCTTTTCAAAATTCACGGTGATTTTCTCGTTTGGCTGTTTGGCTTCTGCCGGATAAGGCACGGTCAGCAGGTAGCTGCGCTTCACCGGAGTCATGGTTACCATTTTCGCCGTAGCCCGGCTGAACTCTAGCAAATTGCCGCCATCTGCGTTCAACTGAGCTAGTCTGCCGTTAACTTCAACGAAAAATTTACCGACAAATTGCTCACTGGCCTGTTTCGTATAAGCCTGCGTTAGATAGTTGATCAATTTGGTCTTCGTACCGATGTCCTCGGACAAATAGCGGTAGCTTTTACCGTTCAATTGGAACGCTTGGCCCAACGATTTGCCACCGCTGATGGCATACTGATAACGAGACTGCGCCTCCAGCACAAGCGGAATCGCACTCTCATGGTTCAGCTTGTCCAGCTGGGTTGGATTCACGCTAGTAGCTGTAGCTGCGGCTGGCGCCGAAGTAGACGGCTGCTGCGGCTTGGCAGTCGATGGTACAGACGGAGCTGCCGCTGGTGCTACCGACGCGGATGGGCGCGGTGCTGGTGCAGACGGAGCTGCTGGTGTGGCCGCTTGGACGGAACCTGCGGCTGGGGCAGTTGTTGCTGGAACTGACGGCGCTTGCGCAGGGGCTGGCGTCGCAACAGACGCTGATGCTGCTGGTGCAGGCACCTGGGTCGGTACAGTTGCTGACGGACTAGCAACGTTCGGTTGCGCCGCATTCGCGGGACTGGTCACAGCGGGTGCAGCAGCGGCGATCTGTGCCGCGCTCAAAAGTGTGGCCGCAACACATAGTGCGGATAGTTTCGTATTTATTTTCATACTCAAATACACCTCCATAATCATATGTCTGCATAAACTGCACACGTTTCTATTATAAGAATTTCGGTGCTCGATTAGGTTGCTAAATTGTTTCTATTTGCCTTTTTTTGTTCATTCTGCACGAAGTTTGTCCGTATTTGCCGGGAGCGTAGGTTCTGACCGTTTCTTCTGCTTTGCCTCGATCTCTTCCAAGGATCGTGACATTTGCTTCACAGAACGGTCCAGCTGCTCCAATCTACGGTTAAGGGTGACGAGAATGTATTTTAACAGAATCAGGCTTAATGCTGCAGGGAATCCGACATTAGTTACGAGCTCGATCATGCTTTCAGTCGTTAAAGAACTCACAGATCCCGCCTCCTTTATCATACACATATATTACCTTTGTAGGAACTAGCGTTCCCATTTATATGGAAAACATACGTTCCCCTCTGCACCCATAACAAAAAGAGCCCCGATTAGCATGGAGCCCTTTCTGATTATATTCATTTAACCAGCATTCAACCCACTACCGAGCTGCATATCAAGGAGTGTATATGTTCGGCTGCGGGGGCTTGGACATCCCTTCTCCCAGATAAAATCCGGTGTGCGGGGGCTGATTATAGGCTACGTTCTGCCAGGCCACACTCAGGCGATACACCGGATCATGCATAAGCGTGTAGAATCGGTGTTCTGACTCGTAAGGTGTTGTGTAGATACGCAGCGCCGAATTATCACTTTTGCGCCAAATGACTTCCTCCCGCCAGTCACCGAACAGATCAGCCTGCAACGACGGTGTTCCTTTGGTTCCGTTATTGGAACTCGTCCCTGTGGCCGTAAGCAAGTTGGAAGTCGTCGAGTTCGCATAGTTCCACTTGTCAATTTTACCAGCGCTTGAGGAGGTATGATCCAGCAGTTCACGCAGCAGATCCCCATCCCACCAGATACCAAAATTAATAGAAGACGGCGTCGTGTTGGTAATGAGCTGCCCCTGGGCTGAACGTAATCCGATGCCTGGTGCCCATTGCTCATTCCCCTTCGTACGCGGATCAATGTCTGCCGACATGCCTCGTCCGGTATCCTTGCCTGTTTTTACGCCCCATAAAATGTTGCCATTGCGCGGATCGTACATGGCTGCTCCGTAGGTGGCATTTTTATCCTCGTTTACCTTAAATACTTCATATCCTGAACGGTCCGGGTCCAAATCCCCGACATGAAGCGCATCTCCATGTCCCATTCCCGTGTTAGCCAGCTTCGCTCCGTTATCGTCTACAACCAGTGAGCCATACACGATCTCATCCTTATCATCTCCATCCACATCTGCCACACTCAAACTGTGATTCCCCTGTCCAGCCGTCCCGGCATTGGTGGAGCTGTTGCTGTCAAAGGTCCAGCGGCGGCTTAGATTGCCGTTCCGCCAATCATATGCGACTAGAACAGTACGCGTGTAGTAACCACGTGCCATCACTATGCTGGGTCTCACGCCATCCAGATAAGCAACCCCGGCGAGAAAACGATCCACACGGTTACCATAGTTATCTCCCCAGCTGGACACCGTTCCGCGCGGTGGCACATAGTCAATCGTACTAAGAGCCTTGCCTGTATCACCTGAGAACACAGTTAGAAACTCGGGGCCTTTCAAAATATATCCACTCGTGTTGCGATGATCAGCCGAAGCGTCGCCAATCTTTACACCTGTACCATCTACCGTGCCGTCTGCTGTCTTGCATACGACCTCTGCTTTACCATCTCCATCAAAATCATAGACGAGAAATTGCGTATAGTGTGCACCAGCCCGAATGTTCCGTCCCAGATCAATTCGCCATTTGCGTGTTCCATCGAGCTCATATCCGTCCAAAAATACATTTCCCGTATACCCGGATTGCGAATTATCCTTAGAATTGGAAGGGTCCCATTTCAGCACAATCTCATACTCGCCATCCCCATCAAGATCCCCCACACTGGCATCATTGGCATTGTACGTGTAGTTCACATGATCCGGGGTTGTGCCTCCTGCAGGCTGCTGGATGGGAACGTCCAGATAGTTGTTGTTCCATACCTTTACCGCTGGAGAAGCGGCCTGCTCTGCTCCATTGACCACGGCACGAACGGTATACGAAGATGATGTCGTACCTGCCTTGTCCAGAAAGTTGGTTCTCGATGTAATCGGCGCATCATTCACCTTGCTTGACCCTCTGTACAGATTGAAGCCAACCGAATCCGCTTCCGTACCCAATAAACGCCAGCTCACCAGTATACCCTCTGGTACCTTCACTGCGACAGTTCCCCTGTTCAGCTTCTCCATTTGCCTCGTAGACGCAGCTGAGATTGGGCTATCCATTGGAGTGACCACTCCACACAACATGACACCGAGACAGAGCAACACAGTATGCCGAAATCTTTTGTTCATCTGATCATTAGCTCCTTTCATGGTTTGTATTTTCAATAAATTTATTTTATATGACTGATAAGTTATGGTTGTTTAAATCTTATGATAGCGCTTACATAAATGTAAAGGGACGATTCCGTCCTTTTTGTTCAAAAATCCGGGCTAATGCTTTAAAAATCAGAGGTCCATGAATAATCGTTCTTCGTCAGCTATGCTTTGGATATCCTCTGAGCTAATACTGATATATTGATAGCCTTCTGCCTGTTGCTTTTTCAATGCCAGTTCCTTCATAAAACGTGGGCTGCCCTCTCCGGCATCCTCATCGTACACAAGCAATAAACCGTCTGTTTTGCGGAAAAGGAGTTCATCCCGTGCCTTGAGTTGCCATATTCCCTGATACGGCTGGCGGCTAACCACTCCCACATAGTCAACTTCGGCACAAATCTGCTGAAAATATTCCTTTTTATCCTCTTTCCATTTTTCCTCCATATTTTGATAAGCCATCATAATAGAGCATTTTAAGTGAGGATATTGCTCCTTTAATGCAATGACGACCTCGCAAGCCCACAAGTCCACCCCGTATTGACCAGGGGTAATTACCCATTCCAGCCCTTCTTCGATCAGGGGAATCAGTCTGCCTGCAATCGCCTTTTTAATGTATGGAATACCTTCGTGCTTTTGACTAAAAATATTCAGCTCATGGGCACGATAGCCAGAAACGAGCAAGTTTTTCATCATCTCATCGTCCTTCTGAAATTATCATAAAGATTATTGTAAAAACGAACCTCTGCCCTATGGGCTTAACAAGGTTCGTTTTTGGGAAGCTGGTGTTAATTTAGCATTGCTTTTTGGTGCTTAATATTTTTATTACCTCCGCATATCACGCCTTGGACGAGTTTACACGCCGATCTTGAATTCTAACATTGCTGCTCAATATACCAGCATCGCTACTTACTTTGAACGATGGGTAACTTGGATCTGCCTCAAGCCGCATTTGGCTATCGAACTGCTGCTCCTGCTGCCGATCTACCCAAAAAGAATACGAATCGGACTGAATTGCTGTGTCGGTTGCATTCGGTGCATCGATCACCAAAACGGTAAGTACGCCGTTGCATCCACAATCCTCTGTATCATAAAACAACTTGAACATGCCTGGCCGTCCTGAAAGGACCATTGCTAGCCTTTCAACCGACAAGGAATCCAACTCTAAATGTATACTCATGAAATGAATTCTCTCCTTTGTAATTGAAGTGTTTGGATATATTAGGACTCTACAACTTCAAAAAGTCTAAATATAAACTATATTTTCATTATAATCATCTAAAAACTTTAAGTACAAGGAGATCATTAATGATCGCATTTACAAAAGGATACACTGCACCTAGCTTGGCAGCAGGTATTGCCTCTCTCCTGTTAGGTATGGTTCCTAGTGAAAAAGAAGCTCTCAAAAGTAGGATTATTAATGGTTAGTGGGAGATGGGATATCTTCAAGACTTTTTGGAGGACAACCGAGGGAAATATGATTTGATTGATGTCAAATTTTTATTTATTAAATATGAAACAGAGGGAGTCGCTCTCTTACTTGTCGATCAGTCAGTCTACTTGCTACAGATACCCCGGCTGGTTAAAACCAGCCTTTAGTTTCAACCATGTATTAAAAAGGGCTCTCCTGGATTTCTCCAGAACCCCCTACTTCTCAATCAATCAGCATTGCAGCTTCAAATGTAGCGTTCGTTTTTTTGAATGAAAACAATTCAAAATTCTGATATGATATCCACTACCTGCCGGGATACCATCAAAAGATCTACTGTACCAGGTACTAGAATCTTTTTCAGAACTGTTTCCAGATACCTTCTGTGGAACACTCCATTCTTTCCATCCATTCCATACATCTTGCACAATCTCATATCTATTAACAGCTTTTACGTCACTAATACCTGTGTCTTGCCATCCTTTGATTGTCGCCGAATGGGATGAACCAACAGAAAATGCGTCGCCCCCAATTAGTACAGTTCCATATTGAACCCCACTAAGTCTATAATAGTCTACAGCCGCATTTGTAGAAATTTCAGATGGATTCAGTGCTTTAACGGTTGCAGGATTGCCATCACCAAGAACTAACTTCCACTCTTCACCATCTTTGATTACTTTCAAATTTTGTTTTTCCCCATCCTCTTTGACTGTAACTGCTACACTCGAATTGGACTCTTTTTGGGCACCAACAACTTCAATTTTGTCAAAATCAGTTCTATTACTGCATCCGAAAAATTCTTTTCGTGCATAGCAGTTAAGTATTTTGTGACAACTTTTTGAGCCTCTTGCTCGGATTGATCGACAGCAGTTTCGGATGTAGCTTGATCTTTTGTTAAAGCTTCAGAAGCAGAAACCGAAACTGAAGTATCAGCCGACGGAACAACAGGTGCAGCGGATACAGAAGTACCTAATGCAGCCACCATTGTAAGTGTAGCAAGTAGCGTAAACCATTTTTCTTCATTCAAAATTCCCTCTTACCATTATTTTTTGATCTTTAGAAATTTAGGAAAACAGTTATACATCGTTTAGGGTCTTAATAAGGAGGAAATAAAAATGGAATTTTTAATCTTAGTACCACAGTTTTTAATCCAGGTGTTTACTATTTTCATCGCTTTAGTGATATAGATACATTTTTCATATGTATTGTATGCCTCCATAATGTCGTAGACTCTCGAATGGTCATTGTTTTCTTCTTTACGCCCTCTGCTAACCATCCCATGATATATCCCCCGATATGTTTTTTATTGTGGTTTTATAACCTTAAAAGCCCCCTCTTGTATTAACAGAGAAGGCTTTTAAGCGCTAACAGATGTTTTTGATTACTTATCGTTTTCCACATTTGCAAGTTTTCTTGATTTTTTTCACTTTCTTCACAACGCTGCTTTTACCACTATTTTTGCGCGAGCTGTTGTTGTTTCCGTTATGGTCTACTCTGCATTCCTCGCAAAGATCCCAGTGGTCACCATACCAGCAAGCTCTGCGACATCTTCTGTGACATCTGTGTTCTGGAGAGTTATATTGCGTTATTTTCTTTTTTACTGGACGACGTGTATTAGCCAATTGGATTCACCTCCCCTCATGCTCTATTACATGCTAAGAGGATGAAAAATGCTTGTACTAATAACAGAAGACAAATCAATCAAAATTGATAACGGATCGCTACTTCAATTGCATTGAGGACACGAGGGAAGTTAACAGAGGCAAAAACGATTTGGTTACAAATATAGGAAAACTACATCATAAAAAATACCTGGCATAAGCATAAGTAAGTAAAATATTTGGAACTGTATATCTAGTCTAGCGTCTTTTCAATTTTCAAAATCGGCAAACTCGATAAAATAAGTATCCGATTGTCCCCCAAAAAAAAGACAGCAGCAGCCTTGGACGAGAAAATAAAGTCCTAGACTACCGCTGTTTGATTAAACAAACGTTTCCCTTTAGCTTAATGCCAAAAGGAGTAGAGACCGCGACGGAAAACTACTCCTTGGAGTGTTGAACTTTCATTCAAGGATACTATAATTCTCGCTCATCGAAGTCTTAATCTTTTGTTACAATTCTTCCACTCTTGTGTTAGCCGGAAAATATGACCCGGTGGATTGATGGGAAACGTTGAAAAGCAAGCTACTGCCAAGCATCACTCATGCATAACTACACATCTTTCTCCATTAGAAGCATCCCAACCAAATCTGTATGGAAATCTCTAATTTTTTACCAAGCAATCCTTATAAACTAATTTCGCAAAAGTAAGTCTGCCAAATATTGTAAGATACATGCAGTGAAAACCTTCAGCTTTTCTGTTCGAAGTTTTTTTGCCTCCCCCCAATATACACAATTAAGGTGTATGCCTTCCCACATATTGATAAGTACCTTTCGGGTATGCAATCCACTCATTCTGCTGATTAAAAACGGGCGATCCGCATGTTATACCTTGTTTACGAACAAATGTCCCACCTTGAGGAAACAATTGATCCTGCGAATGAGGCTCTCCAAGCACATCTACCACAGTTCCATGATATTTTAGTACATATGCGACCGTATTAAATTCGCTTGGGTTATAAAAATGACCCTCTTGATTAAAATAGGAAACATTTGTAACATCTATAAAATCGTAAAAGATGCTGTTTATGATCAGATACGGTATTAATGGGTTAACCGGATATAGCGCTATGCTGGACACGTTCATGCGGTTCGTATTTTTCATGAATTGGTGAACCTCCAGCTCATATCCTTCTATTTTATGAGAGAAGTCACATTCTCGGTTGTAAAACAATTGCAGCACGATGCGACCGTCTCCACCATCGACATATTGTGAAAAGAACAAAAAAAATGCCTCCTGTGGTTCCTAATGAACCTGAAATATAGTCGCTCTGCCAGGCGGTACCACTAAATACAACGTGAACGTCCAGCTTTGTAACATCTAATTAGATCAAAGTTGAGCTATAAGTAGAGCCAGTGACTGTATAGGTGAAAAACACGCTCGCTCTACCACCTTTCCCATCCTCTGCTGTCACAAACACCTGTGTGCTTCCTGCTGATTTGGGCTTTAACGTAAGCTGTTGACTTGCTACTTCTGCTTTTACTACGTTTACATCTGAAGTGATCGCACGATACGATAGCTCATCCTGATCAGCACCAAAAAATACATTTTTTAAATCTACTAGTGTATCTTCAGAACCTACAATGCCATATTGATCGGGAGGAACTGTGGCTGTAACAGGTACATGGTTAGGTGTGGGTGTTGGATTCGTTATAGAACTGCCACATTCCTCATGACTCACCGGAGCACCCGGGTGGAAAGCTCCCGTTGGGTCCTCAGTCATTAGACCTGCCGCACGCACCGCCTCTATATAAGGAAGGGCCCAACTCCCCTGTGTGTCATTAAAAGTTACTGCTTTCGCCGTTACGGCAAGCTTAAGTACATTAGCCAGCAAAGCGGCCATTTCCTTACCCGTCAGTGGTTGATCTGGCTGAAATGAGCCATCTGGATAACCGGTGATCAGCCCTTGCTTCACAGCCTCCTGTACCACCTGCAACGCTTGGGATGACATATTGGATTGATCGGTAAAAGATACTGTATTCGCTTTACTCACAATTACTGACGTGTCCCCTTTCTTTTCCACATGAACAAAGCTGTGGTCTTCATGCCATACCTGCCAGCAACGTCACAATTAGCGCCTTCTGCCATTCTTTATTGGTTCTTGATCACCAGTTTTTCCTCGTTCACGGTTCATTCTTTTGTTAGTGAAAAGATCTTATCATCCGCTTCTGAACCGATTCTGAACAATATTAAAATTTTATTTATTCACAATTGGAACTTGGTAGAAAAAAAAGAGCACTTAGCCAGTTAGGGCTAAGCACTCTAAAATTTTTATAAACATTGATGTAGAGACCGTATCAGGAAGTTGTAGGCTCCCATTGAAAGGTAGCTGCTGACTTGGATGGAAGGGTTGATTTGAAAACTTGATTTCCCTGCCGAACCTTAAATGTCTTGGTGTTCTCTCCCGTATTGGCGGCAATCAGGACCAGCGTACCGTCGGGGTTACGATAAGCGACTGTTTCGATACTTCCACTATAGTGGGTAGAATCAATACGTACCGCACCTGGACGAACAAATTTGCTGGCATGTCCAATCGCATAGTATTCTACATTTTTTGTAACGGCACCGCTTAACGGGTCGATGGTCACTACACCTCTGCAGTTGGTACATCCACCATTGGTCGGACCGCCGGATGGATCAAGTGCAATATTCCAAAAGAGGACGTTTTGCGACCAGTTTCGAGGTGCGCCAATAATCAGCTTGGACATATCCCAGCTTAAATCATCTCCAAAGCCCGGGCTCCATGCTCCTCCGCTGCATTCTGTCATATAAACAGGCTTATCCGGAAAAGCATCGTGCACGTCTGTCATCGCTGTCGGCTCTCCTTGGTAGCAATGAAAGGCTGTTCCGTGCGTATAGCTTCGAGCCTGTTCGTCTCCCAGCACGGTCTTGGCATATTCACTCCCTGTATCCCAGTTATGGTCAAAGGCAATAATGTGGGTAGACAATTCGTTTCGACTTAAAGCAGGGCCTAAGTATTGCTTGATAAATTTCGCCTGCTCCACTGCTCCCATACTCATGCTGGGATACTTGGACGTGGTGAATTCCGGTTCATTTTGAATGGAAATCGCCTGAATTGGGACTCCCTCGTTCGCATAGGCTTGTATATAACGAACAAAATAGTCAGCATACGCCTGATAGACACGCGGATCGGTATAGTCCAAATACCAGCCGTTATATATCTGCTCACCATATTTCATCCAGGGCGGGGCCGTCCATGGAGTCCCCATAATCCGTAGATCCTGGTTTCTTCTCAGAATTTGCTTCAGCACATCGATCACATCCCGATCCTTGGCAATGGAAAAATGATTTAGCTCATAGTCCTTGCCCGTTGCCACATCATCGTAAGTATAGCTGCTAGGTTGTCCCTGTTCATCCACTGAATAATCTGATGCTCCTATGGTATGGCGAATATAGCTTAATTGAATGCCGCCAGCTGTAAACAAATCATTGAGCAACTGGTCACGCTGATTGGCAGACATGCCATGATTCATCAGATATGCGGACGAACCGGACACGGCTGCACCAAACCCTTCCATCGTCTGGTAACGAATATTGGGCCTAATCTCAACCGTCAGTGTATCCGCACTCGCTGCAGCTTCGTTACTGTCGTCTATTCTCCATGGAATTGGGGCTTGCTGTGTTAGACGATTCGCGGGGTCCGGTGTGGTTAGCCACATACTGACATTCTTTTCGCCTGCCGTGTTCATACCATTCTGCATAGCCAGACTGACCAGAATAGCACCAATCAAGATGATAGCTGCAACTATAAGCAGCAAGAAGTCAGAACGTCGTTGTTTGTGGAGTTTCTTCATCTAATGTCCTCCTCTCTCATATAATCAGATTGTCCCCATCGTTCCTCTATTACAGCTTTCACTCGGTTGTCCCTTTGCATACCTATTAGATTCTATTAGAATGGTTGCCTACTTACAGCAAAAAGAGAGCCGGTGCTAGTGCCCGTGCTCTCTTGAAATTTAACCACTTTAAAAGGAATATAACGGGATTACTTTTTTGCCTTTTCTGTAGAGGTTGCCGGAATCGTAACACTTCCTGTCAGTCTTGTATCCTGAGAGGAGCTGCCTACATAAATCGGAACTTCCCCAGATGGCATAACCCATGCTTTGGATTTTTCATCCCAATAAGAGAGAACTTTCGTGTCGAGCTCAATGCGAACCTTCTTCTCTTGGCCCGGCTTTAACTCTACCTTGGCCCAACCTGCCAGTTGACGGGATGGGGTCTCTACATTGGTCGGAAGCTTACCGCTGTATACCTGTACAACCTCAGCTCCAGCCTTTTTCCCAGTGTTTTTCAATTTAAGCGAAACCTCGACTGAACTTGTACGAACGGATTTTTTTCCACTCGCATGCTGTTTTACCTTCAAATCACTGTATCCGAAAGTCGTGTAGGATAAACCGTGTCCAAAGGAGAACGTAGGTTGCATACCCGATTTTTCATATCCACGGTAGCCTACAAAAATACCATCTGAATAGTCACCCACTCCATTGACACCCGGAAATTTCTCCGGTGAGGATACAGGTGTAGACTGCTCGTTAACCGGGAAGGTTACCGGTAGCTTGCCAGAAGGATTTACATCCCCAAACAAGACGCGCGCGATGGCATGCCCTTGTTCTTGACCAGCAAACCATGCCTGTACGATCGCAGGAACTTTGTCCTGCCAGGTGTCCATTTGCACAGCTCTGCCGCTCATTTGTACCACAATGGTTTTCGGATTGGCAGCGGCAACCGCACGGATCAGCCGATCCTGATTGTTTGGCAGCTCCATATCGGAACGCTCCACATAGCCTTCACTCTCATACGTACGCGTGACCACAATCGCAACATCCGATTTTTTGGCCAGCTTTACAGCATTGTCAATCAGCTTGTCTGTCGTATCTGCTGGAGGCTCCCAGCCCAGACGAACCATACCGCCAGAATCGCGACCATTTGTCGGATAATCGGCACGATATTCAATACGTATCTTATGTTTTTCTCCCGCTTTGAACGAGATGTTTTTCTTCGTTGTTTCCAGCTTCGTACCCTGATTATCTACAAATAGCTTGTCATCAATATACAACTTGCTTGATCCCAGACTGGTTAATGACAATGCATAGTCACCATCCTTGGGAGCTGCAATAGCCCCTGTCCAGCGTGCAGATATCAAACCATTCAGGGTCGTGGGTGTATTGGGAACTTTAGGAGACTTCGCATTGAAACCCTGATAATTATAAAAGCCAAGGTTCATATTGACTTGATCATCATTGCGCACAAGAATCGGATTGCCTTCCATCTTGTTATTCTTCCAGTATTCGCCTCGCAGTCCCTGCTCAGCATCGCCATAAGTCGCATATCCAACACTGATATTCTCTTTCTGATCGGATGTGGTCAGCAACGAAGACGGAACAGCTGATGGACCTGGCATAATGTCTCCCGCAGAAATAGGATCCGTGCCCGGTGCATACTGGACGGTAACTCCTTTGCCTACACGATTACGAATGCCCTCCAGCGGACTCACCGTGTACGTCGGATTCACCAACGAACTGCCTCCGCCTGCCACGGTGCCGTTATCTGCATCTGGACCAATAACAGCAATGGATTTGAGTTTATCTTGAGACAACGGTAATACGTTGTTTTTATTTTGAAGCAGCACCATACTTTCCTCAGCCAATTGACGGGCTGTTTTACCATGGTCCCGGGCATCAATTTGATTATTTTGAGCCGGGTGATCAAACAAACCTTTACTGAACATCTGCACAAGAATACGCTTAGCCTTATCATCAATCGTTTGTTCACTTACTTTACCAGTCTTGACCGCATCCAGCAGCTGATCTCCCCATTTACCATAAGGGGTTCCCGGTGTTTCCAGGTCCAAGCCGCTATTTGCCGATTCGACTGTACTCAGATTCGCGCCATAATCACTCATCACGAAGCCCTTGAATTGTATTTCCTTTTTCAAAAGGTCTGTCAGGATGGTCTTGTTCTCACATGCCGATTCGCCGTTGACCTTGTTAAAGGAGCACATAGCTCCGCCCAAATCTGCCTTGGCAATAGCCTCCTCAAACGGGCGTATGTAAATTTCATGCAGCGCACGGTCACTGACTTTGACATTTGTCGTGAAACGCTCCGTCTCCTGATTATTCATAAGGTAATGTTTCGCAGTCGCCAAGACAGGGTGGCTTTGTACACCTTTGACATAAGCGGTCACCATTTGCGATTGCAGTAGCGGGTCCTCGCCCATAGATTCAAAGTTCCTCGATCCCCATGGAATACGGGCAATATCCATCCCCGGTCCAAGCACCACATTATGAGTTGTATTAAAAGCCTCGTCTCCAAGCAAATCTCCATACTGTTTGGCAGCCTGAGTATCCCACGTTGCAGCCAGTGCAATAGGGGCCGGCAACGCAGTTGATTGCTTGTCCTGCACATCCGGATTGGCGATCCGCACACCCGCAGGTCCATCTGCCATCTTTAACGCTGGAATACCCAACCGTTCCATCGAATTATTATAAAATCCATAATAATTGTTGACCTTACCAGTCACCAGATCTATTTTTTCTTCCAACGTCATTTCTTGTAACAGCAATGCTGTCCGTTTCTCAGCCGACAGGGACGTGTTCATCCAAGGCCGATCTGTCCGGCTTCCTGCCGCTCCTGCAATATGCATAGGTCCGATCACAACAGCCGCAATGACTGTCATCATCACCATACGGAACACCCATGTTGATTTTACTTTCACGTTTGTAATTCCTCCTTGATGTTTGGTCATGAGGTGAATGCTTATTCAACGCTCACAGGCTTGCAAAGGCTCTCGACCCTGCGAGCTCCAACAAAAATCCAGAGCCACGGGGTAAGCAAGCAAATCAGCAAAAGCCGCAATGGCTCAAGTGACACGTTTACCACCCTACCGCACATTTCCGGAAATTTCATTGAAAGTTTTTGGAAGAAGAACACTAGGACCTTCATTCTTTCTCATAAAAAGAGAACGCTAACAATTCAGTTAACCGATCATAAGATTACACTTTTGTAACTTTTTAATGACGTATTTTTAACTATTTATAATCATAAAAAATGATTCATATGTCCCACACTTTGACATGCTTCTATGGTCTTTTTTAGCGTGCGACCAAAGCCTCTATTTTAGGAAATTGGGAATACTTATGTATAAAAAAGTTCAGATAACAAAAAAATCCAGGAACCTGAACGGTCCCTGGAAGCACTGTGGATTCAATGTGATTATTCAAACGGATACCGAAGTCCCCACTGTGAACGAATCTGATCCATCAATTTCATAATTCCTAATGATTCATCCAAAGAAATAGTAGAGCTTTCGAGCAAACCTTCGTTCAAGCAGCGCCCAACTTCTTCTGCCTCAAAAGCATAGCCTGTAGAGGAACGATTATCCTGAAAGTTTTGCGCCTCTTCACCGTCCACAACTAAAGTAGCCGATGTACCATTCAGGAACGACGGAATGTGAATATAGCCCTTGGTTCCATGGATATAAGCTTCATTCGTCAGTCCGAGACGAACTGCCCCATTAAGCATAGCTGTACGTCCTTTTCCATAATCCAACATGATTGAAAATGTCTCATCAACGCCCGTTTCCCCGATATAAGCAGTACTCCATACATGCTCTGGTTCAGGGCCAAACACCATCGAAGCAAAAGAAACGGGGTAAATTCCCGCATCTAATAATGCCCCTCCGCCCAGCTCGGGATTCAATAATCTTCCCTCTGGGTTCCAATCTATGCGAAAACCGAATTCCGCCTTCACCAACTTCACTTCACCAATACGTCCCGCATGTAGCCACTCCTGCACTTGGCGTATCGGAGGCAAAAAACGCGTCCACATTGCTTCCATCAGGAATAGCTTATGGTCACGGGCGTAACGGATTAGTTCCTCCAACTCTTTGCTGTTGACGGTGAAGGGTTTCTCACACAAGACGGCTTTGCCCGCTCGTAGAGCTGCTAGAACATTTTCTTTATGAAAAGGATGAGGAGTCCCTATGTAAATAGCATCGACCTCGGAATCTTGCACTAATTCCTCATAGCTACCGTAAGCCTGTGCCATTTGATGCTTGGCTGCAAATTCGGTAGCGCTTTCAATATTGCGTGATCCAACGGCGTATCCTTCTCCATTCGTAACATGTTGCAGATCGGCAACAAACTGATCTGAGATCCATCCCGTACCGACAATTCCCCATTTAATCTTTTTGCTCATACTTGTATCCCTCCCAGTTGTATAGTTAACATTGGCTTACACGGTCTTCTTCATTCTAGCAAACACCTGTCCTAAACAAAAGAAATTCCTGCTCGGCGGCAGTTTGTATTGCAGCTCGGCAGAAGGCAGCGAGGCGAGCACGAAGTCAGTTTTGAGCAGGAATTTCCTTTAGGATCGTCTTGGTTCAGGCCATTTATTGAATGGTGTATTTGTAAAACTTTTTATCTACTTTCATAACTGGAAAGCCCATTGGCAATTCATCAAGAGCTATACTAACAAATCCATTCTTCTCATAAAAACGATGAGCGGCTACGAATTGCGGTGTTGTTCCAAGATAGATTCCCTCAACAGACCGTTCCTTGGCCCATCCTATGGCATGCTGAAGTAATTGATTTGAAACATTAAAGGCTTTGCCTCTATAGTTTTGTTTTACAAACATCTTTCTGAGCGCCGTCTTATGGTTTCCGATATCTAGTAAGGCAACCGTCCCTACTACGATTCCTTCGTGAAGAGCCACCCAGAAGTTGCCGTTACCATGCTGATAAAAGTTTTCAATATCAAGCAGATCAGGCTGATCTTCTTTAGTGATGGCGATATTATATTCATTTTGTTGAATATGTAGAATTAAATCGACTACTTGCGATTGATACTCAGTTGCGTACTCTTGTAAAAGGATGCTATTTACCATCGCTGTATTCTCCTATTATCGTCAATTGTGATGTCGTAAGCTTCCCTTCAAAACCAGGAACAACTTTTTACGCATAACTCCTTATTCGAGCTCGATTCATACCTGATATTAAATAACTCAACCTCCGCAGCTAAACTGAGCTTCCAATCTATACAGACGATGATTTGGAACCTTGTCTAGGTGCGAACGTTGAGTTAATTATGAATTTCTCTATATTACAATTTCTATCCTACGCTTGAAGCTGTTCAAGAATTTGTGGGTCCTTGATTTTCTGATCATCAGCCAGCAACGCTATTTTGGATAGAATCTCGGCTGTTCTTGGATCCTCATCCAGAAACGGCAGGAAGATGCGACCACAATGCTGCGAATGCACCGGAATAATGTGCAGTGCTCCCTTCGCTTGCTTGTAGACCCCACCGCTTCCGAGGTGCACCGCATACTCGCCAAGATTCCCATCTATACGTGCGTAATTCCCATCTAAGCGTACATTGCTAATTTTCAGCAGACGAAGGGATTCCTGTACAATGACCTTACGCATTTCAACGGTTGTCAGACTAGCCTCTGGATCAACGCCGCCTACATGAGCAACACTGACAACCAGATCCACGTCCCGCATAACTTCAGAGAACAGAACAGGTGGAACCTCCTCCAAAGGCACACTCTTATATGTTGTCCGATCAAAGAACTGCACGGTCTCCAGTGTAGGAGCCTCAGTATCCGCTGGTGAGAACCAATCGGCCATGGCATACAGGTTCGCAATCAGATTCTCGGCATAGTACACCTTCTGGAGTCCATCCTCATAGCTGACCGTCCATTGTCGACCTTTTAGTAAGGATACCGTTTTATTCGGCTGTACCTGATGTCCCGCATACCGACGGGAAACTGTCGCGTTGGCACGTTCATCAGCATTCAGCAGATACAGCTCACGGAACACCTGCTTAAATGGCTGGCGTATCTGGCGGTCGAATAAGTCCTTCTGGAATTCGCTCCAACGACCACTTTCGTACAAATGAAGTGGATGTGCAATAACCAACTTATCCTCTTCTCCAATAGTATGCTGTTCAGCAGAAGGAGCAGTCAACACCAACGTATCCTCATTAAAATAACCGAGGTGATCACCAGCTTTGAAAACCAGTGTCCTCACCAGCGGAGCAAGCACAGGATTGCCTAACAATCCTCTTAATTCCTTCACCATAAAGGTCGTACCAGACTCCATAGAGCGTTCCAATTCTTTGCGAGCTCTGCGATATTGGTCTACCAGATCTCCTTTAAGCTCTTTCAACGCCGTAACATACTCATCCTTCTTAAAACGAGCCGGAATGGATTTCAGCGTCTTCTCTTTGCTGACAATTTCAATATCTGCCGTTCCTTCATCATCAATGACCAGTTGTATCGTTGTAGCCTCATCTAAGGCATGGGGCTCAAAATAAGAGCGGAGATCATCCAGCTTGCGAGCTTCCATGTCCCAGACGAGACGGGTTACGTCATCATAACCTGCATTACGTGCCAAATTCCCGAGCGCAATCCGTGAAACCAGTGCCTCACTAGCCTTACGCTGTGCCCCGAATTTCTTACTTTGTTCCAGAAACTTCTGGATAAAATCATAACGTTCGCGGACATCTGGTTCAGGCGGCTCGGCAAGTGGAATCAAACTGTAGGTCAACAAATGGTCTTTGTTTCGCTTGTCTTCCACTGATTTTTCCATTTCACTTCGTTTCAGCTTACCCAACGTCGCATCCGCAAACAATTGGGATCGACGATGATTGGCTCCAGCCGAAATATACTTGGCACAGTCGTACAGCAGATCAAATCGTTCCTCGCCCAGCGTCTCATAGGCCTCATGAAACCAGTGAATATCAAAGGCACCATCATTAAAATCCTGCGGAGCTATCGGTGAATAATGAGCTACAATCGTTTCCTTCTCAGCCGAAAAGCCTTCATTGATATGCGCATGGAAGTACCATGCTGCACTGCGAAGTCCTTCCCACCCGAGATAGCCTGCTACAATCTCAATCCATTGTGGGGCATACATTGCCGCCTCCAACAAACGTTTATCTGTAATTTTAGTGTTCTTCAGCTTCTCCTTGAGTAATGCAGCATCCTCGCCATCACTTGGATAACATGCCTTGAGCAAGTGGCTGAACGATTCTTTTTTGGTAATACGATCACCGTAGCCATACACATAACCACGCACGAACGTTTCCTTGTCGAGCCCCTCCAGAATACGGATAAAATAATCCATGCCTTCAATCCGGCTCAGACCCATCACCTTTGACGTGGCTTCGGTAGGCAAATCGCCTCGAACCAATTCAACCTCTAGCAGTCGATCAATAACCGTACGACGTATCTCCAAAAATTCTGGCTTGCTGGAAATCCATGTATTACGAGCATTGGTTAAGGTGCTCATATGCCTTCTGCTTTCACTACCGGCCAGCAGCTCCCGATACACTTCACCTACACTGATCAGTCCTTTTTCATAGGCTTTGAAGTGATCCTCCAGATCCAGCGGAGAATAAAAACGATTTTCCATGCCTGGCCATTCTGCGTAGTTCACAAAGGTATGGAAAAAGCGCTTAAAGGACTCATTATCATGGACTCGCCCTTTCTCCAATGCCAACCACGGGCCGGACAATAAATGAAACATTCCCATATCCTCTACAGGTCTATCCTTAGGCATGCTTTGCATTAGTGAATTGAAGGCAAGGTCGATTACGTCAAATGTTTCGGAACCGGCTGTGTCCATAAAATAAGCATTAATTAATGTGCTTACCTGATCGGAATAGGTCAGCTCTGCCATCCACTTTTGAACCTCGTTAATCCGCTCTAAAGGATACATTTGTTCGGCGAAGTCTTTACGCCATCCTTCTAGCAGCTTTTGCTTGCTTTGTTCTGAATAGCCAAAGTTAAATGAGAAATATCGATAGTAGCGATCCAACGTTTGGTCCATTGGCTCCAATCGATCATAAAAAACAAGCTCCAGCAGATCACGTGCTTCTATGCCGCTCTCCTGCAAATAACGTTCCCATTCCTCATAAAGAGGATATAAAGACAGCCTGGAATCTACTTCTTCATCGACCTGAACCAGTCGTAGAGGGCGAAGATTCGTCCCAATAAGCAATGTATCTTTGTAGCCTGAATAATACTCCGCAGTATATTCCACATCACGATGATGATGAACAAGCTCATCCAGTCCACTCAAGAACTGCTTGAGCTTCTCCAATGGACTAGCAAAAACATCGGCCATTCGGAAATCACCCAGATCAACCTTCTCTTCCAACCAAGCTTCCTTGACATTCGGATCGTACAAGCCAAAGCCGTTTGTCCCTGTATAAGCATCCTCCTGTCCCAGCTTGGACAGCAGTTGCTCCTCTTTGGCGGTGGGTTGCTGAATGATATCCGCTAAAGCCCGCAGGCTTTCATACTGCTCGGCACGATCCGGGTCTGCATATATCTTCGTCAATATTTCCAGTCCACCCAATCGTTGCAGTTCCGCCTTCGCACGAAGCAAGCGTTCCAATGAGCCAGCGAGCGGATCTTCCGATTGTGAAAGCAACACACCAATGACACTTTGTCGCAACGAGCCTGTCTTGAGCTTTAATAAGGCTTCCATTTGCTGCATTTCTGGTTCCGACAGCGTCAGCTTGCGCGCCTTGGCCACAGCGAACTCACGGATACTCATACTTTTGTCAGACAAGCTGGAAAAAATAAAATCACGCTGTACCGCATCCTCAGGGTTCTGCACAAAATGATTCAATATCTCGCCGCGCAGATTAGGGCTAATCTGATCCTTTAAGGCTATAATTTCCCCAATCCAGGAAGCATCCATATCATAACCAGCGAGATACAGCATTTTTTGAATAGGTGCATCCGAGCGGTGATACAGGTTTACATAATCCAGCACCTTGGAAGGCTCGGTAGACTCACCCTTTTTCATATGTACAAACAGGTTATGAAGTCGTTCAAAATCCTTACGACGCTCCTCTTTGCTATCCAGCAAAGGAGTGCGCGCCACTTTAACGATTCGATCCGCGACCGTCCCGCCTTCTACCCATTCATAAAAATAATCAGTTGTATAGTTCGTCAGTATCCAATAGCGAAGCTCCGGGTCCGTCTCATCCAGATATTCTCTCGCAATTCCGAGGCGCAGATCCTTGTTTTTAGTATTAGACAGTACATACTGTGCTACAATCTTCTGGTATGCTGCTCCCTGCTCCATAAGTTGGCGAACCTGTCCATATAAATCACGTTCCTCATGTACTGCCGTAGCCCACAAGCTCATATACAGTTCGTTAGCATTTGAACTGGTCAGCCATTCCTGGCGCAGTTCAGTGCGAGTTAATGCTTCATATGCCTGCTCGATCAGCTGGCGAACGACCCGCTGATTGGCAGATTCCAAGCCCATGCCCGTCCACACTGCAAGTGCCCGCACTACCGAACTGTATCGAATGAAGCCTTGGTCGATGATCACCTTTAACAGATAAATGAGAGCCTGAGGAGTTCCTTCATCCATTTGCTCCACAATGCTTTGGCGTAATCCCTCTTGAAGCCTGGCCGCTGCCAGCAGCTCGCCAATCATGTGATAATTCTCATCTTGATGGCTTAGCAGCATGCCTTTAATCATATTGCGCGTAAGTAGCGCCGCCTGATTATCCCCATAAATAATAGCTTTTAGCGCCTCTAGCACCTGTGAATTGCCGTTGTCTAGCTCGTAAGCAATCCATTCCCCAATCGTTTCCTGAATCCGGTAATCCCTGCCTGGTTCGTAATCCTTTTTCGTTAAATAATCCATTATAGAGAATCCGATACAGTCCATTCGGATCAACTGCACCATTTTTTTATAAACCCGGGAAGTATGAGCGGTAATATCCGAAGTGCGAAACGGTCTGCGCTCATACCCAGTGCTGTAAGGATATTCGGTCACATGCTCGGTTAGATGTGCAAACACATCGCCAGCTGTTTGTCCAATTAGAGAACGCAACACTTCTGCCAGTGGCTTGAACAGCGGTTCTCCGCTTTCTGCCGCCCGTTCTTTCAGTATTTGCTGACATTTGATAAATGGCTCCTCAACCTCTTGTATGTAATGAAGCTTACCCAGTTCCACAACATACTGAGCCAACTCCTGCTGTTGTCCACCCAGTTGCGCCGCGCGCTCTTTCAGTGTGGCGAAATATTCTTGCTCATTGTTCTCCTGATGCATATTTCGTCTCCTCCTCTACCATAGGCCTCCAGCCAACATTGTGAAGCGTATAAATACAATCTCATCCCCTGCATGAAGTGACAAAGGAGCGTCCAGTTCAATCGCTTCCTCATCACATACAAAAACCCTGTATAAACCATCCTCAAAGGCCTGCATCGCCGTGTTCACGGCAGCCTCAATATTAGGAACACCATCATTATATATGGAACCGAATCCAACTTTGCCTGTCTCGCCTTGTGCCTGAATTTCCTCTCCCGTGAGGAACGGAATCAGCGCGACACTCTTCTGCTTTTCCCGTAGCTTTTGAACATTCAGGGCAACGGTTGCTGTAATCAAATCTCGCAATGTTTCTGGAGTAGGGCTCAACTCTATTTCCTGTTGTGCGAGTGCGGGTTTACGCTTTCCCAAACTTTTTACAGTTACAAACAGCTTCATATTGTTTCCCTTCCTTTTTATTGACGCTTTTGAACCGTTGTCAGCTGAATTTCTCGACCCTCCTACAAACATCGTTAACAAAACATGAAACGAATGTTTGTTCGTATATTTATTTTAATAGGTTCCTTATCATTACTCTATCACCCTTTATGACCAAAATTCACAGTGCTGTAATACACTAAAATCTTAAAAAATAAGACTTTGTACCCTGATTTCGATGAACTTTACCCATATTAAGGATGAAAAAGAAAAAGACCTGCACAAGGGAGTCCATCTGCTCTTCACAGACTGCACTCCATTATACAGGTCAAATATCATCAAAAATAATGTTTCAATACTTATTTCAGGATTTTGCAAAATTCGATTCCAGTCGCTCCAAAGTGCAAGATATAGACGAACTAAACCATTTCGATCTATATCTTATTCAT
Organism: Paenibacillus sp. EKM10P; assembly: GCF_011800655.1. NCBI lineage: Bacteria > Bacillati > Bacillota > Bacilli > Caryophanales > Paenibacillaceae > Paenibacillus > Paenibacillus sp. EKM10P. Next base: position 84,384 of record NZ_JAALET010000013.1, on the reverse strand, counting down.
TGGAAGTCGCTTATTGGATTTTTGCAAAATCCTCATTTATTTAAAATGCTGGAACCACGCTATCCTTGTAATTGTCCTCAAAAAATTTGCGTACTTCCGGTCCGGTCATTCGTTTTGCCAGCTTTTGAATGGCATCGGAATCTGCATTATCCTTACGCGCTACCAAATTAATGGCGAAGTGCGCATCATCTTTTTCGGTAATCAGCGCGTCCTTCTTCGGTGTCAGACCGAGCGGCTTGGCATATGCGGGATACATGGCAGCCATGTCCACATCATCCAGCGACCGCGCCAGCATCAACAAATCCACTTCTTTAAACACAAACTTTTTCTTATTCTCAATAATATCAGCCTGTGTAGCATTATAGCCTACACCTTCTTTAAGCTTGATTAGACCGTTTTGCTCCATCATTACCAAAGAACGTCCGGTATTGGCCGGATCATTGGCAATGGCAATCGTCGCACCTTCGGGCAGGTCTTTAATGTTCTTGTATTTTTTGGAGTACGCGCCATAAATGGCGTTGTAAATCGGTTTTACCGCTACCAAATCAGATTTGTTGCTTTCATTATATTGTTGCATAAACGGAGCATGCTGAAAGAAGTTAGCATCCACTTCACGGCTTGCCAATGCGTTGTTCGGTTGGATATTGTCTGACAGCACAACAATTTCCAGATTGACTCCGTCCTGTTTAAGCAGTGGCTTCACGATATCCAGCACATCTGTCATCGGTGGGATCAGCGTGGCTACTTTCAAGGTCACTTCTTTTTGGGATGTTGCTTCTTTAGTTGTTGTTTCTTGTGTAGCCTGCTTCTGACCACCGCATCCGGCAACCAGCAGCATAACCACTGCAAATAGTGTAAGTAATTTCAAGTTCGTTTTCATGTTGTTTTTCCGACTCATTCGATGATGAACCTCCAAATTAGTTGTGATTGGGAAGATAAAAAATGAGTTACAGTGGGAGGTCGAGCCGCTTCGCGTGCAGATTGTTCTTCCGATCGCTGTTGAAATGGGATTCTCTCATTTAAAGTGATGATAGGTTAGAATCCCATTTCAAAGGCGAACGCTAACGCTTCTCCAGATTCAAATCCTTCTCTCCGCTTTTGAGGTACTGTAAAGTTATTTTTATTTCCCATAGTGGGTGGTGCAAGTGTAATGCCATACAACTTACCATTTACCGCTTGTCGATCCGGCGGGATATGGTGCTTCCGGTGAACTGGATCGTTTGTACGAAAATAATCATAACGACGATGGTGAACGCCATCAAGCCTGTTTCAAACCGCTGGTAACCATAGCGAATGGCAAAATCGCCTACCCCGCCGCCGCCCACTATGCCCATCACCGTGGAGTAGGAGATGAAGCTAATGGTGGACGTGGTCAAACCCAGTACAAGTCCGGAACGGGCTTCCACGTATAGAAATTTAAAAATAAGCTGGAGGGTGGATGCTCCCATAGACGTAGCGGCTTCAATCACACCCTTGGGCACCTCAAGCAACGATTGTTCCACCAGCCTCGAATAATAGGCGATGGCTACCACTGACAAGGGAACCGTAGCTGCCATCGTGCCCAGCGCCGTGCCTACCACCAAACGTGTAAATGGAATCATAAACACCACGAGCAGCAAAAACGGAAACGAGCGGATAACATTGACCAGACTGTTCAGTATGGTGAAGAGCAGTCGATTTTCATATTTTTGCCCTTTACCACACAAATATAAAATCGTTCCTGCCGGAAGCCCTAACAGTACAGCTGCTGCGATAGAAATCCCCACCATGATAAACGTCTCCCCGATGGCTTTCCATATCTCTGACTGATACTGTGCAATGATGTTCAACATGTCATTCATCAGCTTCACCTGCTTCCAAGGTTGAACCTACCGTAGGGTCAGCTACATGTTTCGTTGAAAGTAAATGCCCGTCCCGCATTTCGGATACACGGGTACAAATATTGCGTACCACGTCCATATCGTGTGTGACGATTACAATGGTAACTCCCAGTTCACGGTTGATCTCCCTTAACACGCCCAGAATATCAGCGGTCGTCTGCGGGTCAAGGGCTGAGGTCGGCTCATCACAAAGCAGCACCGCAGGACGATTCGCCAATGCTCTGGCAATCGCCACACGTTGCTTTTGGCCTCCGCTCAGCTGTGCCGGATACTGTTCTGCCTTATCCGCTAAACCAACGAATTGCAGGCATTCGCGCACGCGTTCCGCTCGCTCTTTTTTCGCGACACCTGCCAGCTCCAACGGCATTGCTACATTTCCACTTACCGTCCGATTATGAACAAGATGATAATGCTGAAAAATCATCCCTATGGATCGCCGCGCTTCACGGAGACGTTTTTCCGGCATGCGAGTCAGATCTTCCCCGTTCACAACCACGTTTCCCTCATCCGGCCTTTCCAATACATTCATCAACCGGAGCAACGTAGACTTGCCGGCACCGCTGGCACCTATGATACCGTGAATTTCCCCTTCCTCCACTTGAAGAGACACGGATTGAACCGCATGAAATGGGCCGCTTGAGGTGGTATAATGCTTGTTTACCTGATGCAGCGTAATCATGAAACTTGGCCTCCTGATGATCCATTACTGCGGGAAAATGTAATAAGCCCGCCAGCCCAGGCGGGTCTGTACGAGCCGTCAATTCCCATTGCATTAATATACCACAGAGCAGAAATCGGGCAAAGCCTTTTGACAACAATTAACGTACATCCCATACCCCCACATAAGGAAAGCAGATACCAAGTCCCCAAGCCAGCATCAGCAACACCACAAAATAAAAAATAAATATAATATCTACAGCCGAATAGCCGATCGCATAATAATACGTACGCTTGGTTTCATTAGCAAAGCCCTTGGCTTCCATGGCTATAGCAATGCGCTGCGCACGCCGGATACTTTGAGCGAGCAGCGGAATGGCGTACCTGCGCAGCGTGGCATACATATTCCATTTGGACACATGCTGGTGCAAACCTCGAATACGGTGGGCATGTCTCAAAGCCTGAAATTCCTCCAGCATCATCGGCATCAACCGCATAGCTGCCAAAAAGCTGTACGCATACTTGGGAGGGAGCTTCCATTGCTGCATCAGTGAATAAAAAAGGCTCACCGGACGAGTCGTTAAACCAAACAGCAACCCTGCTGCGGCCATACTCAGTGCACGAAATCCCAGATGCATCCCTCGGTAAAAGCTTTCCTGCGTAATATGGATCAGGCCCCATGTCCACCAGGTCGTCACTCCTTTGCCAAACATCATCATGCCTGTTGAGGTTGAAATAAACACCAATATAAAGGGAGATCCGTACAGCAGCAGCCGCTTCCATGGATGGCCTGACCAGACAAGCAACAGCAGCATAGTACATGTAACATTAAACATAACGTTCGGATCATGGATGACTATAACGATCACAAACAGCAGAGAAAACATCACAAGCTTTAGGCCCGGATTCACACGATGTAGCCATGTTTCATGATGAGGAAAGGACAGACTCATACTGTAGTTCCCCTTTCTGAATCCGCCATATATCAGTACAATATCGACGGACAATTTCCGGGTCATGCGTAACCATCACAATGGCCGTGCCTGCCGCTCTTAGCTGTTCCAACATATCCAGCATGACAAAGGTATTACGCGCATCCTGCCCAAAGGTCGGTTCGTCCAGCAGCAGCACTTCCGGCTCCCGGATCATTGCCGTAGCAATACTCAGCCGCCTTTTTTGGCCCAGCGAGAGCTGATACGGATGGCGTTCATCCAGTCGCTCCAATCCGAACTGCATAAGCATTCGATCCACTCGTTCTCTGCACTGTTTAGCGGTAAACAAACTCTTGGGTAACGAATACTCCAGTTCACTTCGCACGGTGTTCGCTACAAATTGCAGCTCTGGATTTTGAAACGCGAACCCAATGCGCTCAGCCAGTTGCTCCGTATTGCCTGCCTCAGCTCCGTACACGCGATAACGCCCCTGCGTGTGAAGTAAGCGCATCATAGAGAGCAGAAGCGAGCTTTTGCCAGCCCCGTTTTCACCGACCACACCAATCCAGTCGCCAGGCTTCACCTGCGCTTGCTCCACATAAATGACTGAGCTCCCTCCCCGAAGTCCGCTAAAATGTTCCAACTCCAGCAAATTTGTTGTACATGCTGAAGTGGACGGACTATCCGCAAGCAACGCATCATTCTGCTGCGTCATAGAATCATTCCAACGTGGTGAAGACGATTCATCCCATACTCCCGGATACCACACGCCATACTCGGATAATGCTTGTCGGTGTATATGAAATACTTCTTCCGCCCTTCCGTCCGCAATAATCTCCCCTTGAGCAGAAAGCACCACAATCCGATCCACATCCTGGACAATTTCATTAATTTTATGCTCTACAATCACCAGCGTCTGGTCTGCCGAAATGTTGCGAATGGTATCCCACACCTGTGTAGTACCTTCCTCGTCCAACAAGGCTGTCGGCTCATCCAAAAAAAGCACTTCCGGTTCCATAGCCAGCACCGATGCAATCGCCAGCCGCTGTTTCATTCCTTGTGACATGCTGGCAATGGGCAGATGTATATCATCCGTTGGAAGACCAACCTGCATTAGCAGCTCGCGAATACGGGATGGCATCTGCTCCCTTGGAACCTGCTTATTTTCCAATACAAAAGCCAGTTCCTCGTCTGCATATGACATACAAAACTGTGTGTCGGGATCTTGAAATACAATACCAGAGAGACTCGGGATCACGGCAGCATCGCATTTCATAGGCACTTCTATCGTGCGTGGAATCAGACCGCTCAGCACCTGAAGCAGCGTTGATTTGCCGCATCCGCTCGGCCCCAGTAGCAGCAGCTTTTCCCCTTTGCGAACAGATAAGGACATATTGTGAAAAAGCAGCCCTTGCTCACCGGGGAATTTCAACCGAAGACGGGTGATCGAAGCCACCACATCTTCGTTGGTCGGACTCATCAATCCAGCCCCTTATAATCTTGTTCCGTTGCCGGTCTCAAACTGCGTGTAACGCCGGTTACTTCCAATGCCTTAGCCAGATAGAAAGCGAATATTCCAGCAATCACAATACTGCCAATCATCCGAAATCCAATATACAAAACATAGTTCCAGGTCGATAGCTGATCAATATACCCATAGCTGAAGTCTAAAATCAGAGAAGTGACAGCCGCTCCTGCCGCAGCTAGTGAAGCAACCCACAGGTTGGCGTTCCGATACAGAAAAATCGCAAAGAACAGCTCCGCTCCCAAGCCTTGCAGCAAACCGTAGTACAAGGTGGACATGCCCCATTCACTTCCCAAAAAAGCACTGACGGTTGCCGCGGCCACCTCTGCCAAAATCGCAACACCCGGTTTGCGAATGATGAGATAAGCGAACGTGCCAGCCATAAACCACATGCCATACATTAGTTGTTCGGCGTGCAGACCGAATGGTTTCATCAAATCATAGGCAGGTCCCCATATTTTGTAGACCAGCCCAAACACCACGGAGATTACAATCGTGACCAAAATATCAGTCAGCTTCAGCCCTTTGGACGCTCTTACATTCGTATTCATTGTTGATACGCTCCCCTTTTTCTTTAAAATAGGCCATTTGGCCATAAAAAAAAGCCTGTCCGGAGCTGAATCTCCAGGCAAGCTTTATGCGCAGTCATAAAATGATCACCATACATTATCAGTTGTCGACATATCTCATATAGCACAGCAGTCTACTGCACTAAAACCAAGCCAAAGTCAGGTACAGAACAAGACACGCTTGTCCGTCTGCAACTTTTTACAGACTGTAGCTCATTAACTTGATATAGGATATGAAACGTATCCATCGACTAGCCGCCGCTAATCGGCGGTATTCCTGTTTCTTGTAAGGTGTTCTAGGTTTCTCTACGCTGGCATTACCCAGATCAGATTTCACGGTCGGCGGCAAGGGCCACCCTCTCAGCCTGACTATCTCAAGCTCCCGACAATGCTTTTTAATTCACTATAATATATACCACATCCATGGCTTTGACAATCCTATAATCCGAAGAAACGTTTGGCCGTTTCCGTCGTCGCAATTTCGATCTCCATCATGCTGCGGCCTGTGCACTCGGCAATCGTAGCGGCGATGTGAGCGAGATACACCGGCTCATTACGCCCTTCTTTGGGCTTCACGGGCAAATTACGCGGGGTCAAAAATGGAGCGTCCGTTTCAATCATCAACCGGTCCAATGGAATATCCCTGACCAGCTCCCGCAGATGCTTGCCGCGCCGTTCATCACAGATCCAGCCCGTAATACCGATATACAGTCCCATCTCCACATACGTATGCAATTCCTGTGCAGTACCGGTAAAACAATGCACCACCGCTTTATCAACAAGCCCCTGATGCTCTCGCAACATAGCGACAAAGTCCTCATGCGCATCTCGTTCATGCAGGAATAAAGGCATATGCAGCTCCCCCGCCAGTTGAATCTGCTCTCCGAACCATCGGCGCTGTACATCACGCGGAGAAAAATCACGGTTATAATCCAACCCGCATTCCCCTATGGATACGACCTGCGGCTGAGCCACAAGTTGGCGGAGCTGCTGAATCGTATCTGTGCTGCAACTTTTGGCATCATGGGGATGCACGCCAGCCGTCGTGTACAGTTTACCCGGATAACGAGCCGCATACTGAGCAGCCTCCCGACTGCTCCGGACACTGGTTCCGGTAATAATTAACGGTGTAATTCCTGCAGCCGCTGCTCTCTCTACCACCTGTTCCCGATCTCCATGAAACGAACGGTGCATCAAGTTCACACCAATATCAATTAACGGTGTACTCCTATCCATCTCAATCCCTCCTTCGCAAACTACAATCTCGGATCAATCGGCTCCGATTCCAGAGATAGCGCGGCAAGGACGCATTCATGAATACGATCCACCGTATCCTTGCGGACAAAACGTTCTACGCCCTCCATACCAAGCGCTCCTTCCATCAGGGCATGACGCTCCTTTTTGTTCGTTCGGCGCTGCTTCAGACGCTTTAAATTCTCAGGGGCAAGATAATCCATACCGTAAATGATATGCAAATACTTCCGGCCTCTCACCTTGATTGCAGGCTGAATCATCTTGTCCCGATTTTTCATCAAAAAGCGTTCCGGCTTGATCACAATGCCCTCATGACCATCCTCTGTCATCTCGTTCCACCAGCGGATAACCTCTTCCTCGCTTGCTTCGTCCGTGATGACCCGATACTCTGTCTCCATAAACAGCGAGGACAGTCCTGCTAGCTCCCGGTTGTGCTCCATATGCCAAAGATGAGATTGGTCAAAAAACGTCCGGCCGCTGTGGGCCAGTGTATGAAACGGTGCAATACGAATTTCATCCAGCCCGTCTACATCCCAGCAATATTTTTGAAAAGCTTCTTGGAACGTTACGGCATTGCCATATTTCCGTTCCATTTCCTCCAGCCAGTCTCCAACCTCCCGGCCTGCACCCTTCGCTTGCTTCAGCTTGTCTACCAGCTTACTGCGATCCAGCAGAGCTGCTTCACCCACATGCGCATACTGTGCGGCAATCAGTTCCCGAGCCTTGAGATTCCACGGTACTATTTCTGCATCCAGCAACACGAAATCCGTCTGATTCCGCTCAAAATACCCGGCAGTCTGTAGATCGGCATTCAGCTTTTCCAAGACCTGCTTCGCAAGGCCTGGTCCAAAGAAAGGGCGGCCGCTGCGGCTGTAGATCGTGCCTAATGTCGGGTATCCTACATATTCGACAGCAGCCTGTTCGTTTTTGAATAATAGCAAAATTGCCCGGCTACCCATATGCTTTTTCTCCGCTACCATCGTTTGTACGCCTTGACCACGATAATAAGCCAGCGCCTCACGCGGATGCTCCAGATATCCTTCTTCTGCGGAAACCGTGGGAGCAGGACTCATAGTTGGTGGAATGTACACCAGTTCCTCCATCGGTACTGTCACATGTGACACGGTATCTATAGCGGATTTGACCCATTCTCCTTGTACTCGCACTTCGCCATACGATTCCGTTAGTACGCTGTAACCAGCGATGAGCTTACGTAAATTCGGCGGGGAAAACCGTTTTTTCTGCCACCTGACAAGTGGGCTATCGGGGTCATTCGCATAATTCTCATGAGCCGGAACGCTGACAAATTCCTTTTCCGGATAACGATAAGCGGTCAGCATACCGCCAAATACCACACCCTGATCAATATTCACCGTCTGGTTCACAATCGTAGGCTGCGGTCTCGGATCATGTCCCCATACTACTATTTCTCCCGATTCATGGTCTACGAACCAATCTTTGCGGATTGGTTTTCCGTCTGCATCCTGACCATCCGTATCTCCATAACGACAGTAATCAGAAATACGTGCCGACTGTTTGCCAATAAAATGATCCTTAATCCCCGCATGAGTCACAACCAGGTGTCGCAACCCATTTCTGCCGAAAATTAGATGAGAGGGCGCATTTAGCAGAAAATCCCTCAGCTCGCCTCTAAGCTGTTCCGCTGCTGCCTTGCCCACCTTTTGTTCATATTGAACCAGTTCCTCTGCGAATCGTTCATCTCCATGATTGAGAGTTACTTTTCTTCCATCAAGATAACGACCGATTTTCCAGCCATGATTGCTATCAATCATGTAGGCGAGTCCGGCATCCACGTGCTTTTTCCAAAACTGCACCGCTAGTAACGATTCTGGGCCACGGCTCATCACATCCCCAACGGATACCAGTCTTCTGCCTTCTGGATGATGGTATAGTCCTTCCGTATCTTCCATATATCCGAGCCGCTCTAACACCTCCAGCATCTCCCGGTAGCACCCGTGGATGTCACCAATGATATCAATGCCTGCACCTATATCATGAAACAGCGGCTGAGCACGGCGGGCGAAGTTAAGCTTTTCTACATCCTTGAGGACATAACAAGCGTTAAAACCTTCTTCCCGAATACCGCGCAGGTTCCGCTTTAACAGCTGTGCCTGCTGCTTGACCCGTTGGCGACCACGCGGATGCGCCCTACCTGCATCACGTTCCAGCAGCACAGATTCGGGTACATCCAGCACCAGAGCCATCACAGGTACATGCGCCTTGGCTGCCAGCTGTACATATTTCTGGCGATCCTCAGCATACAGATGGGTGGCATCCACAACCGTCAGCTTATTCAGACGACAGCGCATAGCCAGAATGGTATCCATCGCCTCAAACGCCTTGGCTGACATTTGCTGGTACTCATAAAACAGCACGTCCGATTCCAGCCTTGGAAGTCCGCTCCAGTCTATAAATTCCGTATCTCCGACCAGCTGGCGAAAATGATCTGAGGATACCACTTCCGTTTTCAATAGAATCCCTTCGCTCACCAACCTGTCCAGTAAAGTGGTTTTGCCACTATTCGAGGCCCCTACCAACACAACCAGTCCAGCATGCGGTAGATTAATCGTTCGTTCGGATGAAATGCTCATGAATTCTTCGGCTCCTTTCTGCGCGTAAATACAGCCATTTGGGTCGGTTGTCCAAAGCCTTCGACCTCTTCTCCGATCCCTTCCAGCGCTAATGAATAGGGAGCTTCCTCAATCCATTGCTCGCATCGTTCACGAAACTCGCTTCTGCTCCATTCAAAACGGTGATCGCCATGCCGCAGCTCTTGCTGATCCATACGATACACCTCATTATATTCTCGATTGGGAGTCGTCACGATCAGCACACCCGGCTGATATTCTGTCACAATCGTATCCATCACCCGGTTCAGACGATGCTCATCCACATGCTCAATGACCTCACACAGGATCATCACATCTTTTCCCCGCAATTGTTCATCATAATAAAAGAGAGAGCCCATCATAGGTGTAGGGCGAATTGCATCGGCATGCCTTTCCAGCTTGGCAAAACGCTCCACAGCCCTCACCTGTGCATATGCAGACGGCTCCACAGCCCAAATCTCTTCAATGCCCTTGATTCGAGCCATCCGAGCCGAAAGCTTCCCTTCCCCAGATCCAAAATCTACGATTTTCTGTCTTCGGGGCAGCTTGCGAATCACATCCATAATGGCTTGATACCGCAGCTCATTTAGCCGCATTACAGGCTGTTGCTTTCCTTCCTCCAGTGACTGATCTTGCTGCTGATCCTGTTCGTGATTATGGTTTTGTTCTTGGACCGCATGTTTTTCAGTCTGTGTAGCAGCAGAATCAGATTGCTCAAATTGCTCAATCAGATTGGTAAAATGAAGCGTGCGTCGAATGATGAGCTCGCGCATCGGATGCTCTTGCAGCCAGCCTTCACCGTAACGTTTCAGCTTATCAAACTCTTCTTCGCTAATATAGTAGTGCTTATAATTATCCAACACTGGAATCAACAGCAATAACTGACGCAGCGCATATTGCACCGTCTGATGACCACTTAGCGTGACATATCTGACGGTGCTTCGATTTTTCAGCTGAAAAGAATAATCCGCTTTCCCTCGTTCGATGGTCACTTGATAGCCCAGCGGCGCAAATAGTCCCTCCACCACAGCATCTGGCAAATCTGACGCAACAGGCCCAAACGATAACTCCAGCGCAAAAGGATGCGTCACCCACGCTGTATAGTCTTCCTTGGGTTTGCCGTTCAGGGCTGTGCCAAGCGCGCCGCGAATATAGGTACAGAACAAGCTGCTGGTTACAAACTCCCGGTCATTAATATATTGTGTAATGTCATAGCTATCCGGACTGTTTTTGACCAAATCTATTGAATCTGGTGAAGCCTGAATGGCGATTTCTGCCTCTTCCTCTGTAAAAGTGGTGTACACCATGCGTACACGTGCACCCTTTTCCGTGCGATCATACGTATTGTAAGGGTTCTTGGCGAGCAAATGCGAAATCATCCCAGCATTGTTTCCGGTTGCTTTTAGCGTGATGTGCATACTCCACTTCTCCTTCCCTGCTTATGTTTTCCATACTTCATTCACCGCAGCGCGGAACATCTCGTCCAATTGCTGATCCCGTCCGCCCTCCATATGCTGAAGCAAAGGCGCCTTCTGTTCAAAATAAGCAATTTGCTGTTCAATAAAGTCATTCACCACCGAAAGCTGCGGCTCCATATCCAGCTCCTCACCCGCTTTTTTACGCTCCAGCAAATGCTCGATCACCTGATAAAGTTCGGTACCTACCGGAATGAATTCCGCTAGCAAGTCTACGAATTTGATAGGAGGCATACTGTTGTAACGTTCAATCCAGCCACAGGCCAGCAGCGGACGCAGCACGTAAAAATATTTTTTAATTTTCACCTGTTCACTTTGCAAATAGTCCCGATAGTTTCCCCGTGCCATATTCAGATAGTGATACATACAGGACTTCGGAGAGAAGGTTAACGGCGAGATTGCACGGATCTGATCGGCCACTGAATATTGCTCCAGATAGGGAATCGGAGATTGCAGCCATTCCAGCAAAGGCGGATTGGATTTGCGAAATAAATGGAGCGCCTTTTTCAAATCCCAACCGTTTATATCCAGCATATTGCTGATTGGCCGCTCAATCACATCCCGCTTATCAAAAATAGATAAATACCATTCTATGGGTCTTACATAAATAAATCGTACATCATAGTCACTGTCCTGTGAAGGAAACCCCCATGCCCGACTGCCTGATTCACAGGCGTACACAATGCGCACCTGCTCTTCCTGCTCCAACGCGCGCAGCTCACGCAAAATCGTGTCGCGCATTTCCGGTTGAATGAAACCCTGCCCATGCTTCACATCTGTCATGTTGTTCCCTCCCTTATCCTTAAAGTATTTCCCGAATCTGTTCTCTGATCGACTCCTCCGTTTCAGCTTCCGATAAGCAGCGAAGGCGCTCTATCGTTGCCTCTCCCAACATCTCAGAAGGCCATTCCTTGAGTACATGAAGCGCTGCACGGCGATTGGAGGTCACCGGGCTCCAAAGTCCGGTAGCAACTAGCTTTTGTCCCATTCCTTCGTAAGAAGACAATAGTTGCAGCAGCATCCCTAGACATTGATGCGCTTCATACTCCGGTCCAAAGCCCGGTACATCAGCAGGACCGGAAGCTATCTCTCCCAGAGGCAAGTGCTTTTCTGCAAAAGCCACCAGCTTATATGCCCGCTGTTCATCCTCTGTCTTGCTAAGTTCAAAGTAAAGATTAGGCTTGACTGGGTGTTTGCTTAATTGATCAAATAGCACGGGCCATACATCTAGTGCTAGCATTCGAGCTGCGCGAATGGCACAGTGAAGATGCGGTGAATCTGCATGATGTAGTTCCTGCTCTACCAGCTTCATCCACTGCGGATCGTCCATCATCTGCTGGCATATCGACGCGTAACGTTTACGTAATTCCGGCGTCCATTCATGCTCATAACGTGCCTCCCATGAATCGTCTTCTTCATCGAGGAAGTCCGCAATATCCATGATGATCGTAAGATGCTTCACAGTCGTACACATAGTCTTAGCATGACGAAGGTAGTTGCCTATGACCATAGCGGCATGCTCATAATCGTCTATACTTTCCGCAGGTCCGCCTGCTGCCAGCAAAGCCGACAGTATATCGCCTGCTCCGTCAAACAACTCCCGATCAATATGCGGTACAGCGATGGCTGTATGCAGCTCGCCTTTATGAGCGCATTCATAAGCAAGGTACTCATACATGACATTGTTACGGAATCCTTCCCGTAATAACCAATCACGTATTTCCTGCCGCGCCGGCTCCAGTCGTTCCACGACGTGAATACGTCCCCAACCATGTACCTGTAAGGCTAAATTATACAACTGCTCATTGGCCTGATCCGAAATATTACGGATAGCTACAGCCGCATATAGCGTGAATTCATCATGCTTGGCTAGCGTTAAAATAAGCTCGTGGTGCTGCTCTGTCTCCAGCAATCCGAGCAGCGCAATACCGACCTTCACCACATTGCGATGTGCTCCGTGTTCGGCCAGCCAACGCGCTTCCTCATACAATCGATCCGGCTGAATTGCTGGATGTTCGCGCACCGCATCTAGCAGCGGATCAATCAGGCTGAGCGCATTTTCCTCCATCAAGCGTACATATGTCTCACGTCTTGTTTTCATCCCTGGCTTGCGGCATTGTCTGGACAACAAGTGTGCTAGCTCCTTAATTTTCTCAGTCTCTCCATCTCCGCCAGCGCCGTGATGCCCAAACGCTCCATCCAGCCCCCCTGCCACCCAACGCATCGTATGACCTGCCCAGTATTCTTCATCATCCGGCAAATGATCATCCGTAAGCCTTCCCTGAGGGTCCAGTCCCTGCTTAATCGTTTCATAAATCGAAAGCTTACCTACCCATGGATATAACACTTCATTTTTGAATCGTCCAAACATGTTGCATCACCCTTCTGTTATGTATTGCTTCTTACTTATCGTGCTACCTTATATCCCTATAATCCTTTATTTTGGAAGTCATGAACATGGTGAAAGTATTACAAAGATGAATAAATTACCTTTTTCCTGCATCCCTTCCCTGTTAGAATAAAGGGATACTTGTTTTCGGAGAACGGCTACAGAAACGGGGAATGCATCATGGCGAGAGAGAGTTTTGATAAAGAAATTCAATTCCTGCGTATGCTCACACTAACCAGCGGCGCTTATAATCGGCAGCAATTTGCAGACAGACTTGGCATTTCGGTACATACCTTTGATAAGACGATCCGGCGCCTCAAGGAAATCGTCCAATCCGTACAACAGCAGCTTCCTGCGGAACAGGGACATGATTTTAATGAGATGCTGCGCTTTAATTATTACGAATCCGCTGACCCATTATTGTTATTCCTGTTTCGGGCCAAATCGCTCAAGGAATCGGAAAGCGTCCGCTTATCCCTTCTGCTGACAGCGCTGCAATCACAGCCTATGACCACCATGGAACTGCTGGACGCTTGCTGCAATGGGCTGCCTTCCGACAGTGCACTGCCGGATGAAAAAACAATCCGTTCTGATCTGAAATATCTGGTCGAAGTCGGCGTAGTTCGTAAGGAGCCTGGCGGCAGACCCTATCGCTATGCTGTCCGTAACGATCTGGTGACAGAACTGACGGACGAGGAATTACTGGACTTATATGATTTTGTGGACATTATGGCCAACACTCAGCTCCCCTCTGTGCAGGGATATCTGTTGCGAGATCATCTTAAAAAGGCCATGCGCCGTCAGCTCGGAGATCGGGAGATGGCAGAGCCTTTTTTATATAAATACCATTATTATTCACGCATTCTGGACGAAGCCCATATTCATCCGCTTCTGCATGCCATTCGGCAACGCCGCTGCGTAAACTTTTTATATTTTTCGGCATCCAAACGAAGCATGTACGGGTCACAGAACACCAACCCACGATTTGAAAAAGAGACTGAAGGCCGTGAACATACCATTCTGCCCTTGCAAGTCATCTATGATCATCAATATGGACGTTGGTACGTGCTTGGTCATGTGGGCGGCAAAGGAATCATGAAGTTTCGTATGGAGGGCATGACCCAATTGGTGGAGGGCAAGCCTGTCCCAGAACAGCTTTATGCCGACCTGTTAGCCGTGTTGGAGGAAAAAATGCGATACAGCTGGCTTGTTGATACGGGTCGTCCCGTGAAGGTAAGGGTACGTTTTTTTAATCCCGAAGGGGCAAAACGCAACTTTATTCGGGAACGTGTGCTGTCACAAGGACAATGGGGTACGATTACGGAGGAAGAAAGTGAATCCTTTATCTATGAAATCACAGTGAATGGAATCACTGAGATTAAACCGTGGATTCGCAGCTTCGGATCAAGCTGTGAGGTATTGGAGCCCCAGCGGCTGCGTAAGGAATTCAGACAGGAATGGAAGGAGCTGCAAGCCTATTATGAGCCTGTTCGAGAAAATATTTAACTATCAGATCGTCTCACGGCTGGATGAATCGGGCGCTTTTGCTACCACATCGCAGGAAAGAGTCTGGCTCAAGTCCATGCTTACAGACTCGGCAGCGACAGCGGCTTTTACCCCGCCTACACTTGATAAGCTTTGGCAATTACTTGCAGACGACGAGCCTCTGGAGGCCGATGGCAGCCTGCGCGAAAAGGCAGGAGTTCCTGCTGCTTCGGTTTATCATCCGCTCCTGCGTGAATTGCGTTCCATTCTGCGATCCCGTTCAGGCATCTGTATGACCTACAAACTGCGCAACGGACGCCTACATGAGCGAATGTCCGGATTTCCCTATAAGCTGGAGTTTTCCATGGTCAAAAAAGAATGGAGTCTGCTATGGTATAATCGCCGACATCGCGCATTCATGTCTACTAAACTATCCAACATTGTAACCATTACGGAGGATGAGATTCTTCCTGAAGAAGCCGAGAAGTTTACCCAACGAATACTCGGTATACTGGAGTCGCGCAAAGAACAGGGCATCATTGAAATTATTCCTGTATACAACGGTGAAATGTCTCGTATTTTATATGCTTTTTCCTGTTTTGAAAAAGAGGTCGAATATGTACAGGAAGCTGATACCTATCGTATTACGCTCACCTTCCAGGCAGACGAATGTGAATATGTGCTATCCAAAATCCGTTTCCTTGGCAAACGTGTCAAGGTCGTCCAAGGCTCACGGCTGATCTCACGAATGAAAGAAACAACAGCCAAAGCCCTCGCACGATACGAAGAGGAATAGCTGCTGCAGAAATTAGGATCTATCCATGTAAAGGCCCTCCCTCCGTCTGTTAATGAGACGAAAGGAGGGCCGTATTAACCTACAGTACGTATAAACGAAACGAGGTCATGTACTTACATCCGCACACGTCTGCTGTAACAAGCTAGTCCGCAGTACCAGTTACGGCAAGGCTTGTCCGCGCGCACTTACATACAATTGATACCATTCTTCACGGGTCATCAGTTCGCTCTGGCGTTCTGCATCCTGACATGCTTGGATTCGTTCAGGATTGGCGCTGCCAATGACAGGCTGAATCCGTGCCGGATGCTTCATAATCCAGCCCAAGACGATCGCTTCGCGTGTCGTTCCCTTTTCAGAGGCCAGCTTCTGCACCAGTTCTGCCGTCTTATGGATATGCTCAGGTTTTCCTTCCAGAGAACCTCCGCTAAAACGCCCCTGCGCCAGCGGTCCCCAAGCCTGGAGCTGAATATCCTCGGTTTGGCAATATTCCAGCAAACCTTCGCCAAAATGTACATTCGTCCCTGCCTGCTGGTTCACGTGTACGGTCTGATCTATAAAATGCAGATGTGCCAGGCTCATCTCCAGCTGATTAGCAATCAGCGGCTCCGTTAGGCTGCGCTCCAGAAAACGAATTTGGCTTACATTCATATTGGAAACGCCAAAATGCCGTACTTTGCCGGATGTCTTAAGCTCGCTGAACGCCTTTGCTACTTCTTCCGGCTCTACCAGCGGATCGGGACGGTGTAGCAGCAGGATGTCCAAATATTCAGTACCCAGACGCTTCAGGATACCGTCCACGGACTCCATAATATGATCATATGAGAAATCAAAACGACCCGGGAGCGTACCATCCGGCATAAAAATGCCGCATTTGGATTGAATGACGATTTGTTCACGCAAGCCTGGCTGTTCCTTTAAAATCCGACCGAAAATTTCTTCCGCTTTTCCCATACGATAGATATCCGCATGATCAAACATCGTAATTCCGATGGATTGTGCAGCATCTACAGCTCTCTCCGCTTCAACGACATGCTCCTGTGTAAACGGTGCATGGCTCCATTCTCCACCAAAAGGCATGCAACCGAGCACCAGCCGACTATCGGAGATCCCTCGTTTCTGTATAGGCATAATCTTCATGCTGCTCCTCCTTTAATCCTCAAAGTATTCCTTGCTTCATCAACATTCGAATAGTTCGTCAAACCGCAAAAATTAGACGGAAAACATGTCGTCTCCCGTCCAATTTTTTATTTTAGTTACTTATTAGACAGCCTTTCTTATATGTAATAATCAATAGCCAACTTCAGCAGATAGAGCGCGAGCAAATGCAGAGGATAAAACAAATAGAAGAAGGCTCGTGAGCCTTTTCCCCTCTCTCCATTATATCGGGATAGCAGAGGGAGGGCAAAAATACAGGCCCCGCCGATCGCAAACGGATAAAGATATTCGTTCATTGTGCTGGCGTTGATGCCCATGATGCTGAGCGAATCGGGAACAGCCCATATAATGATGACTCCGAAAATGAACATAAGCGCAATTATTGCAATAATCCATCCGTTATAAATCTTCTGTTGTTTGCGAGCCACATAGAAAGCCAGAACCAAGAACACTCCAATTACACTCCAGTCTCCCAAAAAAGAGACTACGCAAAGAGCCGAAATCGCCAAGTATTTAAGTACAGGATTGGTCGTGTTGTCATAGAACCATATTGCCAGTAGACCCATCAACAACGTTAGCATGATGTTTCCCGAAGTATACCAATCTTTAAATACCAATCCGTAAGGCACCACACTGGCTAGCCCGGTTAGAGCAAGGCGCATTGTATATTTTTTGAAGCTTCTGGTATGGATATATCCTTCGGCTACAAAAAAAGCCATGATAGGCAATGTAATTCTGCCTACCACCTGAAAGCCCAAAAAATCGGCAAAAAATAGCCCTCCAATATGATCAATTAGCATTGCCAATACTGCAATTAATTTTAAACTGGTGGCATCAATGCCTTTCACCTCTGCTTGAACGGATAATCTTTGTTCCATATTCCTCCCCTTTTCTTCCCGAAGGACTATGCCCTCCGTATCTATTCTATTCGTAAACAGGTCTGTTCAGGAGGCTCCGGTCTCCCATCTTATCTAAGAGGTGCTTCAACAATTGGCGGGAAACGGGAATAATGCGCCTTGCTTCTCCGGAATTCTGATTGGTTTGAAAAATGATCTCCTTCTTGCTCTTATCTATAGATTCCACCTTCATCAGGTTTACGATAAATGCCCGATGACACCGGAACAACCTTGGATCCTTAGCCTCAATATCTTTCAGATCGCCGTAAAACTCAAGAGTTCTGTTTTCGGAAACCAGACGAATTTTGTGGGGAACACCGGTTGTTTCAAAGTAATAAATGCTGGAGAAGGAAATTTGAAATTTCGTAAATTTATTGTCGAGTATAAACCAATCATCGACATCCAACACAGGCTTTCTTTGATGGGCAACAACAAGAACTTCTCTGACCTTTTTTTCCATTTCATCCTGACTAGCATCCTTGATAATGAAATCAAGAGCTGCTACCTTATATTGGAAGGTGATCGGAGACAGATGACCGTGGGTAGTTACAAAGACAATATGCCCATACATATCATATTTTCTGATTTCCTGAGCAACTTCCAGTCCCTTCATCTGACAACCAGAGATTTCAATATCAAGGAAATACAAGTTATTCGCACAAGCTTTAGATTCAAAAAGCAGGAGATCCGGCTTACTGGTGACAATGAGATTACTGCAGCAGATGCCAAGTTCCTCGCAGCTTTTACGGACCATCTTTTCCATTATGCGCTGCTGGATAAACTGATCTTCCAGGATAAAAATATTCATGATGTCGCTCTCTTTATAATTAATGTTTGCGTGAAAAAATCCGGTTCCTTTTTGGTATCCAAAGTGACATACTTGTTGCTGCGCAGCACCTTTGCTATATTGTACAAGCCAAGACCCCGATTGTCCGCTTTCGTTGAAAAGTTCCGTTTGTAGAGATCATTCACCTTAATCCCGTCAAGTGCAGAATGATTATAAGAGTTTCGTATCGTCACCGTCTGAATATCGTCTTCATGGATCAGTACAATATTTATGGACGGATTGCAGGTCTCTAATGCCGCATCGATTGCATTGTCCAGGAAACAAGAGATTACTCTGCAAAGGTCTATAATATCCATATACATTTCACTGATACCGCTATCAATTTCCAATTTTACGTCAACTCCACGCTTCTTTGCCACCAGCACCTTGGATGTAATAATACTCTTGAGCTCACTCACGTCCAGATTAATCAGGTTATCCAGACTATAGGAATATCCGTTCAACTGTGAAGCAGTAGGTTGGATAGAACTCTCATATATCCGCTTGATCATCGCCAAATCCCCAGTTCTGATCCCCTCATCCAGCATTAACAGGATATTGGTATAGTCATGTCTGAAGCCGCGGATGTCTTCGTACATTTTTTCAATCTCCATAATATAAGCCTCCAGCTGCAAGTATTGTTCCGTCTTGTTCTTCTCTAGCTCACGTTCACGCAGGAAGCGATACAGCCAATTGATCGTCATCAGGAAGATGGAGGTCAAGCCGATCAGCATCAACACAATCTTTAATCTGCTTGGATACGGATTGTTGCTCTCACACTCCGAATAGATAATGAGTCCGAGTCCGATGATCCCCAAGACTAAGATTAAAGAAGCTCCGACGATAAGCTTAATCCGATATAGCTTCAAAAGCCTGACCGCCGGAGTAGGAAACAAATAAGACACAAGCTTTCGGAGCGCCAAGTAGATCAGCGGAGGTGAACAAGCGGTTAGGAAGGGCGCCGTCCATTTGTTTTTATATTCATAAGGAACCGCATAGCTGATTACCGTTATGAAATAACCCAGCAGTGTCGTAATAAAGATGGTAAGGATGGCGTAGAAGCCTATGACCCACAAGGATTCATATTTGTCGGTCAACCACCCGTATAATGCCAGTAGCACAAATAGAAATAGGTAAACAATCAGTCCGAAGTTATTCAGAGCTGTTATTCCGATAAAATAATACATGACTAAAAACAGCAGCAGCTTATAATTCATACGGAAAACGCTTAGACCATTGCCGCTGACCATATGATATATTACAAGATAGCTGGTGTATTGCAAAAAATAAATGCCGGATGTAATCATTTTTTGTTCAATTTCCAAACTTTTGGGTTGAATGGTTCATAGAACAATCCGAAACAAATCCCTCCTCCTTCACCTCTTTTACTCATATGCTCCAGTAGCTTAGCCTTGAGTCTCTGGGTATGGTTGTTTCTGTGTTCTTTAATATTCTTGATATTGTTCATAATTGGCATAACTCCTTCTCATTATGGAATAGAATACTGGTGTGATGACGACTGCTTCAAGAAACAGCCCAAATATTAACCAAGGATAAAAATCTAGTGCGATGGCCACGAAAACAAACACTATACTTAAAAAGATAGCTTGTAATCTGCATGCTCTTCTGAACTTCGGATCTACCAATGGATTGCACTCCGTATCTGCCGGAGCGTATCTGGCAATTAGAATGATAGAAAGCAGACAGAGCGTCGCCAAAAAAAAGCGGTTCCATTCTACTTCCTTTAAGAGCCAGGGAACAAACACAAAGGTCAGTAGACTGACCCAGGTGCAATGATGCGACTTGCGAGCATGCCAGCCAAAGGACTTTCGCCGGACCACTGTATAGGAAAGCAGCATCGCAGCCGTTTCGGCTAATACACCGAGCAAACAGGCACTGACCAATACAAGAAGTATTTTTTCTGTGCCAGCCAGTATGTTCTCTAGATAATAAAGCACATAAGCACGCTTCTCCGCTTCCAATTCTTCGTCTTGAAAGTATTTATCAATGATCCACGTTGACAATTGATGATACAACGCCACCGCCCCTCCCTAACTTAATTGTGTGGGAAGCTGGAATTGAACATAATCACGATATTTATCATGCCAACTCATTAATTCGTGATGCGTGCCTACCCCCGTTACTTCTCCTTTATCCAAAAAGATTATCTGGTCCGCTTTGTAGATGGTTGACAAACGATGAGCGATAACAATGGTCATTTTATTCTTGGAGAGAAGCCTGATTACATCATGTACAAGCTGCTCTGACTCGCTATCCAGATTGGCGGTAGCTTCATCAAACAGCAGAATCTCATGGTCTGAAAGCAAGCATCTGGCAATCTGGATTCGCTGCTTCTGTCCCCCCGATAATTTGACTCCCCTTTCTCCAACAAAGGTATCCAAACCATCCGGTAATTGATAAATTACCTCCTTCAAGCCTACTGTATCAAGAGCCGCATAAATCTCATGGTCATCCGCGTCTCTGTTTAGGCCATATACCAGATTGTCTCTCACTGATCCTACCAGTAAGTCACTATCCTGCATAACATAGGATATTTTGCGACGCCATTCTTCCGTCCTAATCTTATCCAAATATACATTATTGTAATAGATTTCTCCATTATATTCTAAGTAAAATTTCTCTATTAAAGAAAATATTGTTGTTTTTCCCGAGCCGGAAGGCCCTACGATCGCTGTAGTGGTACCGCCTCTGAAGGTTAACTCTACGTTGGATAATACCGGTTGGCCCTGGTTGTACGAGAAAGAAACATTGGCAAAATGCAGGATATCCGAATTCTGATCATGACTTTTCATGTCCGGCACACTGCCTAACTTTTCTTGCTTCTCATCCTGCTGGTTATATATGATATAAATTTCCTTGCTTGCTCCCTTGGCCTTCTGATACTGCGAGAAAAAACTGCTGAGCTGGGTCAGAGGCGAAACCATTGTAAACAAATAAAAGATCATGGATACCAAAGTACCTGTAGTGATATGTCCAGCGGCAATGCCGGCGCTTCCATACCAAAACATTCCTACCAAAGCTAGCATGATGATAATTGTGACAATCGGCTCAATGACAGCCGACAATATTCCCTCTTTGATGTTCAAGCGAAAGATACGTCCAAGTATCTCCCGAGTATATTTCATTTCAAGCTTTTCCGACGTCGTCGCTTTAATGAATCTGATGTTATAGAGAATTTTGGATAACTCACCAGAAAAATCTGCGGCTGCATCCTGTGCCTCAACCGCTACTCTATTCATCCTTCTTCCAATGGGATAGATTAGTAGCGCCGTTATAGGAATCAGAGCAACGAGTACACTCATTAATCTCCAATCCAATACAAATAACATGATGATGCAACCAGTGACCATCAGGACATCAGCCAGAATAGAAGGCAGAGTGATAGCCAGAAAATTACTTACAATAGCAAGGTCGTTCGTCATTCTGCTGATGATTTTGCCGTTCTCGTTGTTATCAAAATAATTAACCGGCAAATGGATAATTTTTTCCCAAATTTTCAGTCGCAGTTCCTGAAAAAACTTGCTCCCCACATATCTGAGGAGCAGAGAAGACACGGCGTTTAAAATCCCTCCGGCCAGAAACAGCGAAATAAGCACAGCTGCGGTCTGGATCGTCAGCTCCATAGCTGAGATCTTATCGACAAGCTTGCCTGTAATGATCGGCAATACTAATGAAAAAGCGGCGGAAATCAGTGTAAATACGATGCTCCAAGCAAGTGCAAGCTTGGGCCATCTCGCAATTTTGATTAACTCCAGCAAGGAATGGGCCGTTTGTTTTTCTTCACCGATCTTTTTATATGCCGTGCTCTCCATATTCAATTCCATTATGGCTTAATCACCTATTTCTCTTTGTGATTTTCGTATTCTAGCAAAAACTTCATTGCCATTGTATAGACACCTGCGGCTATCGCTACCATGACAATATAGGAGAGCGACAGCTTAGTTCCTATCCAGTCCGTTTGGTTGCTTAATTGAAACAGTAAGAAGCACACGGCGCTTCCGGCAAGAAACTCCAAAGAGTAGGAGAATTTCCGCCCTCTCTTCAACCTATCTAGTATAATATCCACTATAATTACAGCGGATGTAAGCATAAAAGAAATTTTATACAGCATAATCTTATCTCCAGCAACAATCTGCTGATCCTCAAAACTTGCAAAGTATCTGGCCAAAATTGTACCGATTACTAGGTATAATACGACAACTAGCACATTTATTCCGACACATTCGGCTGTGCTGTAGGTAATAGTCCCTTCGCTTCGTTGAACCAGGGTCGCCGCCAAGCTTGAAATAAACAGGACCAGAAACCAAATATAAAAATATGCATCCAGTTGAAAAGAGAGAAAATCGGTAATCAGTCCCACCATGACTGTAATAATTTCTTTTAATAAAATGAACATTACCGTCTCCTCCTTTTAGCTAAATACCAGCATCTGCTTCCATGTACTCAAGTTCTCATTATCACAGGTCAGCAGTGTCAGCAATACACCTGCACATCCATCGAGCAGGCCTACTTTATCGAGAGATAACGGATCATCGACGCTTCCCTCAAGGTCTGTAAAGGATACTGCTTCTTGAGTATTCCGGTATGATAACATACGATGCAAAAAATCATTCTTGAACGGTATGGCTGCCGTACGGCTGAAATGGTGCTGAATCAGGAGCAAGCCTGCATAGCCGTGACAGATCGTCGGTGAAATTACCTTTCTTAGCGAATCTGGTCTGGAGTAGACGGTATTGAACAATTGCAGAGCCTGCTGCTGCAGCGCTTTGTCCTCCAGGGCCAATCCCAGCCGGAACATAGCCACAGAAGCTCCCGGTGTGCCGTAACACCATGCATCTCTGTGATAACCTGGATTCCGACTAGTCTCTGCGGATTCATCCGGTGTGAACATATTAGGTATGACAAGGGTGCCGTTCCACTCTCTGATATTTCCGAGTAGAAAAGTCTTGGCAACTTCCAGTACTTCTCTCAATCCTGTTAACGGGTAGCGGCGGAGATGTGCAACAGCCAGCAAATTAATGGCTCCTGTAATTCCGTGCGCCATACCAAGATTATAGTAAATGGTCTGTTCGGGAAGTTCCCCGAAATGTCTCAGCTTGCCTACAGCATCCGTAATCAGTTGAAGGATCTTAAGGAGCACCGCATCCAGCTTCCCAGCGTATCTGTCTTGGCGTTCCTTAACCTCCATTAATGCAGCTGCAATCCCCGTCCATCCTGAAATCAAATCCAAGTCGCTATCCTCAATCAAGGAGTCTTCCAATTTCCCCCTTGTCTCCTCATAGAATTCCCCATAGCTGCTAAGAAACATATCCAGCGTCTGTGAGAGCACATTCGTATATCTTGTTGAACCTCTTGAACACTCGTTGAACAGATAAATAACACCTGCCAATCCGGTATACAGTGACAATGAATGGAACGGTATATTGCCGATTAAGCGCACAATCTCCTGATTGTACTTGAAAGCAAGCGCATCCCACCCTTCCCCCGGGTAGACTTCATCTAGTTTATCCAGAAGAAGGCTGATCCCGGGGTATCCTGAAGCCAGCGATATCAGCTCCATTTCAGGGTAATCATGCATGGCGTGCTTCTTGATTAGCAGGGTTACAGTATCTATATCTTTGTAAATTTCTGCGCTTTGCCTGACTATTTCAGATAAATTTCCCGGGACTTGTTTGACCGCCATAAGCTCCTCCTCAATAGGCAACATGATATTTGCTTACCTGTAAATAATCTTCCAAACTGAAGTAGCATAGGTGTAGGGCAAGCTCTTCTTTTTCCCGGTCCAGGCCGAACACTCTGTTGCAGAACATGTGCATGATGCTGAACATAATATCATCGTAGTAATTGGTTCTGTCGTCAGCTTCCCGGATAGCCGTGAAATATGCAGCGTATTGCCGCAACCTGTCGCCTGTATCGCTTGCTGGCAAGGATATGGAACGGGTCTGTTGAATCCTTTGGAATAGCGCTTCTTTGTGTTCCCGGTACTCCTGTCTGAATTTCTTTGGATCAATAATCGCAGCCATAGCCTTCAATTGATCTTCTACCAGCGGATACGCGCAGTTCACAACCTCAAAAAGTCCGGTGCAGCAAAATAACATCTGATCGGTTGCATTAATTGACCTCTTCCCTGCATAATAGCCTGAAACTAGATAAGAATCGATAGCAAATAACCTCTCCGCTTGTTCAATGAAGGCTGTGCCGCCATACCGCAAAATTTCAGGCCGGTAAGGAACAACCGAATAGGAACTAACCAATCCGGACGAGGTTACAGTATTCAGGAAATCAAAAACATAGTTCAAGGCCGTGAAACGCTGATGCTCTACGCTTCCCGACATTTTGCACCTTAGCCTGATATGCGGCTCCTTATCTGCATACTGGACAAAAAAAACCTGGTCAATGAAGTACTCGGCGCTATTGTCCATGAATGTCTTAAATGCACTGCCCAGCAAATCGGTTAGCAGTTCCTGATTGTAATATACCTGCAGGGATATCCAATCCGAACCTGGATAATAAACGGCATTCACCGAAGAACTCAGCACTTTATTTAAGCTTTTATCGGTAGCCTGTGCAGACAATCTGTCTATCGGCAAGTACTGAAACATCGGGCTTTTGCAAAAAAATACGCACTCCTCCATATATCGGTTAGCGGAAGCGAACAATTCTTTCTCCGTTTCCATAATAACGGCCGCCTTGCCTTCCGGATTCCGGGTATATTCTTTGTGCAAAAGCTTTCGATGATGATGGCGATCCAAATCCAGCAACAGCTTATTGTCCAGCTCCACCAAATATACATATCGCGGAATGTTATACTTTATGATCCAATCCTCCAGAAAGGCCAGAAACTGTTCTTCGCTCTGGAGCTGTTTATCCGCATATAATGTCCATTTTTTGGGGCAGATGATGATATTTTTATAGGTTACTCTCGGTGTAAAAGAAGAATCATAGAGATACTCCTCCAGATGGGACCATCCGGTCTGATACTGCAGATTAATATCATTCAGAAACCGGATCAGATAAGGCGCCAGCTCTGTATTGTACATGCTGCTGAGTTTGGGAAATACCAGTTCGCCTGTTTCCCTGTGCTTCAGATAAAAGTATCCCGAATCCTCCACCCCTACCAGCAGCTGGGAAACATCTAATTTCCGATTCTCGGGAAACGTGGCCATATCCATAGATTGGTCTGGTGTCGGGCCTGCCGTCATAATATTAGTTATTTTGGGACTGAATGGGTAAAATGAGATTTCAGCGGCGCTCTCCCCTGCTTTCTGATCCTTCGGGTTCCTGACAAAATTGAAGATTTCATCACGGCTATCCTTGTCAAACATGTAGGCAAATCTTCCGAAGCTCTGACACGCTTCCAATGATCCGGCTCTGTTGTTTAAATAAAACGTAACTTCACCTTGCTCATTCTCCATGCAGGAATAATACAAATCGAACGAGACATGGACATTCTCCAGACTCAATTCAGACAGCTGTTGGATTTTGACCTCGTCAAGCACGATATCCGAATGATTGACAAGCGCTTCGGTCTGCCACTCCGCAATTAGCGCCTTAAGCTGTCGGAACCTGCCTTCATCCTTGTACCTGTACTTATCTCCGTTCTGGTAGTGGCTCTTGTACTCTTCAGGTTTGCCGAGCCCCAAGGTCTTACTGAACAACTGCAATAAGGGCACTTCTTCATATACTCCGTACTTCTCAGTAAATTGCTGACGATAGTCGGAAAGTGTATCCTCTTTCCTGTACGTAGAAAGCATGCTCAATATTGAAGCTATTTGGGACAACGATTGCCTATCGCTGTCCGACAATAGAATTTCATTTACCTGATTCAGTCTTACGTCTATTTTGACCAAGTCGCCCTGATAATCGGGAAGGATAAGCTGGACTAGTTTTCGGACAGCCTCAATGCCTTCGCGTTTGACCGCAGCAACTGTAATGTCCTGAATGGCTTGTCCAACTCTCTCCAAAATATCTGAGTAATATGCTGCCTTGGGAGCAGCAAGCAGCTTTAGTGTACGTATCAGATGCTCCAGAGGAGCGCTATCCCGAGGATTGGGAATCATCTCACTTACTAAAAAGCCTTGTTCTATCAATTGCTGCAAAAAATCTGTGCTGATCGTGTCATCCACACCGAAGGCGTCTTTTATAGCTTGCATAAGCTGCAGAAAAGTCTGCTGCTCTTTATCAAGGATCTTCATGATGAAATCTATGACCGGGGTTTTGAGAATAGATATATTTTCAGTGCTTCGTTCCTCCTGATCTGCTGCAAACAGAGTCTGATAAGAGATGACGAGCCTGTGATGGTCAATGTAAGAGGTGTTATTTACACTCAGTCTCAATTCATTGCGGACATCCGCATCCCCATGGAAAAGCCCTATTAAGCGGTAAATTAGGCTATAATCCGGAGTTGCCCAGACGACATGTTCCCCGGCGCCTCCCGTTTTTCCAAATCGGGAAATGCCTACTCCCGCGAACAGTCCAAACGGTGTTGGTCTACAAATTGCCCGCGAAATGAACTTGCTTAGACTTAGGATAAGATTCCGCTTTTTTTTGGACTTCAATGTTCTGCCTTGTTCCAGGCTTTGCAGTGCAGCGTAGGTCGAGGGGCTGGAGACATAAATGGAATCTATCAACCCCTGCTGCTGAACGAACCGTACAAGTCTGTCAAGGTATTCATCATCATCTAGTTGTTCATGATCAAATATCTGCGTATAATGCTCCATGCCAAGCAACGTTTTCCGGTACATGTAATTTTCCGAGATTTCAAAGTTCTCCAACATGCAATCAACCTCTCATCTGTCTTAAAGCACGAATTGAACCGGCAAGGCTTACTTCATAATAATTCCGCTGAACATCAATCAGTCTCGCGCCTTGACGGAGCAGACACTCCATTTCTGTGCGTCCGGCATTCATCCCCTGCGCGATAAGCTCTCCGCTAAGAGAGGCAACAACTCCGCTGAATAAGGCGCTGGCAATACTCGTACCGATACCCACTGTGTATGCTTTGTCAAATCCCAGCACTTCGTATAAGTAATCCTCTGTGTCGAAGCTCGATTTGGCAACCATTACCCAATCATTGTTGTAATTGATTTCATACTCATCACCACTCGGCGCAAAAAATTGATCGTTGAGCGTATTGCTGAACCCGGAGATATCCCCGTTCTTATTAGTTGATCCAATTGGGTATACTCCCTTTAAATTCGCAGGTACTCTGTACTCCTGCGTAATATCGCGTCCATCGTTTCCTGCGGAACAGACTACCCATATGCCTTGCGCATTGGCGCAGTCAACCAAAGCCTGAAACCTATTGAACTCGAATAAGTCGACCTCATATTCTGTACGATAGCTGACGTTGATAATTGGATATCCTTTAGCAATACCCTCTTCCAGCGCTCTATACAACCATTCAAGCTTGCTTATTCCTTTTTTGTCCGTAATTTTGTAGACAACAACCCGAGCGAAAGGGCATATCCCCTTCAATATATATTTGCCGGTAACAGAGCTAACCATTTGTGTACCATGCCCGACGTAATCGCTTATACAAGGCTCATAAGGTACAAATGACTTGCATTCTGCCTCAACTAGATTACCTTGGATCTCTGAGTGGGATTTATCGACGCCTGTATCAATAAACAGGATAGTAAGCGGCTGACCAACAGTTGCACCACAACTAAAATGATCGGTTAGCCGGACTACATGCCAATTGTATATATTAGGTTTTATCATGCAATCTCCATAATGTAAGTAGGGGTAGCCCATTTCACTACCCCTGACTTACGAATCGCTTATGAATTATTTACAATTGGAACAAGAACCGGTACAGATACAGGTAAGAGTTTTACATACTGCTTTGGATACCTTAATGGTTGTCTTGATGATTGAAGCTTGTGGGCTAAGCTCACTGGCCTCATAGCTCTTTCTTAAATCAAGGTCAAACATTTGATCTACTTTCATTTTCCTCTTCCTCTCTGAATTAAATTCTAATAAACATGATTTCAGTGGTACCCCTAAATCACGTTCATTGTGAGTAACCGTATGTAATATCTTGCTGTCGATGAATAAAGAATATATCTAATTCTCCCGTTTTTTATACTTTATTCCTGAAAGGTATTCCAAACCTCCTAAATTGCAGTCATTTTGCTGCCCATGTGGCATGGCATAAAAAATACCGACACGGAGCGGAACGATGACGCTTGGAGCATGGCATATGCTTGCAAGAATCCGGTATGTTCCTATACGGGTGTCTCGTATAAATCAGGTGAAGAAGAGTTGCTTAGCATAGAGCGCTCGTCCTATGGCTACGATGTGCTGGATCATGTGGACCAACTGCGCTTCAAACAGGACATGACTGCAAAGGAACTGACTGATGACACTACATGCACGCGACATCCCAAACAAGCACCCAAAATCTGTTGAGATATCAAGTTCCTATGGCTGCCAATCTCGATGACCATATTCATACGATACTGGCCGAAACGACAGAACAAAACGGTGGCGTTCTCTTGTCTATGGATGGAATCCAGCCGGAAAAAGATAATGAAGCATTGTACGTCTTATGAATTAGGGAAGAATGTATTCAATGTTTATGTTCCTCCATTGAAAAAGAATCTACCATATCGCCAATTCACTTATGTTACTTCGATTAATGAGGCTGGATCTTACATATAAATGAGTCGAATCACTTTGGTCCCGATTCGCATCTTTTTATCCGAATATCCCCATGCTCAGATAACGCTCTCCGGTATCCGGGGCAATACAGAGTACCCGTTTGCCTGCTCCCAAACGCCGAGCTTCCTGAATGGCCGTCCATATTGTAGCTCCGCTGGAGGGCCCGACGAGAATCCCTTCCTGAGCAGCAATTGCTCGTGTCACAGCAATCGCATCCTCATCGGAAACCTGGATGATTTCGTCATACACCTCCGTATTCAGCACGGTAGGAACAAAGCCCGGACTCGTTCCCACCAGCTTATGCGGACCGGGCTTTCCCCCGGACAGTACGGGCGAACCCTTAGGCTCGACCACAACAATCCGCAGATCCGGCAAATGCTGGCGCAGCACTTCACCTGTTCCCGTAATGGTCCCACCCGTTCCCGAAGAAGCGACGAACACATCCAACTTTCCTTCCGTCTGCTCTAAAATTTCAAGTGCTGTGGTTGTACGGTGGATATCGGGGTTGGCCTCATTTTCAAACTGATGCGGGATAAAACTCCCTTCAATTTCTGTCCCCAGTTCAAGAGCTTTACGAATCGCTCCTGGCATCCGTTCTTCCGCTGGTGTCAGTACGACCTCAGCCCCGTAGGCTTTTAAAATATTGATCCGTTCCTTCGTCATATTCGAAGGCATCACCAAAATTGCGCGGTAACCTCGGGCTGCCGCATTCATCGCAAGACCAATTCCCGTGTTGCCACTGGTCGGTTCAATAATGGTGCCTCCGGGCTTTAGATGCCCCGCCTTTTCCGCCTCGGCAATCAGGTTGCCCGCGGCCCGATCTTTAACACTACCACTTGGATTAAAATACTCCAGCTTCACATATACTTCCGCATCCTGCAGTCCTGTGAGCCGTTGCAGCCGCACACAAGGCGTATCTCCGATTAAGTCCGTAATACTATGTACCACTTTAAGTGTCATCGTTATATCCTCCCCGGATTATTCCTTACAACGTCATTCCCTATCTTCATATCATACTACCAAAATAACATAATTGGCTCCTTCCAACCTGTCGCATTTATAAATTACACAAACCTTATCAGCTTAGTATGTAAAATTCTTGCAAAATGGGTCGCCAGATGTCGCCTGGAATGATATACTCGCATTACTATTTTTTCAGGAGGATACAAGAAACTTATGAGTACTCAAGAAAATATGACAGCTAATCGCTTTCCCCCCTCCTTGCTATGGTTAACCCTTGGTGCCTTCGCCATCGGCATGACCGAATTCGTCATTATGGGACTTCTGCCCAATGTAGCCCATGATCTTCATGTTACGATTCCGCAAGCCGGGCAATTAATCACCAGTTACGCGCTTGGTGTAGCCATTGGTGCACCTGTGCTTACTGTATTAACCCATAAGGTTCCACAAAAGAAGCTACTGTGTCTGCTGATGTCCATATTCATTCTAGGAAATCTTTTTTCCGTCATTGCTCCTAACTACGAGCTTCTGATTGCGGCCCGTATGGCTACTGCGTTATCGCACGGAACCTTCCTGGGTGCCGGTTCCCTGATCGCTGCCCGGCTGGTCCGTCCTGATAAGCGGGCAGGGGCCATCTCTATGGTGCTAACCGGATTGACGGTAGCGAACATTATTGGCGTGCCCTTCGGCACCTTTATCGGACAGCAGCTCGGCTGGCGCGCTTCCTTTGGAGCCATTGTTGTGATCGGCTTGATTTCTCTCTTCGGTATTATTCGTTACATTCCGGTGATTCAGCAGGACAAGCCTTCCAGTCTCAAGCAAGAAGTCAAGAGCTTATTTAATCCAAAAGTGCTGCTGATGCTGCTGACAGGTGCAGTTGGCTGTGGTAGCTTGTTCACTGTCTTTACGTACATTACGCCCATGCTTACGGATATTAGTGGCTTTGCCGAACACAGCATTACCTGGATTCTCGTCCTGTTCGGCCTAGGTGTCACGATTGGCAACATCGTTGGCGGCAAGCTCGCAGATTGGAAGCTGCTTCCGTCCTTGGTTGCAAACTATGCTGTACTGGCCATTATTCTGGCCATTCTGACGTTTACGCTTCAAAACAAGGTACTGGCCGTGATCACTGTCTTTATCTGGGGGATTGCCGCATTCGGCATCATGCCGGGGATTCAGGTTCGTATCATGAATCTGGCCTATGAGGCTCCTTTGCTAGCCTCTACCTCCAGCCATTCCGCATTGAATCTGGGCAACGCAGGCGGTGCTTTTATCGGAGGAGTCGTGATTAACCAAATGGGGCTACCCGCCATTCCATGGGTTGCATCACTCATTACTGTCGGCGGTCTGCTACTGATGCTGGTCAGCTACATGATGGATCGCAAGACCGCTCATACTGAAGCGATAGCAGAGATACAGTCATAAGAAAAAGGACTTTCGTTCATTAGAGCGAAAGTCCCTTTTTTATGGTCTACATCCACGCATCCTGCCTCGTCGTTCAGCTTAACCAATCATCAAAAAAGTCTCGGTATCCCTGCTTCATCACCTGACTCGAAAACTGTTCCATGGCGTATGTCTGATTCTCCGCAGAAACCCGGCGAGGTGAAGCCGCAGCCATATTGACCAGCTCGAACCAGTTTTTCTCATTTCCTGAAAAAGAATGCGTAGAGCTGATGTGCCCATAGCAAGGGTGCTCGGGTTTCACCACGATTTTCCCCATCGCGAGCGCTTCGGTCAGCGGCATTGCGAACGTATCGAATTTGGAGCAGCTCCAATACACCTTCGCTGTGTTCATCAGTGCAAACACCTCGTCTTGCGTCAATGCAAATTGAAGTTTTACATTGTCCGGGATGTCGTACTTCTTCATGCTCTCCTTGTAGCGTTCACCACCAAACACCATATAGACATCCTTGTCAGGATTATGCCGCGCATACTCCAGCACCAGATCCGGACGCCGATTTTCTTCATCTCTACCAATCCACATCACCCGGTTCTCCACCACTTGTGAGGGATCAAAATGCTTTTCCACCAGCCGCTCATTAAATCCGATCGGGATGACTGTCACATCGGTTACGCCAAACTTCGAGGCCATCTCCTGCTTGAGAAAGGCAGTCTGTACGATAGCCTTGTCCACAATCTGATAAAAAGGCTTCATCATCTCATAGCCTGTCAGTGCCGGATCTGGAAAACTATGTGGAAAGAGTACGCTGTTTTTAAAAAACATGTTCAAATAAGTAAAGCCAGATACCGTATAAATAACGTGCTCAATCTGCTGCTCATGCAGTTGATCCAGTACAATGTCATAATTGACCAGGTCACTCTTTTCATGCTCATAGCCTGGAAGCCAGTCATGGCTACTTACGTGGCGCTCCGGCGATACAAATACGATATCTACCCCCAGTTCCAATCCGATCTGCTTCAGACGTTCTGCAAAAATACGAGGCCCTTGTGCTTCAGCAAATTGTATTTTTCTCATGACCAAACCGACTTTTTTCATGGATTTATTTCCCTACCTTCTTTGGCTGACTATATAGAATCTGTGCCTTAAGCCACTACTTGCATGGTTGGACTTGTACCCCATCCATCATCGCTGTACATTGGTTTAAACAAGCTAACGTTGCATCCAATTGGGACTCTAATTGCTCTTTTGACCATTTGTCGCTATTTCTATGCAGTTCTGTACCCATCCTTTGCAAATCACTTGTGATTAGCAATAGCATCCAGAGCGAAAATACCACAGCAAACATACCATACTCCTGTATAAATGCCGTTCGATCACCCTTTATCCCCAACAGCTCCAGCTGTTCCAGATAGGTGTCCAGCATACGAATACGCAATTCAGACGTCATACGTCGAGGGAACAACGGATGCGACATGTCGATTAGGTGATATACATCCCACAGCGGTGTGTTTAGATGAGCATGCTCCCAATCCAGCACCCTTAGCCTCTCCCCACTCAACGCATAGTTCCCCGGATGAAGATCACCATGAGACAGTACAAGCTGGTGTGAAAAAGATAGATGCTCCAGCTGTGCATAAATACGCTGCATCTGCTGCTTCGAAAAACCGAGTGAGCTGCCAAGCTCTAACATATCTGGCTTGCGTGTGTGCAGCTCGGAAACCATCTCCTGGATGAGCGGCTTCGGTCCCCGTAGTGGCATCCCGGCAAAACGACCCGGCGGCAAAGCATGCCACCTTGCGACAAGTCCAACAGCTTGCAATAGGGTTTCGTCTGCATGTAGATGATGTAACGGACCAAGATCCTCAAACACCATCCATTCTCCTCCGCCATCTGCGTCTGTATCGGAACAAGCTAGCAATTGGGGATATATGGGTGATAATGCTGGAAGCACATGCTCATACACCCATCTCTCCCGTCCCTTCTGATCATCATTGGTCAGGGGTTTAAATATATAACTTTCAGAGGAGGACACGTAAAAACGTTCCACATGTCGGCCATTCGTACCTGTATATAAAATTTCACGACTGCGCACCATCATATCATTTAAAGTACCATCATGATTCACATATTGATGAAATAGATTCATAGCCACCCAACTTTTTTGTATAAAATGTAATAGCACGATCATAACATAGTCCTCGTTCTGAACGAAGCCCAGATCATCTCAGGGTTAACTTAACATACCAAAAAAGGGGCATGTCCTATCAGATCATACGACCTGTTGGACAGCCCCTTTCCTATCCGTACTCCTATCCTACGCTAACGATTAGTATTTAGTATTGCCGGACTCGCTCGTATTGCCAGATTTAAAACCTTTAAACAATTGTTTTACATTATGATAACGAGTATTCGTAATTTTAGCTTTGCTGTTAGGACCGTCCGATCTGAGGATCGAATCCTTGACATTGGAAATATCCGAGTTATCCAAAGTCATATTCACTCTAAACGTAGAGCCCCCAAGTTGGCGAACCAGCTTACCGATATCATCGGCTCTAAAGTTTTTAATGTTAATCGTGCCTTCGGCATTGATTTGGAATACTTTATCATATGCATGGAACGCTCCACCACCTGTAATATTCACCGTGCCTGGTTCTTTAAGCGTCAATGCATCTTCACCGACATCCTCCCACGTTACGTTGGAAATGGTGCCATTGCCATATACATGCACACCATCCGCAGCAGGCGCAGCGATGATCACATTTTTCAGCGTTGCATTATTTTCTAGCTTAAAGATAGGCTTTTGAGCCTCTTTCTGGCTTCCATCTCCCAAGGTATCGGGGTCAGCCACTACGGTCTTGCCTTTACCATCGTATACTTCTCCAGCTTTTACAAGTATGGTCTTGTGAACGACCTCTGGAGCTGCATGGGCAGAGTAATTGCCGACAAATAACGCGATTAACATACCGGATAAAGCGATACTCATTCCCTTTTTCAATACTTTAGCTGTGTTTGTTTTCATTTCAATTCATCCCTCTCCTAGATCATTTTTTATTCTTATCTCCAATTCTTCGTTGACTAGAGCGCAAGCGCGTAGACCGTATCACCACCTTCGTACAATGAACCCATTGACCGATACATGTCCGTAAAGTGATATTTAACTATTTGCATATGTATACTTGGTTTTCGGTTCAAAGTAGCTTCTTTTTTATAAATTAAATCAATCACAAATTGTAAATAGAGCGATTACATTTACAATTTGCATAACTCTATTATATTCCTACTTCCAATAATTTCAATACGTTTTTCGGCAAAATATGTCCTTTTTTTCAATTAAGTACACAATATTGCCTCTTTTATACTTGTACAAGTTTGTTTTTCTTCCATTTACGCATTACATAACACTTGAATACCTAGTTTTTTATCTGCTGTTCTATCACTCCATTGGTAATCAGAGTCTCTTTTATCGTATACCTCATTGCTGATGTGCTCTATACTATTGAATGACACGGTTGATGAACGTATAATGTATTTAGTGCTTTGAAGCGTTACATCTCAACATTACTGGTGAGAAAAGAGTGGTTATGTGCAAAACAATAGTGAGATTCCATTAAAAGAACAAAATATTGTGCTCATCGGCTTTATGGGCGTGGGCAAAACAACGATCGGTTCCCATCTAGCGCGCAAGCTTTATCGCGATTTCGTGGATATTGATCAGGAGATTGAACAAGAGTACAACATGCCTACAACAGAAATTTTCAAAACTTACGGAGAGAAGCGTTTCCGTGAGATTGAAAAAGAGCATATTTTGAAGTTGTGCAGCAATACGCGTCTTAAAATCATTTCTGTTGGCGGTGGCGCGTTTCTACAGGAAGAGGTGAAGCAGGCTTGTTTGGCTTCCTCCATTGTGTTCTTCTTGGATTTAAATTGGGATTCCTGGAAAGATCGGCTCAAGATGCTGATTGACACCCGCCCTAATCTGCAAAACAAGACGTTAGAGGAAATTGAAGATCTTTTCCGTTCCAGACAGGACATTTACGCGGTGAATCACTCCAAGATCGATACCGATCAGTTGGATGCGGAAGAAGTCGCAGACTATATTATTCAAACACTGAATCTGGGTTGGGAATTGTATGAACCTACTCGGGGATTGAATTAAGCATTACAAAAAGGAGGACCCCAGCATGCTTATCGCATGGGGTCCTCCTTTTGTGTTCACTATGAATTCCTTGCTCGCTAGTGGGTAGTAATTGCATCTTTTAAGAGTGGCTATGCAGCACCTGCAATATTTCTCTCAGTTCAGTGACAGGAATCTGTCCCGGTGCAGAAGCCTTCTTGGCAGCACCAAAAGTCAACGCTGAACCAAATAGCTCTCCGGTCAGACGGCTCACGACACCTTTTCCCGCCATCGACATCGTGATAATCGGCCGATCCGCATACTCCTCTGCCATGGTGCGTGTGGCGTCCAACAAGGTCAATACGTCGGCCGTATTGGTTGGCATCACCGCTACTTTAGGCAGATCGCCGCCCAATTCCTGTGCCTTACGCAACCGGGACACAATTTCCTCCTTCGGCGGTGTCTTTTGAAAATCATGGTTTGAAATAATAACATACACGTTATGCTTATGTGCCGCTTCTATCAGCATCTTCACATCAGCTTCCTCATTAAAAAGCTCTACATCAATCATATCTACTTGTCCCGTTTCGGCTATTGTACGATTCAATTCTACATAGCTTGCCGCACTGATTTCCTTTTCTCCACCTTCTCGGGCGCTACGGAACGTAAATACGAGTGGAATATTGGCTAAAATAGACCGAATCTCATGTAAGGCAGCCTTTACCTTTTCCAGCTCCTCCACATGCTCGAAAAAATCGACTCTCCACTCTACGATATCCAGGTCGAGTGTACGTAAATGGGCAGCCTCTTCCTTCAACTGCTCCAACGTTTCTCCCACCATGGGGACACATATTTTAGGCGCTCCTTCACCGATCCGTACATCTTTTACCTTTACGATTTTTGCCATATCTATCTCACTCCCCAATTACAGTTTCAAGTCGAACATTCACAATAATTCATAGTATAACGCATTCTGAATAAGCATGCAGATGATTAGGTTCAGTCGCTAGTTATTTCGTATCCAGTACAATTTGAGGAGACAATTCTCGTTTTGCAGGAAAAACGGCACTGTAACGAAAGTTAACAAACACCGCCAGTACGATCCCGAGCACATTCACGATAATAGCCAGCATAAACACACTGGAAATTTGAGAATGCTTCAAAAGAAAGCCTGTAAACACGGGAATAAGCGTATAGGACAGCGAAGTTGCGGTGTAAATAAACCCGGTAATCTGTCCTTTTCGTTGACTAAAAAATTCGCTCATTACAGTTAACGTCAACTGAAGTACACCCGATATAGAAAACCCGATGACACTCGCACAGATAATGGCGGCGGCCCCTGATTTGAAAAGAAGAAGCGCTCCAAAAGCCAACAAGGAAATACAAGGATAAATAAGGATGATATGAACAGGTTTAACCCATTTTCCCAATACAATGACCAATACAAACACGGAAACCAGCGAACCCATATTGTAATAAACTAATAGTCTGAGAGACTCTGATTCCGTCATGCCGATAAACTGTTGTCCAAACGTAGGCAGCCATAACTGCACAATATACAGCAAAGTAGGTCCCGTAAATCCAAGCAGAATAAGACATACACCTTCCTGCCAAAACCGCGGTTTACTCGCATCATTAGCCTTTAAATTTCCTGTCTGCTCGGCGCCAGATACAGTAGTACCGCCACTTTGCTCCTTGGTGGGCTGTACCCGCATGTCTGGAAACTTCATTCTGAACAAGTAGACCGCATTTAATGCAAATATCAATGCTGGTATAAAGAAAGAGAACCCGTAAAAAATATCGTGATTCATAAAAAAGATAATCATTAGCGGTAAAAATGCCGCCCCAATGGATATAAAACCTCTCACCAACACTGTAGCCGAACCAGAGGATTGGGGGAAAGCCTCGATCAGAGCCGGATAAGTACCTGAATCAAGAAAAGAATTCGCTACACCTGCCAGCACAGCCAGTACCATCGCCATCTCAAAGGTGGGACTCAGCGGTATACCGACCAAAAATACGGCCATCAGCAGCCCTGCGGCCACAATGAACGGTTTGCGACCATAGCGGTCGGAGAGCACGCCGGATATGTACAGCGTAAATAGTCTGCCAAACCCCATCGCGGAAACCAAAAGGCTAATGCCCGCCTGATCTGTATGCAAATGCTCTGTTAAAAAGGACATGTGCGACGCCAGCATAATATTAAACATGCCAAACAAAAGATAGTTCACATACAAACCTGTCGCCACTGGAATAGAAGAACGTTTCATCATGAAATCACCTGCTTTTGTAAGTAAGTCTTGTAGTATCAAAACGTGAATCATTTCACATTGCTTGTGTCGATGATGAAGTATAGAACACAATTTAAAATTTATCAAGTTTAAATATTGCGAGACTCCAGCTTAGACACGCTGATGCGTTTTTAGATAAAACTCCTTGCCATAACTTAGGGCAAAGTTCCGAAACTCTACTACTGCCGGGGATAAATATCTATTTTTAATGCTGGCTAGGTAGATAAAACGTTCGTATTCTGGATTTACAATAGGCAATGTTTTGACGTTAAAATAATCTAACGATGAAATGCGGGGCATAACTCCGATCCCGTAATTAATAGACACCAGCCCAGCCATTGCCGTATCTTCTTCAATCTCGCAAATAATCTGTGGCGTAACGCCTGCCTTGGCGAACAAATTTTCAATAATGGGCCGAACCCCACTCTTTTTGTTAAAGAAGATCACCGGGTAATCCGCTGTATCTTTGAGGTCGATTTGGTCCAGAGAAGCCAGCGGATGATCAGGAGAAACAATGACCACCAATTCCTGCTGAGCCAGCGGAATAAACTCTACATCTGGTTCATTTTCCACGTGAGAGCAGAACGCCACGTCATAGTGTTCCTGCTTCAGGCCTTGAATAATATCGTTCGTATTCCCTTGGTGAAACGAAAAGGAAATGTCTTTACGGGCATCCAGAGCTGAAAAGGCTTGGATTATCGCTGGAATGAAGTGTGAACCTAACGTGTAAATGAACGCCAAATCTATATTCCCATGGCTTGGACTCACTAATTCCCGTAAGTTATACTCCCCCTTTTCCAATTCATCCATCGCGTGCTCCACATACTTCAGAAAAAATCGCCCGTATTTGTTTAGTCGAATATTCCTCCCCTGCTTTTCAAACAGATGAACGCCCAAATCCTTTTCTAATTCTGAAATCGCATGACTTAAACTGGGTTGAGTGATACATAGCCGCGCAGCTGCCTGGGTAAAATGCTCCATCTCTGCAAGTACACGAAAATATTGTAAGTGCTTCAGGTTCATAAGGATGTACGCTCCCTCTTTAATTCATATTTTAAATTATAGATTCAAACTATGAAAAACGATAAAAATATGCATTGGAATTATAATAACACCCCTTATATAATTAAGACATAGACATTATGTGAATATTTTCACTTGTTTGTGAGCGCACTTTAATAGACCTGGACGATGCCTATCTAGGCCATTGATCTAAAATTTAAGTTGGGAGTTACACTTATGAAAAATCCTTATATCAGAATGGCAACAGGGCTTTATATCAACTATTTTCTTCTGGGTATGATTAATGTTATTCTCTCGTCGAATATGAGCTTTCTGACCGTGCAATTGAACACGGATAAAGCGGCCATCGGCTATCTGGTGTCAGCGATTGGAATCGGTAAACTGCTTGCTCTCGGAGTAGCCGGAAAAATGTCAGATAAATACGGAAGGAAACCACTCATTGTTATTGCATCATTTGCTTATTTAATCTTCCTGATCGGCATTCCGCTTGCACCTAACTACACGTTGGCATTCGTGTTTGCCATTATCGCAGGGCTCTGCAACTCTATGATGGATGCGGGGACTTATCCCGCACTCATTGAAGGGTTCGGAAAAAAAGCCGGGTCTGCAACCGTCCTGGTCAAAGCATCCATCTCGATCGGTGCCATTGTTATTCCGTTCATGATTGCATTTTTTATTAACCACGATATGTTCTATGGATATTCCTTCTTTATTCCTGCAGGAATTTATCTGCTGAACGGGATCTTCTTGTCGATGACCGGTTTCCCCAACCACAAAGCAGAGGAACAAAAGGCTCCAACCGAGACTGGTCAATCAACGGATTCGTTCCACAGCGAGCCCAAGTTTTGGCAAGAAGGTTTGTCTCTGATTATTATCGGTTTTACTTCCACTGTATTGTTCATGATCGTGCAGCTATGGCTTCCTACATTTGGACAAGAGGCTCTGGGCATGGACAAAGCCAGCGCCATTAAGCTGCTTAGCTACTATAGTATAGGTTCACTAGTTTCCGTTATTTTGTTGGCTGTGGTACTTGGTAGATTCATTAAGCCCATTACCGTCATGATTGTGTACCCGCTTATTGCCCTGCTTTCTTTGCTGGCTTTAATTGTATGGCACAATCCTGTCGCTACTTTGATCAGTTCATTCTTAATCGGTTTGTCCACCGCAGGCATATTCCAAATTGCCCTCACGGTTATGACGGAATTTTTCCGCAAGAACAAAGGAACTACGACTTCTCTCGTGAACATAGCAGCCAGCCTATCGTTCATCCTGATGCCTTTGGCTACCGGGAGCATGTCCAAAAGTCTGGGAATTACCTCGGTATTCATTCTGGATATTGCGATTGCCGTAGTCAGTATTTTGCTGGCCGTGTTTGTTGCTTATCGATATAAAAAAGTGTTTCATTAAACTACACAGATCACTTGGAGGCTTATTATGAAAAATGCTGGACGTATTGACGGAAGAACACAATTAATCGGACTGCTTGCTACACCGATCGGACATTCTTTGTCCCCGGCTATGCATAATCTTGCGTTTGAAAAACTGGGGCTGAACAACGCATATATGGCCTTTGAAGTAGGCAATGAACAACTCGAAGAAGTAGTACGGGGAATGCGCGCTCTAAACATACGCGGCTACAACGTGTCCATGCCTAACAAAACAGCGATCTTACAGTACCTTGACGAGCTGGACGACAGCGCTAAATTTACAGGTGCCGTCAATACCGTCGTGAATACGGATGGTAAGCTGAAAGGCTACAGTACAGATGGATCTGGTTATGTTCGCAACTTGCAGGAGCACGGCATTGATCTGAAAGGTAAGAAAATGACACTCGTCGGTTCAGGCGGTGCTGCAACGCCGATTGCTATTGAAGCCGCTCGGGCTGGTCTCGCTGAAATTTCAATTTTCGCTCGTAATGACCAGTTCTTTGCCCGGGCGGAAGAGAATGTTCGTATTATTAATGAAGAGATGAAACATACCCAAGTCAAAGCGAATATCTATGCATTAGAGAATCAAGAGAAGCTACGTGAAGAGATTCTTACAAGTCATATTTTCGCTAACGGTACAGGTGTCGGTATGAAACCGCTGGAAGGTAAAAGTGTCATTGAGGATGTGTCCATGCTTCGTTCCGATCTGATCGTGACCGATGTTGTATACAGCCCAGCCAAATCCAAGCTGATTGAACAAGCTGAGTCTGTAGGTGCAACCGCCATTAACGGTCTGGGCATGATGCTGTGGCAGGGCGCACTTGCCTTCGAATTATGGACAGGACAAGAAATGCCTGTCGCTTATATTAAAGAACAGCTTTTTGCTGATCAACTGTAAGATTGAGAGGCACTACATAACTCAGAAGGACTATGCCCGACGAATGATCATTCCTGTCGGGTATAGTCCCTTTTTATTGTTAAATCATTTCATTAATCCTTATAAGGGTCAAACTCATTGGCCCCAGCCATGCATACCCCGATCGGCTTCAGCACATGCATAACTTCCACGGTCTCGGAATGAGCGTCCAGCACCTCACGCAGTTTGCGGTAGACGAACGGACTCTCATCAGTACCTGCTCCGCGCAGCTCGACACCGTAGTTTCGAACGGCCTCCTTCATCTGTAGGTCCGTAATCTGCCCACCGCTACGCGTACGGGTCTTCCAATTCATTTTACCAGCTGCCTGGGTACGACTCATAATACGCCCTGCACCATGAACTGTACTATAGTAGGAATCCCGATTTTCTACCGAATCTTTTCCACGTACAATCACCGAGATATCGCCCATGCTTCCTCCAATAAAGCCCATTTGACCAGGGGCCGAGGGGGTTGCACCTTTGCGGACCACAATGGTGTCGCGTCCATCATGCTGTTCTTTCCACGCGTAATTATGGTGGTTATGCACCGTAAAGTCCGCTTCAGTCCCCATAATACCAAGCACTTGTTCTATCACATAGTCACGTCCGGCATAAGCATAACGTCCGGCAAGGCGCATCGCACGGTAGTACATGTCCCCCAGCTCACTGTTCATATCCAGCAGCACAGGCGGCTGATCCATATGTTCTCCTGGCGCCTTTCCGAGGAACTCCCGTCCTGCGGCCAAATTTAGAAACCCGCTTGCTGTTTTGTGACCAAAGCCCCGGCTGCCGAAATGATTGGCAATCCAGACCTGTCCTGTCGCTTCCTCCACAAATACATCAACAAAATGATTGCCACTTCCTACTGTACCCAGCTGTTCTCTCGCCAAGGTCTTCAGTTTGTCATGCTCTTGCTTCCCAATCGCTGCATATACCGCCCAATCCGGGTCATCGAACAGCTCATGGTCTACCTGAACCTCATTCACACGACCTACGCCAAACGAAATCTGACGTGCAATCTCATTCATCACGGTTGAAATACGCGGCATAATATCTGCTGCAGACAGCTTGGTTCTTACCGCCTTATTTCCACAGCCGATATCATACCCCACACCTGAAGGTGAAATTTGTCCGTCATATACCACCACACCACCAATCGGCTGACTGTAGCCTTTATGATGATCTGCCATCAGCAGCGCCTGAATCACATTGCCATTTTCGGCACATGTGCGGGCTTGAGATAGTGCCCCCGGATCAGGTGCTCCCCATACGCGTACTCCATTCATTTCTTGATAAGCCATCGTTGTATCCTCCCTTATTTTGCAAAAAAATTATCTATGTAAAATTGAATACTCTACTTTTAAACTTTGGATCTGTTAATAGCATTATGTACGATGTACCCGCTTCCGAACAGGGCGTAAGTATTACAAGCACCACTTCAGACGTCTCTCTATAAGAAAGTCCCGGCCCTATAAGGAAATGAAAAAGGATATCCTTGCAGCCAAACAGACTGTAGGATATCCTTGTATGATCATTTAGAGATCATTTAGAGACCATTAAATCAATATATACTAATATTTTTTGATGATTCCGAACTGATCCACAATAAAAGGTTTGGCATCATTTTTGTTTTGATCAATTTCATACGTTACGGCTGTAAGTTTATTTTCGTCTACGGTGATGCCCACAAAATTTTGTACCTGTCCTCGTACAGGTCTACGATTGTCACTCGGATCTGGGCCATAGACTGCCGCATGATTCTCTTCAGCTAGTTCAAAGAGATTATAATACTTATCTCCAAGTTTTTCGCTTGGGTTTTTGTAGTAGACCTTGGGGCCAGCGGTTGCCGGGATGACATAGATACTTCCATCCGGATTCACACTATATTCAATCGTCTTTTCATTTAATCTATCTTTTAATTTGGTTGGCGTTGTTGCTTTACCCTCTTGGTTGATTGGTTTCGTCCGAGCATAAATATGATCGTGCCCCTGCACGACAAAGTCGATATCAAGTTTGTCCATGAGTGGAGCGATTTGGTTACGAACTCCATTGTTATCCATGATGTCAGCATCTGTTGCATGGTTAGAGGTAGTGTAAGGACCTTTATGAATATTCACAATGATCCACTTTGCACCTGCCTTTTTGGCTGCCGCAGCATCTTTCTTTAACCATTCAACTTGGTCTTCAGAAAAATTGGCATATTTCTCTGAGTCCTCATTGGAGTTCAGTACGATAAAGTGAGCATTGCTGTAATCAAAGGAGTAGTACGCTCCTGTTTTAGTAGCTGAACCAGCTGGTTGGCTAATATTAAAGTGATCATAAAAAGCATAGTTCTCATCCTCATGATTACCTGCTGAAGGAACAATGGTTGTATTCAAAAGGCTTTTTTGTGAATGCCCCAACAACCAGTTCCACTGCTCTTCTTTGGTACCGGTATCTACGATATCCCCGTTGTGAACTAC
Organism: Paenibacillus sp. EKM10P; assembly: GCF_011800655.1. NCBI lineage: Bacteria > Bacillati > Bacillota > Bacilli > Caryophanales > Paenibacillaceae > Paenibacillus > Paenibacillus sp. EKM10P. The sequence goes on along the minus strand of NZ_JAALET010000013.1, from coordinate 40,634 downwards.
AAACTGAGCATTACCTACGGTTTGAAGTGCTTTTTCGAGCGTCTGTGAAGACAATATGGCTTCATCTTCGCTTTTTGCTTGTGTATCAGCTAGATCAATGAAGGTAAATTCACCGCTCTTAGGAGCTGTTTGGAACGTACCTGTTTCGCTCCATATCCCACGCGCTGCATCACCCACACGATAATAATAAGCTGTGTCCGCTTGAAGACCTGTTGCTACGGCTTTATGGACAAGCTCTTCTGGAGAATTGGTTGATGGAGAGGAAGTACCTTCAAATGTAAGAGCACTCGTAAAATCAGCTTCAGAAGCGGTTTTCTTGGTTACTTGAACCGTGCTCTTCGTGAAAAGTTTTGAAGTATACCAGGTAAATCCTTTGGAGGCTTTGGTGTCTCCATAAAATGTAGCTGTAACTTTACTAATACCTTGATCTGTGTTCACTGGTGACTCAGCATGAACAGGCAAAGCTGACATGCCCGTAATCAAACCTAGCGCAAGAGCAACAGACATAGATGTTGCTGACCACTTTTGAAACTTCTTAAACATGTGTACACTCCTCTGTGCAGTTAATATGTAAAAGTTATAAATATGATCATAACAATCAATTGTTAATACGTTATTTGCTGGGATGCAGTGCTTTGTAAAAATAAAAAAGGATATCTTTACAGTCAACAAGACAGTAAGATATCCTCTTTATGCTATTAGGATAGAAGCTATCAAAGCGCTGATGCTTACTGCGCCGCTGGATGCGTACGCTTAAAATCCTCCTTCACCGCAACCAGCAGGGTTTCATTCACCAGTAGCTCCAAGCCTGACAAGGCTAACGCTTTGGCTCCAGTCACCAAGGCTTCCTCTCCCTTGACAGAACCCGCTGCTTCCCGGAACTCTATCGTATGAGCGATGAGATCATCCGGGCCGATTTTAATGTAAGCATGTGCAGTCGGGACAACATGGCTCACATTTCCCGCATCTGTCGAACCCAGCCCGGCACGAGGGCCACGATCCAGCTGTTCTCCCAGCGCTTCCAGTTCACGACCGACGACCTCGTCCAGCGTATCGTTCAGTATGAAGTCGCGCACTTCATTTTGAAAACGTTCGATTTTCACAGTGGCTCCCGTTGCCAAAGCAGCAGCGTCAGCTATGTGGCGAACTTTCGTGGAAACCTCCTCTGTGCGCTGCCAAGTGCTTGCCCGAATGAAAAAGCGCGCCGACGCATAATCCGGAATGATATTGGGTGCGTCACCTCCATGCGTAATGATGCCATGAATACGCACATCGGTCGGCAGTTGCTGGCGCAAAGCATTGATCCCGCTGAACAATTGCAGCACCGCATCGAGCGCATTGATTCCCTGCTCTGGTGATCCTGCGGCATGAGCCGCTTTGCCGTAAAAATGAAAGTCTAGCGGGTCAACTGCCAGGCTCGGTGAGGTCAGCCGGGTCATACCTGATGGATGAACCATCAGTGCAGCATCAATTCCTTCGAACAGCCCATGCTTCACGAAGCTGCCTTTTGCACTTCCATTAGGACCGCCTTCTTCCGCAGGAGTACCGAACACATACACCTCGCCCCCCGTCTCATCAATCACCTGTGCCAAAGCGATAGCTGCTGCCGTACTTGCGGTCCCGATAATATTGTGGCCGCAAGCATGGCCCAGACCGGGCAGTGCATCATATTCAGCCAGATATCCAATTTTCGGACCTGGTCTAGCCGAAGTCTTGCGAGCAACAAATCCGGTTTCGTGTCCCGCTACATTACGGGTTACCTCAAATCCCGCTTGCTCCAAAATACCCGTCAGTGCCTTGGAAGCTTGAAATTCCTGATTGCCGATTTCGGGATTAGCGTGAATAAACCGGCTCGTCTCCGTGTAGAGCTGACGAGACTCCTCAATTTTCTCAATAATCCGCTGTCTTTGGGTATCCACCGTATTCGCTGTACTCATCGCAATCTCTCCTCATTTCAATAATAGTAGTTTTTATATGCTTCCAAGTTAACTTCTATCAGATATCCTTATTTCTTTTGCGCTTTAACATCCGCCACCAGCTTATCCAATGTAGCCTGCAGCTCCTCGGCAGACTGGTCTACTACGACATTAGCTCCTTTGGAATCCTGCTTTACAGCCTCGGCTACATCAGCGTCATGGTACAAATCCACGATCGTCTTGTAGGTCGCATTATCTTTATCCTCTGCACGGGCAGCAAACACGTTCACATATGGCTTCGCTTCTTCACTGCTTGCATCATCCTTGTAAATGGCTCCATCCAGCTTGAGCCCGGCATCCGTAGCAACACCGCTGTTCACAGCTGAGGCAGCTACATCAGACAAGACGCGCGGCGTCTGTTGGGCGACAACAGGAACAATCTCTAGCTTTTTGGGATTCCCTTCGATCTCATCTGGGGTCGGATACAGGCCTGAGCCTTGCTTCAATGTAATCAATCCGGCAGACTGGAGCAATTTCAAAGCCCGTCCCTGGTTGGAGGGGTCATCCGGTATAGCAATTTTGGAGCCAGCAGGAATATCCGATACGTTTTTGAATTTTTCGGAGTACAGCGCCATGGGAGCGATAATCGTTGCACCAATAGGGACGAGATTCACATCATTTTCTACATTAAATTGGCTGAGAAAGGCCAAATGCTGAAAGGAATTCAAATCCACCTCTTTATTCGCAAGTGCCTTATTGGGTAAGGTATAATCCGAAAAGCTGATCAGCTCAATTTCAATGTTTTTGGCTTCTGCTTTCTTCTTAAGCACATCCCAATACGTATCCTCTGATCCTGAAACCCCAATTTTAACATGTACTTTTTCATTACCATTGGAGCCTGAACCATTAGCTGAGCAAGCAGAAAGAACCGAGACACTAAGAATAGCCAGCAAACCTAAGCGAAATATTTTTTTCATTTTCATTTCTCCTTTATCATTATGTATAATCCTTGTTTTCCAATTAACGACGTAGGAATTTACGAGACAAGTAGTTCCCCGCATATTGGGCGACCTGTACAAAGACGATCAGCAAAACAATCGTGACGATCATAACCGAAGTATCGAATCGTTGATAACCATAGGTCATGGCCAGATTCCCGAGACCCCCTCCGCCCACAGTGCCAGCCATAGCAGAGAAATCGATCAAGGCCACCGTAATAAACGTCAAACCAAGAATTAAAGGTCCCAGTGCTTCCCGAATCAGCACACCCGTGATGATCTGAAAGGGAGTTGCCCCCAGCGCCTTGGCTGCTTCGATCATCCCTGGATCAATGGAGACCAGATTGTTTTCTACAATTCTTGCAACTGCAAAGGCTGCTACAATAGTCATTGGAAAAATAGCTGCCGAGGTGCCAATCGTAGTTCCTATGACTAAACGTGTAACCGGACTAATCGCCACTAAAAAAATAATAAACGGAATCGGGCGAATGATATTAATCAGCAGGTTTAGAGACATAAACACAAATTTGTTTTCAAACAAGCTCCCTTTTCGTGTCACATACAGCACTAAACCAATCATAAGTCCCAGAATACTAGCAAAAATCAGCGTGACAACAACCATCAAAAGCGTTTCCCCTGTAGCCTCCACGATCTTAAGCCAAAACGTATCCCAATTAACTCTCATGATCGACCACCTCCCTGACTTCCACCGTCGTTCGCAGTTCCTCCACGACCTTGTTAACTTCATCCTCTGCACCGATTAATTCAACAATTAAACTTCCAAACAGCGCCCCCTGCAGCTCATTAATGCTTCCATATACAATGTTGTAATCCAGATTATACTTACGTGTCGCTCTTGAGAGCACTGGTTCACTTGTCGCCCCATCTCGAAAAACAAGTCTGTACAATCGGCCGGCGTGATGCTCCCGAATCTTGTTCAGCAGCTTGGGTGAGAGTTGGTCATTCAGTACAGAACGAATAAAATTTTTCGTCGTCTTCGTCTGTGGATTGGCAAATACATCGAATACACTCCCTTGCTCAATCACCCTACCATTCTCCATTACTGCCACACGATCACAAATACTACGAATCACATTCATTTCATGGGTAATGAGCAAAATGGTAATCTGATAATCCTCATTTACTTTTTTCAGCAGCTTCAATATGTCTTCTGTCGTTTCCGGATCGAGTGCTGAGGTCGCTTCATCACAGATCAGAATATCAGGCGAATTCGCCAGTGCTCTGGCAATGCCGACCCGCTGCTTTTGCCCACCAGATAGCTGCTCTGGATAGGAATCCGCTTTGTCCTCCAATCCAACAAATTGTAGCAATTCCTTAACACGGGCATCGATCTGAGCCTTAGGAAGTTTAGCCAGTTTTAGCGGATAAGCCAAATTCCCGTACACAGTACGAGAGTTAAACAGATTAAAGGTTTGGAATACCATCCCGATCCGCCTTCTTAAATTCCTCAGCTCCTTGGGACGTATCTGGGTAATATCCTGATCATTAACGACAATCCGTCCCTCTGAGGGACGCTCCAGTAAATTGACAAGCCTCAGCAGCGTACTTTTGCCCGCACCACTAAAGCCAATCACGCCGAAAATTTCTCCCTTTCCAACCGATAGCGATACCTCTTCCAGTGCATTTACCTTGCGATTGGGTAAGGAAAATATTTTGCTAACTTGCTCAAACTTTATCAAACCGCTTCCCCCTTGCGCCTACAATTGATGTATTCCTCCATCTTATTTAGTAATCCGGTTGATTTAATCGGATTTAAAACTTAAAAAAAACTCCCTAATCTTCGTGGACAAAAATGGGATAATTTAACTGATGTTGATCATGTATTGTTAACACCTTAAGACATGAAAGAGAATCTGTCAATAAAAAAAGAATACAATCTGCTTACTCTCGTCATCACCATGGATTACCTTTTTAGACCTACAAAGCCAAATAAGGCTAACCGTATATTTGCAAAGTTATGCAAAATCGGCAGCCTTTTGTGCATTGTTAATCTTGATTATGCGCCACAGACTAATGTGCAGAAGTATTTTTCAAATCCGCTTCATAACGAAGGCCAAATTGTTGTCTTGCCTCCTCCATAACTTCAGCGACTGCCAGTGAACACTCCAAAGAGTTAATAGAACTATTGCGTTCCCCACTCTTGATCAGATCCATAAATTCCTGAATTTCATAATACATGGGCTCACGCGTCTGAGCCTTGGTCAAATCCTCAATCGTGCCGTCCCGATAATGAATTTTCACCTCATAGGGCTGGCTGATTTTGTCGATCACCATCGTTCCATACTCACCCTGAATTTCGGCAGGCAAATAGGAATCTGTAATTTTGGAATGCATGACGATCGCATCCATATCCGGATACTTCATCACGATGCTGCCCTCGCCGTCCACACCAGAGGATAACAGCACACCCACCGCTCGGATCTCATCCGGTTTGCCGAACAATGCCACCATCGGATACAAACAATACACTCCCAGATCCATCAAGGAACCATTTGAAAAAGCCGGATTAAAGGCATTCAGCACCTTACCCTGCTTAAAAGCATCAAAGCGTGAAGAGTATTGACAGTAGCTTGCAAAATAACGCCGAACCCGGCCTATTTTATACATATGATCCTTTATAATTTTAAAGTTGGGCATAAGCGTGGATTTAACAGCCTCCATCAACAGAACATCGTTGTTGCGCGCGGCTTCGATCATGCTCTGCACCTCTGCTGCATTAGAAGCAAAAGGCTTCTCACACAGCACATGCTTTCCATGGTTCATACATAAGATCGCTTGCTCTGCATGTAAGGAATTAGGACTGGCAATGTATACGGCATCCACCTGATCACTTGCAGCCATTTGCGCCAGATCTGTAAAAACCTCCGGCTGGCTGCTATATTTATCAGCAAAGGCTTGGCCTTTCTCCTCTGTTCGTGAGTACACCGCGGTCAGGGAAAATTCGTCTGTCTCTATCGCAGCTTGAATAAATCTTTCCGTTATCCAGTTCGTTCCAACGATACCAAAACGCATCACAGTATCCCATCCTTTCCCGTGAGTCATTACAATTAATATATGTTCCTATTCTCGCATTCCAGCCAAGACTTGTCCACTATACTGCCTGTCATCCCTCATACTTCCACATATTAAAAAAGACTGCGGTCTATCAGCTTAATTTATACTGATTGTACCACAGTCCTTGTATGCTTTTTGGGGTTATAACTCTACTTTGTGGAGATTACCTTGCCCACTTCTGTCAAAATGGCATCCATGGAGGCAGGGTCGTGTACATCGTACTCATCAATGTTGAGACGCAGTACAGGACAGGCATCAAATTCGTTGATCCAATTGGAATATCTGCGATGCATTTGCTCCCAATAGGATCGCTCGGTCTGGATTTCCATTTCGCGGCCGCGTTCTTCGATCCGACTCAGTATGGAGGGCAAGCTGCCTTCCAGATAGATCAGCACATCAGGGTGCGGAAAGAACGGGGTCATGACCATCGCCTCAAACAGGCTAGTATATGTTTCGTAATCGGTAGGGTTCATTGTTCCCTGATCAGCATGCATTTTCGCAAAAATACCTGTATCCTCATAAATGGAACGATCCTGCACAAAACCTCCACCAGACAAGAAAATGTTCTTTTGCTCCTTGAAGCGTTCCGCGAGAAAATAGATTTGCAGATGAAAGCTCCATCGTTCGAAGTCGTGATAAAACTTCTCCAGATACGGATTATGATCGACTTGCTCTAACGAGGTTTTAAAACCAAGACGACTGGCCAAAGCACCTGTTAACGTGGATTTACCTACACCTACCGTACCCGCTACCGTAATCAGGGCATTTGCAGGAATGTTGTAATTATTCACTATATAAGCTCCTTTACATCGGAAACAATTTGTTCAAATTGTGCCTGGTTTTCTACAAAATCAATTTCATTCCCGTTCACGGTCAATATACGCGGGGCAGGTGACTGTTCGGCGAGAAACTGAATGCCTTTATCATAATCCGTAATCAATTGCTCCAGATAGGCAGGGTCCATCTCCTGTTCAAAGGAGCGTCCGCGCTTACGGATTCTGCTCAGCAACGTATCCAAATCTGCTCTAATATAAACGATAATGTCCGGCTTAGGCATATCATCGGTGAGCAAATGATAGATTTGGCGATATTTTTCGAGTTTTACACCTTTAAGTGTACGTTCAGCAAAAATCAGATTTTTATAGATATGGTAATCTGAAATCACAGGCTGAGCTTTCTCGATATATTGCAGGCCAGTATCCTCTAGCTGCTTATACCGATTGCAGAGAAAGAACATTTCCAGCTGAAAGCTCCACTCATCTATATTTTGATAGAATTTATCGAGAAACGGGTTTTCCTCGACAATCTCTTTGATCATCGGCAAATGTAGCTCGGTTGAAAGCATCGAAGCCAACGTCGTCTTGCCGGCTCCAATCGGCCCTTCAACGGCTATAAACGGGGCTTGTTTCATGCGGTTCTGCTCCTCCTTGTACTCCGGGTCCATCCTGTGGACAACTATCCTATTGTATCACAAGGAAGTACGCTAGAGGCATAGCAAATCTATGGATAAAACAAAAAAACAGAGCAGCTATGTTTGGATTCATAACGCCCTGTCCTGCTTAATATTTTGTCTGTCTCTCATTTAAACCAACCTTTTTCATTAAAACGTGTAATGGCCTCAATCCGGTTGCTGACACCCAGCTTATCGAGAATGACTGAAATATAATTCCGCACTGTCCCTGTTGTTAAATACAGTTCACCAGCAATTTCTTTGGTGTTCTTTCCGTCAGCAATAAGGGCCAAAACGGTCTTTTCACGCTCAGTCAGCGGGTTGACCTCGGCATAAGCATCATCAACCAGTTCTGGAGCGTAAATACGTCGACCTGCCATAATACTGCGAATGGAGGAAGCCAGTTCTTCACTGGGACTGTCCTTGAGTAAATAACCGTGTGTACCCGCCTTGATTGCCCGTTCAAAATATCCTGGGCGAGCAAATGTTGTTAAAATAAGCACTTTGCAATTCAAGCCTTTGAGTTCCTCTGCCGCATCCAATCCGCTCTTGATCGGCATTTCGATGTCCATAATGCATATATCTGGCTGATGCAGCTTTACCAGTTCTATAGCTTCTTCCCCGTTGCTTGCTTTTCCGACTACTTTCATGTCTTCCTCCAAGTCCAACAGGGAGGCTAGAGCACCCAGCAGCATACGCTGGTCTTCTGCGATGACGATTCGAATCATGGCCCCACCTCCTCATTCGGCTTTTCAGTGATGTTAGGCACTTTAATGACCAGGGTCGTTCCCTGATCTGAACGCAGTTCCATACATCCGTTCACGAATTCGAGCCTTTCCTTCATGCCTTGCAGACCATGTCCCCGAAAGACTGCATTTTCTCCCATAATACCAACTCCATTATCCTGAATCCGCAGGGTCAATTCCTTACGAGACGGCTCAATGGTGATGGAGCAAGCGGTAGCTCCACTGTGTTTCACTACATTGGTTACGGCTTCCTTCATACACATACTCAGCACATTTTCATTCATTAATGACGTATGCTCCAGCTTCGGGTCGCCTTCCAAGGTCAGTTCGATGTGAGCAGCCTTTAAAATTTGCCGAATACGCAGCAGTTCATCCTCTAGTCTCATGCCGCGCATTTGAGTAACCATTTCTCGTACTTCTTTTAACGCACTTCTCGCCGTAAGACGAACATCGTTAATTTCGGCATGAGCCCGTTCCGGGTACTGGTCCAGCAGCTTGCCCGCCAAATCGCTCTTCAGTCCAATGAGTGACAGCTTCTGACCCAAGGTATCGTGCAGGTCACGCGCGATTCTTTGCCGTTCCTCCAACTTAATCAATTCCGATATTTTTTTATTGGCATCCTCCAATTGGACCTGAAGCCGATCACTTTTGTTGCGATTAAAGTTCGTAATCGGCAGGAGGATCACACCAATCAGATTGAGCAGGATAAAAGGAATCTGCTTAATGAATACAGGATTTTGAGAAACAAACCCATAATTAATTAATCCAATCGTAATCACCATTAAAATAATATACAGCGTCGTAAATGCAGCCTTACTTTTCATATTACCAATCAGATAAGCGATAAATATGGAAAAGTACATATAGCTAAATAGCAGCGTCATCGTAATCGATATAGCAATCTGCACACTGGTCCAAAAGTATATGAGCCAGCCTTGAGAGACAAAAGCCAGTACATAACAAGCAAAAAACACCAAAATAATAGCAGTTCCCAGAATAATATGACTTGTAGATGAAGAGCTAAAATAGTAAAAGGGCAGGATATAAAAGACAACCCACACATAAGGGCTAAGTCCCGTATTTCTTTGGAAAATCTGATACCACTTTTGCATCCTGCCACCCTTTTCTACTTTAGATACCCCTTATTTTATCATACCAATTTCCGTACAACGTTATTTTCGTTCCGTGCCTACAACAGGCGTAGGGATGGGCTTTGAAGTGCCAACACGTTTGCTAAGCAGCGGCTTTACTTGTTTAAAGGTCAGAAAGGTCTTGGTACTTTCATCCCATAGTCGGAACTTCAAAGATTCCAGACTGCTACTCACCGTAATCGTGGTCGCCTTTTGCAGCAACGGTGTCGCTTCATGCGCTTTCTCCAAATTGTAATTTGGTACTTTCGGGCTCAAGTGGTGAACATGATGAAAACCAATATTACCTGTAATCCATTGCAATACTTTAGGAAGCTTGTAGTAAGAACTGCCCTCGACGGCCGCATTAATATAACTCCACTCTTCATCATGCTCAAAATACGAATCCTCAAACTGGTGTTGCACATAGAACAGCCAGATTCCCAACATACCAGAGACAAAAAAGATAGGCGTCTGTACCAGAAGGAATGCCTGCCAACCAATAGCCCAGCACAACAGTGCATACAATGCAACAATGGATATATTCGTCACATAAGTGTTTATCTTTTCCTTACGTTTGGCTGTCTTGACATTAAACCGATAGGAAATCAAAAAAGTATAGATTGGACCTAGGCCGAACATAACCCAAGGATTTCGATATATACGATAGGCCAGCCGTGTCCATGTGGAAGCTGCTGTGTACTCTTCTACTGTGAGCACCCACATATCACCTGTGCCTCTTTTATCCAGATTACTGCTGGTTGCATGGTGGATCGCGTGACTATTTTTCCATTGGTGATAAGGGCAGAGCGTAATAATACCTGTAATCGTTCCCACAAAATCGTTCAGCTTGCGACTTTTGAAAAAAGATTGATGACCACAATCATGAAAAATAATAAACGTCCGTACCACAAACCCTGCCGCAATAATGGTAATGGGAAGCGTCAGCCAGTAAGAAACCGCTAGGCTAAGATAAGCGGCATACCACAATAGGATCAGCGGTCCCAAGGTATTGAACAGTTGCAGAACGCTGGATTTCGTGTTTATTTTCTCGTAGGGAGCCATATTTTTTTTCAATTGAGCTAACGGGAGTTGTGTCATACCCATTATGATCCTCCTTTAAAATGCAGCCCATACCTTAATCCTGTCAGGCGTACATGTTGATCTAAGCTCAGTATAAGGAGACCGCTGTGTCTGCTGTAGTCATAAACGTCAGTTCGGGTATATGACATTTGTCATATAGACAACTAACCAAACCTGTTTGGCAAATGTTCACGGGTTTCTTTTCTGCTGTTATTTTGTTAAAATATAAGATATATAACGCTGTATGTGACTGGCGAAGTCAGTGGAATGAACCACGAGGGAGCATACAATCAAGCGTACCGTTCGCCTGGGAGAAGTATTTGCAGAGGATTCGTCTGTCTTGACGACCTTGTGCAAATACTTTTTTTCGTTTTCGAAGACCATGACACCCTGTTGATTCCATTATGCGATAAATTCAGAGGAGGCTCGGACTATGGCTATTATCATGAAATCCAAAGAAGCAGCTGAGCAAGTGTATGCAACGATCCGTTCCCAAGTAGAGCAAATGAAACAGCAAGGACACCGTCCCCATCTGGCAACCCTGTTGATAGAGGGTGATCCGGCATCTGCATACTATGCACGGACCAAGCAAAAAATAGCAGAGAAGCTGGGCATCTCATTTCATCTCCATACTTTTAATCGTCATGTAAGCGAAGCCGAACTTCTGCACGTGATCGGTACCCTAAATGATGCATCCCATGTACATGGCATTATGCTGGAACTCCCGCTTCCTCAACATCTTTCTGCCTCCGTTATTAAACAGTCCATCGCCCCCTACAAGGATATTGATGGAATTACACCTGATAACAAACTGGCTACCGTTACGGGTGACGCAGGACTATACCCCGCTACACCTCAAGCCTGTATTGAACTGCTCAAGCATTACGGCCACTCCTTGGCAGGCAAAAATGTCACGCTCGTGGGCATCGGGCAAACAGTGGGACTTCCCCTTTTCCACATGCTGCAAAGAGAAAATGCCACCGTCACCGCCTGCCATGCAGGTACGCGTGATATTGCAGAGCATCTGAGCCATGCAGACATTGCCTTCGTCGCAGTCGGATGCCCTAATGTGATTACGCAGGATATGGTTCATCCAGGTCTGATTCTCGTGGATGCAGGAATTAATGAGACGCTGGAGGGTAAAATTGTGGGGGACGCTGCTCAGGACGTTGTAGAAAAGGTACATGCCATTTCTCCCGTTCCCGGCGGTGTAGGCACCTTAACGACCGCAATTTTGTACAAAAACTTGCTCAAAGCGATACATCTGCAACATTACTCCAGAGAGGTGGTTTATTCATGAGTGAACTGTCGTGGAACCAGTCCATCGGACATTTTCTGAAAGAAGCTGCAAGTGCAGCACCTACCCCTGGTGGAGGAAGTGTATCCGCGCTGGCTGCGGCACTAGGCGCAGCGATGACCTCCATGACCGCCAACCTTTCTCAAGGAGAAAAATACACGCAATTCCGTGAACAAATGGTGCAAGTCATTAGCAGTATGGAAAGATTGTCTACGCATTGTGAGGAACTGATGGCCGCAGACATCCAATCCTTTGAACAATACATGACCGCGCTGCGTTTGCCCAAAGAAACAGACGAAGAAAAGCGCTATCGTACCCATTCCTTACAAACAGCCGTGATTGCTGCCATTGAGGTACCTATGCGCCTGCTGGAAGTATGCCGGGACGGACTATCACAAGCCTACAATATTGTGGAAATATCCAATAAAAATGTGATCTCTGATCTGGGCATCGGTGCGATTTTGTTTGAAGCAGCCGCTCAATCCGCCCTGCTCACCATTGATATTAACCTTGCCTCGCTAGAAGACTTGGATGTCAAACAATCCTACGAAGCCAAAACAGCCACACTCCTCCGTGAAATCGGACAAATTAAAGAGCAAACCTTGTTGACCGTACGCAGTCGAATCGCAAGTAGTTAGCTCATACTGCGCTCTAGCTGTGCTAACCCATATATTCTACCTACTTGCTAACAGAAATAACCTCCAAATCCATCTTTATTTGTTGGATTTGGAGGTTATTTTATTTTGATTCATTATATTTGGAAAACTTTTCTATACTTTCTTCGTCTATGGATTAGGGATATTCTTTAAGATTACTTTTTCTCTTATACACATTGATCAAGAAATGAGGAAAATCGTATGAAAAGACGTGGTCTATTACTCAGTATAATTACGTTATTACTGATCAGTCCCAGGGTGTGGGCGGCCGGAAATGATTCTACATCGCATATTCGCTCCTATGATTCCGGAAGTCTGATCCAATCCGATGGAAGCTTGTGGCTGTGGGGCTATAATCAATCCGTACCGACTTGTGTAGAGGGTAAGCCAAACGTAATAAAAACATTCTCTAATATCATCAACGAAGGTGATCTGGTATTTACCTTGCAAGACCACTCTGCTTGGTATGTGCCTAGAAACAACATTTCTGAATCTGTGAAGTTTGTTCCTCTGGAAGGACTACAGAACCTCGCTGCTGTAAGTAGTTTGAATGATCATGTACTCGCTCTGACCAACGAAGGCAGCATATTTCTCGCTGATCAACTCGACAATAGAAACATCTCCAGTCCTTTTCAAACCCTATCTGGCATCGACGAGGTTGCCGATATAGTCAGTTACTATGAAGAAAGACCGGATTATGAGGAACGCTGGATATTTCTTAAGAAAGACGGCAGTGTATGGAAAAACACAACAGCCTTACAGGGCTTCGAACCTATTTCACCATTAAAAGACATTACGGCAATTGCTAAAAATATAGCCTTAAAAAAGGATGGTACCGTGTGGACGTGGCCCAAAGAATTTGATAAAAATGCAGCTCCGTCCGAAACGCTATCCGTATCGCAAATTCAAGCCTTATCGGGCATCAAGACCATCAAGGCTAATAGGTATTCCAATCTCGCCATTGATCAGCAAGGTCGGCTATGGTTCTGGGGGGCTACAGTTACAGGTGCCTTAGACAATACGACCTATCACAACACTAATACCCCTGTACTGCTAACAGGAGTAAAGGACGTTAAAGACGCCTTTCTCGTTGAGCGCTCCCTTCTTGCTCTAACCACTGCTGGTAATGTATATGTTGCATCTCTAGATGGCGAAAAATTATCCTCCAATGTCCCTTTTACATTACTTGCTCAAAATATTCAAAGCATCAAGGCAGGACCACGGCACGTCATCATGCAAAAGGCAAACGGCGCACTGTGGGGCTGGGGTGTTAACAAACACGCACAACTCGGTATCGGCGACTATGAATTTCTTTATAGTACGCCAGTTCCTGTGCAAAAGCCGATTCTCGTCCGTCTCAATGGTACACCTGTCCCTCTAAGTAACGGTGTAATTACCCGCAACGGCCAGGCATTTATTCCCCTCCGCTCCGTATTTGACAAACTAGGGGCAGAGGTCACATATGATTACAACAGCAAAATAGCGAAAATGAATCAGTCCAAGGCAGGAGACCATCCCGTCTCTCTAGAAATAAATTTTAAAACCAGCCAAACAAAAGTGAACAGTAAATCTGTAGAACTCACCAATCCGCCCTTCATGGTGAACGGTATTGGTTATCTTCCATTGAGGCTCAACAGCGAGACACTGGGAGCCAAGGTAGATTGGATACAAAAAGAAGATACTATCGTAATTACGACGAAATAATATATAAAAGACCAGTCCAAACATGATTTATGTTGGACTGGTCTTTTATTGCTATATACTGCGTGTAGTATGCAACTTCCTATCTGCCTTCGACATTTCGTTACAACACAAAATTCACCTATTTTTTAGCTTTATTTTCTTTCTCTCTTTCAACCAGCATATCCACAATCATATCAATCTGTCCGGTAATAGCGATCGGATCATAGCGATAGTACGTATCAAAATCATTAAAGAACACTCTATTATTCTTCACCGCAGGCAGATTGGCCCACACAGCGGACGATTTCAGTTGCTTAAGCGCGGTTCCCTTTTTGTCTGGATCATAGGTTGTCAGGAACATGTAATCTGCGTCATACTGCGGCAGTACCTCCATTGAAAGCTGTACGGTTTGTTCCTTGGAATTAGCTGTCTTCTTCGGCATGTTCAGTTTGAGCGCATTGTATACGGCTTGTCCGCCTCGTCCTGCATTGTCGCCAAAGATCCAAAGTGCGTTTTTGTCCGTCAGCTCATACAACCCGAAAGTTGCCTTTTCGTCAATAACACCTTTCAGACGAGCGCGGCCTTCAGCAGCCTTTTTGTCAAAGGCGGCAATAAATTGCTCAGCCTTCTCCTTTTCCCCAGTGATATCGCCGAACAGCTTGACCGTATCATAGATATTAGTCGTGGTGCCGTACGGAATGTACAGGGTAGGTGCAATTTTAGACAAAGCTTCATAATTCGTATCCTTCATAACCACGATCAGATCGGGTTTGAGTTCCAGCGTCTTTTCCAAATTGGTCGGATCACCCACCTCTTTGGTTCCTTTTTCCTTTAGCAAATCAGTCAGAAAAGGATTTTGAAACGCAGTCGGCTCCACCCCCACCACGTTAGCACCTACGGATAGCAGTTCTCCGCCGTAAAAATCCGTTACAATACGCTGTGGCTTAGCGGGAATCTGAATATCCCCTTTAACCGTTTTAAAGCTTCTCGTCTCTCCAGTAGCAGTGGATTCTTGTTTATCTCCTGAAGTTGAAGCAGGATTACCTCCAGTGTTATTTCCGCCGCATGCGCTGACAAATACAGCCAATACAAGCATCAAAGTAGCCAGCATAAATATCGATTTTTTCCTCAACCTATTAGCCCCCTATGTAATATGGTAATAGCCTTATACCATCATGATAATGATTATCAATATCGTAAGAAATATATCAAGCGTCATCCTTGCTGTCAACTGCAAAGCGAACTTTTTAATATTTCACTTTTAAAATAAAAAGACCTTCCAAAATGATGGCCAGGTCTTTTGGATGCGGCTGCTTCTTAAACCTACAAATTGGGGCTAGGTTGCTGGAGGCTGCTTTCGGGTGATCGCTGTTTTGTTTTATATGCTTCTCCCCAATCCTTCATCAAGTTAATAATTGGGGTCAGTGTTTCTCCAAATTCGGTGAGAGAGTATTCGACCTTAGGCGGAACCTGCTGGTAGACTTCACGGTGAACGACACCATCCTCTTCCAGCTCGCGCAATTGAAGTGTCAACATACGCTGGGTAATTCCAGGACAGATCCGCCGAAAATCACTGAATCGCTTAGTCCCATACATGAGATGGTATAAAATAATCCCTTTCCACTTGCCCCCAATCACGTCCAACGTGTACTCCACAGGACACGCCTGATCATTCCCAGCGAGACATTCGCCAAATCCGCCTTTCCGATTGCGCATTAGTCTTTCTCCTCCTTAGTATCATTTTATATACTACAGCACATTAATGTGCGTACTTCAAATACGATCATATATATTCTAATATTAGTCATGCACTTAGTAAGCGTCAATTTCAATCACATCCATAAGGAGTGGAATTACGATGGAAACCTTAACAACCACTAAAGATCAAATCTTAGCTGCATACAAGTTCAGACATGCTACAAAAGAATTTGATAGTCATAAGAAAATTAGCGATTCCGATTTTGAATTTATTCTTGAGACGGGTCGCTTATCCCCTAGCTCGTTCGGCTTTGAACCTTGGAAATTTGTTGTCGTTCAAAGTAAAGATATGCGTGAGAAGCTGCTGCTCTACTCTTGGGGGGCCACCAAACAACTGCCAACAGCAAGCCATTTCGTGCTTATTCTCTCCAGATTGCCTAAAGATATGGTAGCTTCATCCGATTATATCAAGAGTATGATGGAGAACGTGCAGCAATTACCTGCTGAAGTGATGCAAGGCAAAGAGAAGGTATATGACGCCTTCCTAAAATCAGATTTTGCGCTTGAGGAAAATGAAAGAGCTATGTTCGAGTGGGCATGCCGACAAACCTATATCGCACTGGGCAATATGATGACTGCCGCAGCTCAAATCGGCATTGATTCCTGCCCGATTGAAGGTTTTAGTAAACAAGATATTGAACGCATCCTTTCCGAAGAAGGCATTATGGATGCCGAGCATTTTGGTATTTCCTGCATGGTGGCTTTTGGATACCGTCTGAACGAGCCGCGCGACAAAACTCGGCGACCTGTAGATCAGATTGTGGAGTGGGTGTAAAACGCGGAATATCCTTCTTTAAAGCAAAGGGCGCTCCACAGCCATTTCCATGGCTATGGGGCGCCCTCTTTTCATAAAACTCAGGTCCTACAAGTTTTATCACTTCATACGCTTACTGATAATTCACTTCTTCCACGAAATAGATTTCCTTCAAACGAGTTTTCACACGCTGAATTTCATCTACTGTTAAAGGAGCCGTTGGACATAGCTTGAAGTTCCTTCCGGTGACATAGCTTACGTCCGTGTGACCATCCAAGTTGTAGGCCAGCTTCGGAACTGGTTTTCGGGTATAATCGGTAAAGTCAATAATGGACCATGCCGCGTCTCCATCCTCTTTGGATAAAATAATCCGTTGTGAGGCATTTTCAGTCCACAAATAGCGCAGATTTGCTGGTGAATTATTGGAATCCATAGCCGTCTTAATACCTGAGCCCCTAAACATGAGCGTAAACTCGGTATGATCATTATTGGGTCCTACTACCGATTCATAAATTTGTTTCAGCCCGTCCACACCCACAATCTCAACCTTGCGATCAACAGGGAAGTGATTCACAAAATTCTCCCATATTGGAGCCATGTTATGGGTGTTAGCAAGTGCGTTGATGTCCAAAATAATGGACAAGTAGTTTACCGTATTTATACGTTGATAAGGGTTATCCAAATATTGCTGTACTATATACAGTTGTGGTGCTGCATCCGTCTCCGTCACATATGGGTCAAGCGGATGGAGAGTCCAGCGTGAGGAATCTTTCGTATAGCGTGACCCAATCGGATCAATCGTAACCGAGTTCATGAATACGGTACCGCTATTATCAGCGATTCCTTGTGCGGGAACAATTGGATTGTCCTTATGAGACCAGTAAGGCATCAAAGGTGAGCCCTCACCATACATGCCGTTGACATTATATTGTGTAGCCGACCATCCCATCGCGGATGTAATTCGATAGTGATCTTTAAGCCATTGAGTCTGTTCAGGATTCACCGTAAAGCTCGTCAGTGATTTCGGCAGATACTTCCGATATTGGTCTGTATCCATGCTTTCAAACACGGATGGTGATCCCATCGAACCAGATTGGTGCAGCTCATTGAATGCATTATAACGATACATATACAGCCACTCATCCATCTTTGCTTCCCAAACAGGAAGCCCGGGCTCGGACTGGTTCGGGTACCCCGCCAGAATCCCAACTTCATCTCCATACTGATCGACGAATGCCAGAACCTGTTCAAGCTGCGGCCGATTCGCTTCTACAAAAACAAATCCGTTTTGCATCGCCCATGTCACTTTAATGTTGGGACCAAAGTGATCCATCAGCAATTGACGAGATTGCTTGATTTGATCTACGGTAGTCGCGCTTCCCTGCAGCATGATGGAGACAGCAAAGTATTGTTTTTTACGTTCCCCGGGTTCTACCGTTAATTCCGCATCGGATGTGAAGAGAATCCCTTGGGATGGAGACTCAACTGTGATTTTTAATGGAATAACCGAGTTCACTGCTGGAATCAAATGCAGGTTGGCAATCTTTCCATCCTCTTCAAATATTCCTCTGGAATCCTTTATCCGAAGTATCAAGTCTGATGGCAGCATTTCAGGAGCTATAATCTCTCCTTTAGCATTACGAAATACGTAGGACATTTTCCAAGCAGCCGGATCTAAAGCTGCCGCCTCTGAAATGGTATACGTGGCCAAGTATACAGACCTGATTACGTTCGGTGGCTCTGCCGGCGGAGTCTTCCCTTTCACGATCAGCTTGGTCTGAGCTGTAAGAACCCGATAAGGTTTGGCAATGGTGACCTTCATTTCTACCGGAATGAAGCTGTCCGCAGCCGGTATATTTTCGGGATGTGCGATTTTCCCTTGTACATCAAAGACACCTAACCCATCACTAAATGTGTACGTAACACTTGTGACACTGGCAGCAGGAATACTTACTGGTCGTCCTTCATTGTATAGCTGAAAGGATAGCTGATACGAAGGGTACGTTTCCGGCTGATTTACTAGCTCCTGCGCCTTGATTACGACTTCATCGACCAAAAAATCCGAAGAGTGGTCCGGTGGAATCACCGATGGGTCAACCGGAATTATTGGTGGTTTGGGATTAGGCACCGGTGGTGTGATTGGCGGTTCCGGTTTCGGCTCTATTGGTGTCACCGGGGAGACTGGTGAATCAGGTCTTGGGCGATGCCTTTTAGGCTCCTCAATTTCCGAATTCACAGGTTGTTGCCTAATTTCCGGTGTCAAATCGGCCTCGATCTTCTGCGATTCTTGTTGGCTGGCCGTCTGAGGCAGCGTTGCAGCTCCATTTCCTAATGACTCCAGCAAACGCTTGGCACGTTCTTTCAGAACGTCACCGCCTAACCATATCCGATAAGCAACCAGCGTGGCGTCCTGCCGACTCACAGACTCTTTAGGGTGGAAATAATGATTTGTATCCCCCTCAATCAGTTCCAACCGTTCCATCAGCCATACGCTCGTTTGTGCATAATTTGATATATTAGGTTGATCCACAAAACTGGATATACCAGCAGATCGGGTATCATCAGTAACACCAAAATACCGGGCATACCAAACGGCCATATCCTGACGAGTCATATTGTGCTTGGCACCGAATAATTGATCACTAACCCCTTTCGTAATGCTTTCTTCCTGCAAGGCCTGTACATAAGGTAAAGCCCATGGTGACACATCCCGAAAAGAAGTTACGCCTCTGTTATTCGATGTTCGCTTTAAGGTTTTAGCGAAAATGCTTGCCCATTCCTGACGCGAGATAAAATGTAAAGGTCGAAAGCTCCCATCCTGATAACCCGTAACATAACCTTGAGCAGCCATGGCCTCAATCGCATCAGCTGCATAGGAATGTTCGATATCGTTAAAGGCTCTGTCCGCAAAAACAGGCGCACTATGTATACAGAACAACCAGACAGCCAGTAAACCAGCCATGTAATGCCTAATTTGTTTTAACTTTTTTTCATAATTCATTATTTGAGATCATTACACCTCCTTTACGAGATAGCACTGGGCCACTTTCACCTGTACCTTCATATCAATTTTGAAAATCATCCTCTTTTGTTTTCAAACGGTTTTTCATTACTGTTAACACCAAACTGTATATACTTGAATTATCGGAATAATCTCCCTAGGATTGAATAAAGCCAGCAAAAAAAGTGGTTTGAGCAATCTGTTGTCCTGCTCTTTCACCATATTTTTTTAAGCCTTAATTCCCTATCACTAAACAATGGTTTTCATTGGCAATTAAATACTTATCACCTTTTGGGCCTATCATTTTAATCATGTTCACAAAAAAAGAAGAGATAACATCTTGTATCCGCATTCGCTTGGAGAATACAAAATGTTATCTCATTTTTTGTGTAAGATACACTTATTAAGTCCTGGCTGCTCGTTAATCCTTTTTCAACTCAGAACCCTTATAAATATAAAAGTAGCCCTTTAGAGTTCCGTTTTGCGGATAAGCAGCAGGATCTTTGTCTTTTATTTGACTTACCCACTCTCGATTTATAAGCGTAGAGGGGCCTTCCTCAACTAGTGCTTCAGCAGACATTCCCGTGATTGATTGTGCTGTGCTGGACCAGAATGTAACTAAGTAGACATCGTTAGCATTAAAATGATAGCGTCCTTCACTTGGAGTTCCCTCATAAAACAGCTCAGCCAAAGAAGCAGCCTCAGATCCTCTCATAAAAATTCGAATCTCATCAGTTCCGTTCCATGTATGAGGAATTCCGCCTTTTGGATTCACGTATTCTACAATTGCTGGCTCCTTATCGGTATTAAAATCAACAATCGCATAATGATAAACCTCATCCGTTACACTCTTGGTTGCAAATTCAGTTGTTTTATCTGTTTGATAGCCACTGAACTTTCCATACACATTTGGAGTTTTGCCAATAGCAGCAAGGGCCTTTTCCTGATCCATAGATCCGGCTCTACCAGCTACTGGTGTCAGCCTGTAGGTCTTGATTTCAGTCCCCTTGTACTGATCCCAAGTGTATTCGTAATAATATTTTGCATAAGATATTCCACTGTTCCAGCCTACAGATACCAGCATGATAATACCTAGCATGAATACTACTGGCCATTTTTTCAACTTCATACCCACAACCTCTTTTCTTCATATACACTCAAATCATCATTAGAATTATAGCTTTTCAATAATTCTACTAACAGTTAAATATTAGAAGGAAGTGTGGATAAATTATGTCTTTTCTGTTAGTTAGTCATGTGACTCCCTATAATATTGTTTTTATGAATATTTTCCGTTCCGGCATCCAATGCAGTTTTGTAATATAAGCATTTATGTTTAATAACCTCCATTGTTTTTTTTAGTTCCTCCATTTGTGCTTCTACAGTCGCTTTTCGTTCCAAAAACATGTCATATCTTTGTTGTAGTGTGGAATCTCCCCCAGAACACCAATCAATGAAATTTTTAATTTCTTTGATCGGCATTCCGGTGGATTTTAGACATTCAATTATTTTTAAAGCAATCTTGTTCCGCTAGATGTCCGTTCTACAAAAGGCATAAGTCCCTCCTTGTCGTAGTAACGCAAGGCATATGCTGTAAGATTCAATTCTTTAGCAACTTCGCTGATCGAATATGTCTTCATCATGTATCTCCTATCCTTAATGATATAGACTTCGAGTTAACTCTAGGTATAAAGGGATTCTATCAAGCTATTGGTTGAGTGTCAAAGTCCCCTAGCATAATTTTTTAAAAGGAATATAGGTAGTTGCTTGACTTAGAGTTAACTATAAGGATTAACATTGATCTGCAAGAGGAAAACTTCAATCGACTTCACTTAGTTTTCACTTTGTATTCAATACAATTACTTTCTCTTGAAAAATATAAGTAATTAGGAGGCTATTTATGATTACTGCTAAAGCACGAGCTGTCGACGGCCCAGACAAACCGTTTCGAGCGGCTGAAATTAAACGACGGGATCTTGATTCACATGATGTATTGATTGAAATTAAATATGCTGGCATATGCCATTCTGACATCCACACTGCTCACGGCGAATGGGGACCCGTGAACTATCCTCTTGTACCTGGACATGAAATTGCAGGGATTGTTACGGATGTAGGAGCTGAAGTTACAAAGTACACAGTTGGTGACCGGGTAGGAGTTGGCTGTATGGTTGATTCCTGTGGCGAATGTGAGAACTGTCGTAAAGGAGAGGAACAATACTGCCTTAAAGGAAACGTCCCTACCTACGCTGGTGTTGACAAATACGGCGAGCCTACACAAGGCGGGTATTCTACCCACATTGTCGTAACTGAGGATTTTGTAGTAAGAATTCCAGATAATATTGAGCTTGACGTGGCTGCTCCATTACTTTGCGCAGGTATTACGACTTATTCGCCGTTAAACCACTGGGGAGCTGGCCCAGATAAGAAAGTGGCAGTTGTGGGTATGGGAGGCCTTGGCCATATGGCTATCAAGATCGCACATGCTATGGGTGCTGAGGTAACCGTTCTATCACAAACATTAAAGAAAAAAGAAGATGGCTTGCAATTTGGCGCGGATCACTATTATGCCACAAGCGAGCCAGAAACATTTGAAAAACTGGCTGGACGCTTTGACTTGATTATTAATACGGTAAGTGCCAACATCGATCTGAACGCTTATTTTTCACTACTCACTCTTGACGGAACTTTGGTGAACGTCGGTGCCCCTGGCGAGCCGATGTCACTCAATGTGATGTCCCTTATCGGGCATCGCCGTTCATTTGCAGGATCAATGATAGGAGGCATCCGCGAGACACAGGAAATGCTGGATTTCTGTGCGAAACACAATATTGTTCCTAAAATTGAAGTGGTATCAGCTGACCAGATTGACGAAGCTTACAAACGAGTATTAGCATCTGATGTGAAGTACAGATTCGTGATTGACATTAGCACAATGTAAGCTAGGTAAATCAATAAGTTGTAAAAGCAATTTTAATTTGAAGGTGTCTCCAAGTATAGCTTGGGGATACCTTCGCTTTATTTTGCAATGATCACACCTTTTTACCTCACTCACAGCCTTTCCATTGCTCTATTCCTCTTCATATAAAAAGAAAAGCCGAGTGCAACTCAGGACATCTGAATTACACTCGGCAAATAGTACATCTTGAGCAGCCTATTCGTGTTTCTCTAACTCTTCAATTCTCTGCCGCTTTCCTATACCAAAGACAAAATATCCAACAACGACGATCGCCATGAATGTTGCCCCGACAATCAACGACAAGCGTGTATCCGGATTAAACCACATTCCAACGATTACCAGCAACAAAAAGATAATGGTGATGTAATTACTGATCGGGAAAAAACGAGACTTAAAATTATGATCTTCCATTTCGTTTTTCCACTTTTTCCGGAATTTAAATTGACTGATGGCTAATGCAAACCACGGTACCATACCCGGGAGAACACTAGCGCTGTAAATATACAAAAACAGTTTGGAATCAGGCATTAGGTAGTTAAATAACACGCCTACCAGTAGCAAGGAAATGGTCGTTATTATACTATTTCTAGGGACACCGCTTGCGGAAACCTTCCCGAAGAACTTAGGAGCTTGTCCGTTCTTAGCCAATGTATATAACATTCTGCCCGCGCTATAAATACCACTGTTGCAACCTGACATCGCAGCTGTAAGTACAACAAAGTTAATAATACCCGCAGCAGCTACAATTCCTACCTTGGCAAAAGTCAGAACAAACGGGCTGCCAATCTCGCCAATTTGGTTCCAAGGATAAATCGTAACAATGACAAAGATTGCCCCCACGTAAAAAATCAGAATACGCCAGATGATGTTTTTAATAGCTTTTCGCAGGGTCATTTTCGGATTTTCTGCTTCACCCGCTGTAATGCCTACCATCTCAATCCCCTGGTAAGCCGCCGTTACAATACATAGTGCAAATAGGAACCCTTTTAACCCTCCTGCAAAAAAACCACCATGGCTGACTAGATTGGATAGACCTATCGGTTGTCCGCCGTTACCGAGGCCAAAGAAGATCATCCCCGTACCAACTACTAGCATGAAGATAATAGCGATAATCTTAATCATCGCAAACCAAAACTCAAATTCTCCATAGAATTTCACAGCCGCTAAATTGGCCAGCGCAATAATAATTACACCTGCCAAAGCCGGCAACCATTGCGGGATATCCGGGAACCAGTAGCCCACATATACCCCAATCGCAGTGACCTCCGCCATTCCTACAGTAACCCATAAGAACCAATAGCTCCAAGCGGTCAAGAAACCGGCCAAAGGGCTGATGTATTTATGAGCAAAGGTAGCAAATGAGCCCGTCACCGGTTCAAGAATCAGCATTTCCCCCATGATCCGCATGACAAAAAACATAATAATCCCAGCTAAGAGATAAGCCAACAGCACCGAAGGACCTGCCCATTTTATCGTACTTGCCGATCCCATAAACAAGCCAACGCCAATCGTGCCTCCAAGCGCAATCAACTCAACGTGTCGTGGCTTCAGCCCTCTCGTTAATTGTTTCGATTCCAAAAGAACGCTCCCCTTCGTATATGTTCGTCATCAAATGCTAATGATCCGGAAAACTGCCCCCAAACATTATTAATTTTCAGACTGACGTGGTTGATCGAACGACTACACAGTAGCTCCACGATTCATAAATATACAAAGTCAACCACGTCCTATTTGCCGTCCAAACCTTACTGTTTCTAAGACCGAGTCCGTAGCATTAGATGCATTGTATGACAAAAAACGTCTAAATACAACTGCTAATTAGCAGACATTTTTAGACATGAAATGGAAAGGAAGGAGATTCATTTTACTGAACATTGGTCAATTCAATGTAATGCATTAGAGCGTTGAAGATACGTGTTTTTTCAATGATAAATATCACGATATTAAGCTTATTTAAAGCCTATATCCCTACAGTGTAAAACATAAGCTCCGAATGAAAGAGCAACATTTCAAACATTACCTTGTGCTATAACTATGCATGAATTCCAAACAAGGAGATGAAGACATGAGTAAGTTAAAAGGTCAAATCGCTTTAGTAACAGGTGCAAGTCGAGGAATCGGTCGTGGCATTGCATTACGTCTGGCTCGGGAGGGGGCCATTGTCGCAGTGCATTACAGAAGAAGGCATAAAGAAGCAGATGAGGTGGTTCATCAAATTGAGCAACTTGGAGGGGCTGCATTTACGATCGGTGCTGACTTCAGTGCCCTGAACGGCGTTTATGATTTATATGCTAAATTGGATAAAGCGCTTCGGGAACGTACAGGCGATAATCGGTTTGATATTCTCGTCAATAACGCTGGAATGGGTCAAATTGTCCCCCTAGAAGAGACAACAGAAGAATCTTTTGACGAAGTCATGAACATGAATGTCAAAGCACCTCTTTTTGTTACCCAGCAAGCTTTGCCGCGTCTAAAAAATGGAGGCCGCATTATCAATCTCTCATCGTTTGTTACACGCGTGGCCTCCCCTAGTGTTTTCGCATATAGCATGTCAAAGGGGGCAATCGACACACTGACACGCGTTTTGGCTCATCAACTTGGGAGCCGTCATATTACAGTCAACGCCATCCAACCTGGCATTATCAATACAGAGATGAATAGCGGAACCTTACAAGATCCCAACGGGCAGAAATTTGCCGCTGGCCTTTCGACCTTTAAACGCTGGGGCGAGCCTGAGGATGTTGCAGATATAGCTGCCTTTCTTGCCTCATCGGATAGCCGTTGGATCACTGGTCAATTGATTGATGCAAGTGGTGGATCTCATCTGTAAATGAACAGGTTCAAAATAAAAGCAAAATGCGTTGGTGAGAGAAAGTCGTTCTTCTCCACCAACGCATGAAATAGATTATCAGCCAGTTGTTCAACATGACTACTACAGATCAGGTACCACAGAAGGTTCGGTAAGGACAAGTGGGTTCCTCAGGCAATGTAGAGTAAACCTCCTGTTCAGTAGAATAAGCATAAGGGTCCGAAAGAACTTCAAGAAGATTCTCCATCACACTGTAATCTTCTCGTTCCACCGCAGCTTCCAGTGCTTCTTCTACCCGATGGTTGCGCGGGATGATTGCAGGATTGCTGCTGCGCATCAGCTGATGCGAGGAGGCTTCGGATTCCTGTTGTCTGTCCAGCCTCGCCTGCCACTGCTTGTTCCACTGGGTAAAATCCGCAGTGCTGAACAAATCCGCATCCTCCAGCTTGTTTAAAGTTAGAGCACGGAAGGTATTGGTGTAGTCCGCGCGATGCTTCTGCATGATTTTAAGAAGATCCTCAATAAGGGATTCATCCTCTAGCTCCTCGTTAAAAATCCCCAACTTGGCCCGCATTCCCGTAAGCCAATGATGGCGAAACATGTTTGCAAAATCTGAAATTGCATCCTCGGCCAGTTGGACAGCCTGCTCTCTGTTGTCATGTAGCAGCGGCAAGAGGGTCTCTGCAAATCTCGCGAGATTCCACGCAGCAATATGCGGCTGATTGACATAAGCATAGCGGCCCTGCATGTCGATGGAACTGAACACCGTCTCAGGATTATAGGTATCCATAAAGGCGCAAGGACCATAATCAATGGTTTCTCCGCTAAGGGTCATATTGTCGGTGTTCATCACACCATGAATAAAACCCACTAGCTGCCATTGGGCGATCAGCTTCGCCTGACGCTTAATCACTTCCTGAAGCAGTGAAAGGTAACGGTTTTCGTCATTGGCAACCTCCGGATAGTGTCGTTCCAATGTGTAATCAGCCAGAGTACGCAGATCTTGGGACGTGCCCCATGCTGAGACATATTGAAAGGTGCCGACACGAAGATGACTGGCAGCCACACGAGTCAGAATGGCGCCGGGCTGCTCAGTTTCCCGGATGATCGCCTCACCTGTAGTTACCACCGCCAAGCTGCGGGTGGTAGCGATACCTAGCGCATGCATCGCTTCACTGATGATGTATTCGCGGAGCATCGGCCCAAGTGCCGCTCGGCCATCACCACGACGAGAGTACGGCGTTCTGCCTGAGCCCTTGAGCTGAATATCAACCCGTTTACCCAAGGGAGTGATCTGCTCGCCAAGCAGTAGAGCACGACCGTCTCCTAGCATGTTAAAATGCCCGAATTGATGCCCTGCATAAGCTTGAGCAAGAGGCATAGCACCTTCGGGAATCTGATTGCCGGCCAACATTGCTACGGCATCATCTTTTTGCAGCTCTATTTCGTTCAAACCCAGTGAGACTGCCAACGGATGATTTAAAATGATCAGCTTTGGTGAACGGACAGGATTTGGATTGAGCTTCGTAAACATGGATTCCGGGAGACGAGAATAACTGTTGTCGAAGTTCCACCCTATTTTATCTGCTATTTCTTTTTTCTCTGTCATAGTGTCTCCTTTTCTGCTGTGGTATCTTGGATTTTTCCATTTTAGTTTTTACTTCTATCCATTTATTATCCACATTTCACCATGCTGTTGTACCTTTCAGCCTACTTTTTTATTGTAACCGATGATCAAACATGAATTGTATTTGAATACCGAATGGGTCTTCAATAATACCATAGGCTTGGCTAAACACGTTACTTGATAAAGGTACAATGATTTTCACTCGATCATCTGTTATTAGACTATGATAAAAATGTTCAATTTCTTCTATGTCAGCACTTTGAATACATAATGAAGTATTATTCCCTACGGTATATTCCTCATTGGGATTCATGGGTTCTTCTGCTATCATAACCTTTGTTCTTTCGATCGATAAGACAGAATGAGAAATATAATCTTTATTTTCAGCAGTAAGCTGTATTGAACTGTCACGTTTGGCCATGTCTTGATAAGTAACGAGAAATCGTTCCTCGGCGTTAAAATGTTTTTTGTAAAAAGCTATAGCTTCCTTTGCTTTTCCGTTCATGGATAAGAAAATAGCTATTTCCAGTGTTGTACTCATGGGTTCAATCTCCTTTTATATCATGCTTGTAGGTAGATATCTTATAGATTTGATATATCACCTTGAACCTATTATCATATGTAAAGGGTTCAAAACATGACACCTTTTATAAGGAGATTTATGTATGAAGAAATCCGAAAGATTAAATGACATGATTAGGTACTTAAACAGTCGAGAGTACTTTAATTTAAATGATCTCATGGATAAATACCATATTTCAAAAAGTACAGCCTTACGTGATATTAGTTCATTAGAACAATTAGGTATGCCTATTTATTCGGAACATGGCCGACATGGACGATATGGTATCTTAAAAAATAGATTGTTATCCCCTATTATTTTTACGATGGATGAAGTATATGCTCTGTACTTTGCAATGTTGACGTTAGAAGCTTATCAATCTACACCATTTCATTTAAGTGTTAATAAACTCAATGAAAAGTTTGAACACTGTCTTTCTAAAATACAAATAAACCAGATTCATAAAATGAAAAAGGTTCTACAATTTGAAATATATCAACATAATCATGTTAGTCTCTATTTGGACAAAATACTAACCAGTATTCTTAATGAGACGTACTGTAAGGTTCAATATTCAAAAAATAACCAGAATAAAAGTTACCATGTTCAATTTTTCAAGATTTCCGCTAAGTTTGGCCAATGGTACGCTACTGGAATAGAGTTAAATACGAATAAGTATAGGGTTTTCCGATGTGATCGAATCACCTTTGTAGAAGAAGAGGACATCCATTCTCACTTTTCGATAGATGAACTCCTTAGTCGTTCATTAGAAATGTATCAATCTGAGAAGAGCATTGACTTTGAAGTAGAGATTGTAGAACAAGCCAAGGATATTTTTTATAAAGAACATTATCCCTCTATGAAAATACAGCAGGGTCATAAAACAGTCATTAAAGGATTCTATAATCCTGGAGAGGAGGAGTTTATCGCTCATTATTTTATGAGATATGGTCATTATGTACGATCAGTAAAGCCTGAATCTTTAAAACAGATTATTAAGGAGAGAGTTGAGCACCTCTTAAACCACTATCAAAAATTATAAAATCATCGAAGGTTTGTTCCAAAGATTCTCTACATTTTAGCAAGAAAAAGAAGCCTCAAGCTCCTTTTCCCTGCCAACAATGACATTGAAATTATGGCTTCCGTTTGGCGATAACAGCATAGGATACCGTTCTTGTGAATCCACTTGGATTCCATGCAGTAAATACCCATCTGTCTTCGGCTGCGGAATAATTATTGAGAAGAAAACCTTGTTCATTTCCAGAGAAAGTCCATGAGCCGCTAATCAGGTTGTAGTCGTTACCGTTAATCGTAGTGCTTCTAAAGCTATTGGGAGAAAGAGTGACCGGAGCGAAAGTGAAACGTGCGAATCCATCTCCAAGTTGAGTTACACGAATGGCTTTTCTAACATTCATAACCACATGGCTTCTTTTTTTCAGTTTTTTCCCCAATTTTGCTTCCGCTTTTCTAATTTTCACTAAAGTTGCCTTTCGCAAAAAAATCATCTCCTTCATTGTTATACTTATAGTTAATGAAGGACTAAATGCTTTTGAATGGACAAAATCCCCGGTAAATTGGCTGGATTTTTTGGAGATGTTGAAACAAAAAGCCCTTCCTTAAAAAAAGGAGGGCTTGATACCGCTACTTCTTATTTCCTATACCGATTTTGTTAAGCCGATATGGGTTATCATGGTGTCATATGGCTCTAATTCCATGGTTTGTTTGCCATAGTCCGTTTCAATCGTTGTTCTTTGCAGTTGATCACTATTGTTAATAACAACCAACATTTTACTTTCTGGATAATAAGCACACTCCGTGTATAGGTTATCCGTAATGTACTTCGTTTCATTTAACTCATTGTCCGCAAAACGGATTATATTCAGCAGCAGTCTTGTGTTTTCCCAGCTGAATTCGAATGAAGGAAGGTAAATTCCCTTTCCTTTACCGAAGGCATGAGTGGATAGTGTTATCATTCCATTCGTTTCACCCGCTATTGCAGCTGACCCATCCGTAAGATAAATCCTATTCTTTGGCGTTATACTTGCCCCTTCAGGCACCAAACCATGCTCATCCCTAACCTCATATGTCCATCTTCCATGACCTACCCTGGAGCCTGTATCCTCATCCAAACCGAGAACATGTGCCATTCTAAAAAAGCTGTCGTGACCTTCTACCGCCGAAGGCTGATTGATGCCAATAAAGGTACCACCTTCATAAACCCATTGGGTCAGTAAGTCCACACACTGGTTGTCATTCCAATGCTGTCCACCACTCCATGCTGTACCGGCAGAGCCTGCATTGATGACTACATCACAATCCTGTAGTATACCCTGACGGATATCTTCAAAATCAATGAACTGAACTTCAACCGGCAATCCGGATAAAGCCTCATTGATATGAATCAAATCATGCATATACGTTTCGTGGAAATGGCCGGACAAGGTCCACGATCTCAATTTTCCCCAGCTGTGCAGAATAGCTACCTTCGTCTTCATATGATAGGGTTTGCCTTCATGATGCAGTTCTTTGATTTCTCTGAACTCATTGGCAATCTTTTCGATGTAATCACAAAAATCCGGGTAAGGCTCTACAAGATGCAAATATCCACCCAGTCCAATCCGGTCAATAGGCTCCCTCAACAGGGCGCGCCGGATATTAATCCAATACTTTTTGGCATCCAGCGTGGGGTCGCCCCCCTCCATAAAGGTAGGAAGCCCGCCTAAGCCAACCGGAAATAAGTATGGATGCAGCCGTATCTCATGCGTATTCACTTTTACACCTGAACACAGCCTCGCCTCATAACCTGAGAACACACATTTAATCAACCCGTCAAATCCAAACTCTTGAAAACGGTCATTATAAGGCTCCATCCCAACCCAACTGTCATCATAAAACACGTAGGCCAGCTTATCGTGCTGATGCACAATATCAATTAATTTCTTGCCAAATTCGATTACAAAATCATTGATAAATGTCATCCAGTCCAGCTTGCGTTGCTCAGCCGGGATATGTGTGACGCGATACTTTCCGCCATTCACAAAATCCTCGGCAGTCATCGAATACCCATATCTCTTCGCAAATAGATCAAGCGCTCTTGAGCTTACCGTAAAATCGTATGACCCCCAATCAGAGAACAGATGGCGATTGCGCTCATTGCTGCCCCAAATCCAGGCGAAGTTATAAAATAAGGAGGTAAACCGGACAACCGTGGTTTCCTTATGCTGGAGACACCAATCCTCCATCCAATCCAGCAGATACTGTTGCGTTTCTGTATACATGGGATCAATCTGCATTAAATGCTCTTTGTCCCAATGATTCGTGGTGTGATTGTACATGGAAATCTCTTCCCAGATCCGGTAGACCATGAAGCTTACCGTGTATTTATGCCAAGGAGCAATTCCGGTAATGACCACATTTCCGGATTCCCTTTCATAATTCCACTGTTCTCTTGGAACTTCCTCTCCGGTCGTTCTGTCAAAAACCTGCCAATAGTTAAACGCTTCTTTGGAATCATTCACTTTGAACTGTTCAGCAAAAAAATCCTCCATCAGATAGATGGATACATAATCTTGTACAGCTACCTTCGGATTCGTCATTAAAAAACACTGTTGCAGCTTATCCAGATTGCGGGACGCCCACTCGTTATGATCTCTGATGATACAGATTGTAGAATAAATGCCGTATCCAGCGTTTATAATCTCATCGGACAACTGCGTGCCGTCACTGTCACGGATGACATCAGCGCCCCATCGTTCAGCTAATTTCAGGGTCAGCGCCTCATAACCAGATTCTCCTGGTAGCGTAAAGGCCCCCGTTGTTTGTTCAGACAACTTCGATCCCTCCTAATTCAACATATCGGATAGAAAAGCCAACGCCAAGCCTTGTCCCCAGCCCTGAATCCAGTCTTTTGGAATATTGCGATACCCTTCACGATCTTTCATAACCGCCGTGCCGCCCGATACACCCAATACCCGTCCGTCTTCGCTAATATGGTTTAAGATGCCCTCCAATGCCTTTTGCACGTATTTGGTGTGCAGTGGATTGCCGTTATTGATCATGGCCGCCGCAATACCGCAAGATGCAGATACTTCTTCATAGGACTCCTCGTCATCCAGTACCGTCCGCCATAAGCCGTTCTCTGTTTGGACACCTTTCAGTGCCGCCAGTTGATCCCGAAGGGAACATTCCACGTCCATACACGGCGGATACAAATACCAGTCTTTCAAATGAATTTTGACTTGCGACATGGTATATGCTCCCCAAGCATTCGCTCTTCCCCAGAAAAATCCGGACATATGATCCTGTTTGACATTGTTGTAGCCATGGTACCAGAGACCGCTACTAGGGTCTTGCAGGTATTTGATATGCCAGTAATATTGATTTAAGGCATCCTGGATCATTTTCTCGTCCTTTAATTTGGTTCCTACTCGAAGCAGAAAAAATGCCGCCATAAACAACGTATCTGCCCATGCCTGTTCTGGAAAGTCATTAGCAACGGATACTGTATGCTGCAGAACATGGTCTCCGAACCTGAGAGCATTGTTTTGGATGTAATCCACCTTACTCATCACAATATCCCAATATTTCTGGTCCCCTGTTTCTTCATACAATGTGATCAGCATATGACCCATGGCACATGTGTTAACCGTCCAGTGCGGCAGACCCAGCTCGATGTATTCATCTGCCCACTGGGCAAGCATATTTAGATACTCTTTATTCCCTGTTTGGGTATAGGCTCTGGATACACCATAATAAGCCACACCGCAGGGCCAATCCCATGTTAAATCCATCGCCATCGTTTTTCTGACGACTTTATCGATGACTTTTAATATCTCTTCCTTGTCATAATTTAATTGAAGCATCGTTATTCCCCTCTCATTAGCGCACACGCCCCCAAAGGCGCTTGAGAGCGGTTCGTCACTGTTTTGGAAACGCTTTACTTATTCCATTGTACGCAGTAAAATAGTCTCAATCTAAGCACATTCGCAACAAAACTGCGCAATTTCAATCATTTATATGAGGGTTTTGCAAAATCCTGATGTATATCTGCTGGCTAAACTTGACATAGCGTTCACCTATAATCTACTCAAATCCAAGTTATGGGAGTATCGAATATGCCCAGAAAAAAGAAGCCCGTTATAGAATACCGACATTACAGCTTGCCTATAAACTTCCCTGTCTTGCTGTTAAGCGGTGAACGTTGGAAGATTTCGGATATTAAAAGTGAGCATCTCCATTTTCATAACCATTTGGAGATTGGTATTTGCTATTCGGATGGCGGTTTCATGGAGATCAAAGGAGAAACTGTCCCCTTCAAAGCCGGGGATGTAACTTTCATTCCCAGGTATCTTCCTCACACCACGTATAGTTCGCCAAATACAGCCAGCCTTTGGTCTTATATCTTTTTTTCGCCAGAGGACCTTTTCCAATATTCCTTTAAAAGCGCTTACAGAAACTTTGAGCCCAATTTGTGGGTGATGAAGGGAACGAACTGTATATTAAACAAGGAGCAGCATCCCAAGGTGTATACACTTGCGACTTCGATCGTAGAGGAATTACAACAACAGAATCCTTACTACCAGGAAAGCGCCTACGGCTTATTGCTATCCCTTTATATAGAACTTCTCAGAATTCACTCCAGGAATGAATCATTGAAAGATGCAGAAACAGTACATAGCCGGAAAAGCGATTTTGCCATTTCTCCGGCTTTGGAATACATCACTAAAAATTATATGATACCTGTTAACATTGATTTTTTGGCTGACCTATGCCATTTAAGTACAACTCATTTTCGCCGAAAATTTCATGAGATTATGGGAACGTCGCCTCTTGATTTCCTAAACAGCACCCGAATCGAAGAAGCCTGCAAGCAGTTAAAAAGCACAGATGACTCCATTCTTTCCATCTCCGAGCAAGTCGGTTATCGTTCCATTTCCAGCTTCAATCGATGCTTCTCCAAGCTTATGGGAGAGCCGCCTAAAGAATGGCGTAAAGGAGCGCAATCCGAAGCACAATCAGCGAAAGCGTCTATACTGGAATTTACGGGGTGGGTTTAATTTTACCTAACTGAATCAAGCAGCGCGTTCACTTCCTGAATTCGGGTTACCGATGGTGTTGGTATAAGATTGCCTCTCACCATAACCATTGCTACATTCGACAAAGCTTTTATGTCGTCCAAAGGGTTGTGCTCCAGCACGATTAAATCTGCCTGTTTTCCGATATCATGCTCCCTGTAAGATGATCAATGCCTAGGATCTCCGCATTATACTTTGTTACCCGTTCGATGACCTGACCCGCATTCAGTTTCGTTTGTCTCATAAAGTGGTCTAGTTCCCGCCACATATCATAGTGAGTGACGTAAGACATTGCGGCATCCGTTCCAATTCCAATCTTGATCTCATGTTCTACAGCCTGACGCAGCCCCTTCAGCATGGAGTCGTACACAAGCCGCGAATTTCCCTTAACCGTTTCATTCACCTTCGTTAGGCTCGTATCCAATTTCGCAATGGGATACCCAGCCTGCAAAGTAGGAATCAATGCAGTATAGCCCGATATAAAAAACAGGGAAAAGACATGATAATGGAAGCCGGTTTGCCCTGTTTTCCACTCCACTTTTCCCCGATTTCTTTCAAGTCTTCATTCATGTTTTCAGTGAGAACAACCCTGACACGAAGTGTCCCCATTATTGAAAGTTATTTTTTTCATAACGTACTGCGCCGTAACTCATAAAAATACTGCACAATCGGATGCTTTAACTTCATCTTCTCGGTCATGTTTAATATTCGCTTTTTCCCTACTCGTCTGTCCACTAAAGCTAGAATATTCAATAAGATATCATTACTCTCTAAGCTGTCCTCTATAGAAGTAGTTAAAAACTTATTAGCTACAACATTAAAATTAGACTTGCTTAATGAGGCCTGTGCTGACAAAAGCTCCTTTGCATGTTCTGAGATTTTTCTACCTCTTGCAATTACTTGTAGACGATCCTCCGGAACATTCCCATTAGTGTCTTTTCTGACCGTTTCAATTTCTTCATTGCTGATAGGAACTTGGATATTGGGATCATTCTTGATTTCCTGCTCCGTCTGATACCATCTGATTGGGTTAGTTACATCACTCATATTGAGTACGTTCTTTTTATCTACAGTTATATAACAAATTCCAGATTTATCAGGTAAATAACGGTAACTGGTAGCTCGGTATTCGACTCTTCCGTCTAACGCAGGACAGAGGAAACTCTCCAGTTGTTGCTTCAATTTACTCCAGGACATATATCCTCCTATGTTTTCAATGCCTACTAACAGCCCATCCCCAACTTGGCAATTTAATTTCCACGTTCCTCTACCTCATCATGATCCTTGCTTCCAAACTCATCAAGCAATGTACGCACTTCACTTGTTGATTTGGCGTTCATTAAGCTGTTTCTGAGTTCACTTGCCCCTCGGAATCCACGGACATATATTTTGAAGAAGCGGGCGAGAGGGCTGAACGAACGTGGCTCCTGCGCTGAATAATGATCATGGAGATCTAGATGAAGCCGCAGCAGTTCAAGCAATTCCTCACTGCTGTGTTCCTTCGGCTCCTTTTCAAACGCAAATGGATTCTGGAAAATACCACGCCCAATCATAATGCCATCCACTCCATATTGCTCAGCGAGCTTCAAGCCGGTCTGACGGTCCGGAATATCTCCGTTAATGGTCAGCAGTGTATTTGGTGCCACTTCATCACGAAGTTTCTTAATCTCCGGAATCAGTTCCCAGTGAGCGTCTACTTTGCTCATTTCCTCTCTTGTCCGCAGATGAATGGACAAATTCACAATGTCTTGTTTCAGAATATGGGTCAACCAGTCGCGCCATTCGTCTACGGCAGTGAAACCGAGCCTTGTTTTTACACTCACGGGCAGTCCCCCGGCTTTCGCGGCTTGGATAATATCCGCTGCGATTTCGGGACGGCAGATCAGGCCGCTTCCCTTCCCATTCTCGGCTACATTCGCTACAGGACAACCCATATTAATATCGATGCCCTTGAAGCCTTCTTTCGCCATACCGATGCTCATTTCACGGAAATATTCCGGCTTATCTCCCCAGATATGGGCCACCATGGGCTGTTCATCCTCTGTAAAAGTCAAACGCCCGCGTACACTTTTGTTCCCCTCCGGGTGACAATAACTCTCTGTATTCGCAAACTCCGTAAAAAACACATCCGGTCTAGCTGCTTCACTTACGACATGGCGAAACACAACATCCGTCACATCTTCCATCGGTGCCAGTATAAAAAAAGGTCGTGGCAAATCACGCCAAAAATTATTCATCATATCAAAAACTCCTCTATAAATACCAGGACAAATCTTTGGTCCCAAAATGGTAAAGCTAACCTGTTCATGTCCTTGCTTCTTCTTCACATATAATATGTTTAAGCAACGTAGTTCAAACGGCAGTATATGTTAAGCATAGACATCTAAATGAGTATACCATACCCAATAGAGGAGCATACTCCCCAAAAGAATCACAAAAAAAGGAAGAGCACCGCCCCTCCTTGCCATCTTCTATAACGTACTGCGCCGCAGTTCATAAGAATACTGCACGGCATAACTTCCCCCAGTCTACGCCGTTCCCAAGAGATTTTAAAAAAGAGCCGAGGAATAATATCCTTGGCCCTTTTCATCAAATTCTACACATGAATACCCAAAATTTTCAACTGATGCCACATGAGCATATTTATCAACATCTACACGATTTCGGTACGTTTCGATAATCTTATTGATGTTTTTATCAGTAAATTTATTTTGATTTTTACCTTTTTCAAACGCCAATACACCTTAACTATTAGTCTTTTCTGACCTATAGTGAACAACACTCCACATGTGTCGAGACGATGGAAAGGATATAGTTAGATCAGTAAATAGCATGTCTATCCAAAAAATATAATTATTGACAAATCGGGACTGTTCTCTTAACATATGCGGTCGATAACTACAATCAGAGGCAATCAGATAACGTGAGTCTCTGACAAGCGAGCATAAATCCATTGGTTGCTCTTCTGTAGCGAACTCATCATGTTCACCAGCGATAAAAAACAGAGTTGTGAGCAGACCAATGCATTGAACTGACAATTTTACCAGCAACGACAAGCGTTAAATCGTTGTTGGTCGAATATGCATCTACATAGCAACAAAAGAATATTCATGGCTCGTATGATAGCATTTTATTTTACTATATTTAGTACTTTTGACAAGATTGACTCCCTATAGTGGGATATTATACCATTGGAGTTGGGCCAAAAGCTGTTGTGCAGTACTGGAAGAAAGACGTGAGGCGAGCCATAGGGACGAAACAAGTTCCGTACAACGCAAAAGATGTTTTAGGCTACAAGTCAATGGCTGAAAACCTAAGAATGAGTGAGAAAACATTAATTTAAATTGGGAGGATAGAATATCGTATGAGAAAATGGTTTATAAAGATAATTGCTCTTGCTTTGCCGCTTACGTTTGCGGTATCGAGCCAGGCTGACGCTGCTGCTCTCTATGATGGTAACGCTTTTTACAAGAGTCAAGGATTTTCCTCTTCTCGTGTTGCTTCGATGCCATGGTGGGAGGATTCTAGTGTAACAACTTATGGTTATGCAGGTATTCTAAGTACTGCTAGAAATTCTTGGGATGCCGCACCATCTGCTAATATCGGATATAATAAAACCTCTTCTGAATCATCTGCATATCTCCGTTTCTACGTAATTGACGATCCTTACGCAGGTTACGATGGGCGATTTAAACCCTTTGATTCAAATGGTAATGCCTTCTCTGATAGTGATGCAGATAATCCTAATAAATCATTCTATAAATCAAATCTTATTCTTAATGATTATAACTTAAGAACATATTACGAATCTCGTGCTCAACGAGTAGATATAGCAGTGCATGAATTAGGGCATTCATTTAATTTAAAACATCAAGATAATGATGTTCAATCTATTATGAATTCACGTACACCTGGAAGAGAAGCACCTTACCCTCTTGATTATAGAAATGTAGGTTGGAAATATTAATTGAGTAGGAGTGTACTGAAAATGAAAAAATTAAAAATTATTGTGCCTTCATTAATTGTCATAATAGCTTTAGGATTTATTATAGTATCTAGTATTCATGGACTAACAGATACTAACTTAGCCAAAAAGCAGCCTAGTAGCGATCAAAAATATAAGATAGCTGTTTCTAAAGCACACATGCCTTATTTCGAAGATGTAGAGGCGTTAGAAAAACAATCAACTGCTATAGTCATAGGGCATGTTACTGGTGAACAACAACCTGTTGAAATTAAGGCAGACTCAGGTACAGTCATTGATCGCAGGGCCTTCGTTCCCTTTACAATAGACAAAACATTTAAAGGAGATTACTCTGAAGGAAAACAGATTACAGTTTCGGAAGATGGATTGATTCATAATGGTACTTATGA
The DNA here is from genome assembly GCF_011800655.1 of Paenibacillus sp. EKM10P. NCBI lineage: Bacteria > Bacillati > Bacillota > Bacilli > Caryophanales > Paenibacillaceae > Paenibacillus > Paenibacillus sp. EKM10P. The sequence continues at coordinate 2,685 of NZ_JAALET010000013.1, read as the reverse complement.
GTCTCTGGAAGGGTATGTAAAAATGAATAATACTGATCCTTACTTATTATTTTTACAAGAAGTAGAACCTTCAAAGTTTAAGATTGTTGGCTCTTATCAAGGTAAATTTAATACAAAACCAACAAACACTTTTAAAACTCAATCTACCGAAATTTCTAGCTTAGAATTAGAAAAAACTGATTTTGTAGGAGATCCAGTTGAAAGTGAGCATTTTGAGAAGCTTAAAAATTCTGCCTTGAGTAAATTTTCAGAATAGAGATAACTTTTATAATAAAAAACAACACCTCAAAACGATTAGATTTGAAGTGTTGTTTTTTTATTTTTTTGAATGCTAAGAATATAGATATACGGTACTTTAGTTGATCATAGTAATCTTCTCCTCACACCACCTCTCCATATAAAATCGCAATCTCTTTTACCCATGTCGAGTACGAAGAGGCGTATTTAATTTACCTGAATCCATAATCACAATTAATTAGCCCAGTTCCTGACTTTGAAAGGCAATTGCTCAAAATTGCTGTCAGCATTCTCTCTTCCAAAAATAAACATAGTAAATCCCCCAACCAATGGGTCATTTTGTAAACTAAATCTCTCTTTTAACCGATAAATACATATGCTGGGTTGTTTATTAAATATCACCTCTAAACCTGTATAGCGCACAAACCTTGTAATACATATCTATCTTGGCACACTGTTGTACTCATCTGCGGCTTCTTTAATCAAAAGCAATTTCAAGAAGACGTGCTCTACTTGGAAATACCCATCGCATCTAGAAAGGAGTCATGAACTCACTTGAGCGTATTATCAGATGGGATCGGATATGAAAGCCTACGCTTTTATGGTCCCTTTCAGCCCCTACACATCGATCAACTTCAAATAACACGTACCATTAACGATCATGTCTATTTACGTATCAGTGGCATGCTCTCTGAAGAACAGGGAGCCGCTTGTATCGGTCAAAGTATGGAGCAAGAGTCGATTGTGATTCGTCAGTTGAATGATCAGGGAGAATCGCTGAGAAGGCTGTTCCATGGGATTGTTACACGTATGTCCGTACACTGTGTACGAGGCGTGTATACATTTGAACTGGAGGCCGCTTCCCATTCATACCAGATGGATATCAAACGTAAAAGACGCTCCTATCAAGATATTCACCGGACCTATGATAATCTGGTCACAGCACTGGTTCGAAAATATCAGTACGGAGATGCCATTGACACGGTAAGCAACCATGCCAAATTGGAGACATTTGTTTTACAATATGATGAGACCGATTGGGCGTTTTTAAAACGTCTCGCTTCTCGCTTTGGCTCCGTACTTGTGCCAGAGGTAACCGCAGCCTCGCCCAAGGTTTTCTTCGGGATACCAGAAGGCAAACAGTACAAGGTGGAACGGGATGTATTTTATCGGGTACGGAAAACGTTTCATGAATTGGATGCGGAAAAGCCGGGAGAACGTGCTGGCTCGTATGTCACCTATATGATTGAAAGTCTGCAATACTATGCGCTCGGCGACCTCATTACGTTACCCATTGGACAAGGTAAAGAGTTGGTCGTGGTTCGAGCAGTGACTACGCTAGCGGATGGCCTACTGCGCACCCGTTATGATCTTCAAGCTGAACAAGATATCCGCAATGCGCGGTATGAAAACGATCAGGCTACTGGAATTTCGCTGATAGGAACGGTACTGAAGGTACAGCAGGATTTCGTCCAGCTTCAACTCGACATTGATCCCAAGCAAGACCCGGCTAAAGCCTGCTGGTTCCCTGTAGCCACCCGTTATGTTGCCGAAGAACATAGCGGCTGGTACGATATGCCTGAGATCGGGGAACAGGTGGAATTGTATCTGCCAACACACCGCGAACAGGATGCCTATGTAACGGATTCGCTGCGACAACAACGCCACACCAAGGGACAGCCGAATGTGAAGGTATGGCAACATATCCAAGGTAGCGGCGTAGAAATGTCTGAACATGAACTGACCCTATCCACCTCCGGTGAATTTTCCATTACACTGCATGAAAGTAGCGGCATTACCATCGACAGTCCGGGGAATGTGCAGATTCAGGGTGGTCATGTGAAGCTGGGTGCAGGCGAGGAACTATCACTCGAAGCTGGCACGGCGCTATACTTAAAAGGTGGAGCCAGCAGCATGGTACTAGATGGTGAGACGGATACCAAAGCTCCAGTGATTTATCAGGAAGGAACGGTAAAAGCACCTGTTTTCGTTGCTGACCTCCCTCCTGTGCCCGAGCCGCCACTCATGAGCATCAAAGCCTATGAAGCAGCTCAATCAGCAGCCAAGGATTCATCTAGCAGCCAAGCCTCTACCCCTAAAGCAAAAGTCACCAGTCCAGCAGAGCTTAAACAGGCGAATGCCTTGATGGGTACGGTGTCCAAGCTATTAGGCTCCATTCCAGTGATGGGAAAAGTGGCTGGCGTTGTTGCAGGAGCGCTAAGTGGACCTGCAGGAGGTGTGATTCTGAGAGCAACCGCAGCGATCCCAGTTCGGAGCAAAGGGACCCCTACCGTTGGAGGAGGCGGTAAGGGGAACGGCATTCATCCGTTGAAACACTTGGCTGGTCTAGCATTACAAGGGTTAATTACTGAGTATGAACATGAGCAAGCGAGACATGCCTACTATAGCAAATGGATTCTGGGGAAAGTGTATACAAGCGCACGTCAA
>NZ_JAALET010000122.1:0-261 GCF_011800655.1 Paenibacillus sp. EKM10P | reverse complement strand
CCTGATAGCTCAGTTGGTAGAGCACTCGACTGTTAATCGAGTTGTCACAGGTTCGAGTCCTGTTCGGGGAGCCATATTTCAATACTTCTGAATTTTATATATAAGGTGGCGGCGTAGCTCAGCTGGCTAGAGCGTACGGTTCATACCCGTGAGGTCGGGGGTTCGATCCCCTCTGCCGCTACTCGGAGAGATACCCAAGTGGCTATAAGGGGACCCTCTGCTAAGGGGTTAGACTGCGTAAGTGGTGCGAGGGTTCGAATC
>NZ_JAALET010000121.1:0-261 GCF_011800655.1 Paenibacillus sp. EKM10P | reverse complement strand
GTGGAGGCTGAGGGGATCGAACCCCCGACCCTCTGCTTGTAAGGCAGATGCTCTCCCAGCTGAGCTAAGCCTCCATAATTATGACCCGTAGGGGATTCGAACCCCTGTTACCTCCGTGAAAGGGAGGTGTCTTAACCCCTTGACCAACGGGCCTTGCAAAATGAATTCTGATTTAATAATTTTGTGGCGGAGAGAGAGGGATTCGAACCCTCGCACCACTTACGCAGTCTAACCCCTTAGCAGAGGGTCCCCTTATAGCCA
>NZ_JAALET010000120.1:0-267 GCF_011800655.1 Paenibacillus sp. EKM10P | reverse complement strand
ACCTTGCAGGAACGCTTCGGCTCGTTGTTCCGGATCATCAACGCATACGGCGTGACGGAAGCGGCGATCGACTCCAGTTTCTACGACGAGGAGCTGGCGAAGCTGCCGCAAACAGGCAATGTGCCGATCGGCAAAGCGTGGCTGAATGCGAAATTCTACATCGTGGATGCGCATCTGAATCCGGTGCCAGTCGGGGTGTTGGGCGAGCTGGTTATCGGCGGAGTCGGAGTGGCGCGCGGGTACTTGAACCGCCCGGATTTGACGGCG
>NZ_JAALET010000119.1:0-268 GCF_011800655.1 Paenibacillus sp. EKM10P | reverse complement strand
TGGCTATAAGGGGACCCTCTGCTAAGGGGTTAGACTGCGTAAGTGGTGCGAGGGTTCGAATCCCTCTCTCTCCGCCATTTAGGACAAGCTGGTAAATTATGTTATGGCGGTGTAGCTCAGCTGGCTAGAGCGTACGGTTCATACCCGTGAGGTCGGGGGTTCGATCCCCTCCGCCGCTACCATACATACCCAGGAGGCTTAGCTCAGCTGGGAGAGCATCTGCCTTACAAGCAGAGGGTCGGGGGTTCGATCCCCTCAGCCTCCACCA
>NZ_JAALET010000118.1:0-269 GCF_011800655.1 Paenibacillus sp. EKM10P | reverse complement strand
GGAGCGAAGGTGCTGCTGACGCAAACGGCGCTGCGAGAGCGCGCCGAAGCCTGGCTCGGCGAAGAGGAGCTGGCGCTGGCGGCGGTGCTGTACCTGGACGACGAAACTTCGTACAGCGAGGAGCGGATGAATGCCGACAGCTTCCATGAAGCCCGTCCGGAGGATCTGGCGTACGTGATCTACACGTCGGGGACGACGGGCAAGCCGAAGGGCGTGATGATCGAGCACCGCAGCCTGGTGAACACGGCGGCGGGCTACCGGCGGGAATA
>NZ_JAALET010000117.1:0-275 GCF_011800655.1 Paenibacillus sp. EKM10P | reverse complement strand
GGGGATATTCCAGGTGTGGAGCACATGATCGGGCTATTTATCAATACAATTCCAGTGCGTGTGCAGTCTGAACCAGGTGAAAGCTTTGTTGAGCTGATGAAACGAACACAGCGGCAGGCGCTGGCTTCCAATGCCTACGACGCGTTCCCGCTGTATGAAATTCAAGCGCTGACCGAGCAGAAGCAGGATTTAATCAATCATATTATGATATTTGAGAATTATCCGGTGGAGCAGCAGGTAGAGCAACTGGGCAGTGATGGACAGGATCCCTTCAC
>NZ_JAALET010000116.1:0-276 GCF_011800655.1 Paenibacillus sp. EKM10P | reverse complement strand
GATAGGTTGGGGGTGGAAGTGCAGTAATGCATGGAGCTGACCAATACTAATCGGTCGAGGGCTTATCCTAAAGATAAAACGCAATGAAGTTTCGGATCCAGTTTTCAAGGTGTAACCTTGAAGGTATGTAGAAGTACATACGACAAGCGTATGGCGATTCATTCACAGAATCCGTGATGAACCGAATAATCTTACGGAGGAATTTGCAGAGCAAATTCATGTTTGGTGGCGATAGCGGAGGGGTTCCACACGTACCCATCCCGAACACGACCGTTA
>NZ_JAALET010000115.1:0-277 GCF_011800655.1 Paenibacillus sp. EKM10P | reverse complement strand
GAAGCGGACCAGCTGGTAGCGATTCTGGCCGAACGCTCGCTCGATATGGTCGTCGGCATTCTGGCGATTCTCAAAGCGGGCGGAGCATACGTGCCTGTCGATCCCGACTACCCGGAGGAGCGCATCCGCTTCATGATCGAGGATTCGGGTGCGCCGTTATTGCTGATTCAAAAGCATCTGCACGAGAAGACCGACTTCGCAGGAACGCGCCTCGAATTGGACGATTTCGTTTGGGGCGACAGAGGGGCGGACTCCGAAGGTGCGCTGGACGCTTCGA
>NZ_JAALET010000114.1:0-278 GCF_011800655.1 Paenibacillus sp. EKM10P | reverse complement strand
CTGACGGCTGTAGAACTGGATCATATTGTAGAGCAGACGGCTGCTGCGGGAGAACTGGAAAACATTTATTCGTTAACACCTATGCAAAAAGGCATCCTGTTCCATGGCTTCATGGAGCCGCAATCCGGGGCGTACTTTGAGCAGGCGACATTTGATCTGCAAGGCAGCTTCCAAGTGGAGGCTTTTGCCGAAAGCCTCAATCAGCTGGTGGGTCGCCATCAAATATTCAGAACGAATTTTTATAGTGGCTGGAATGAGCAGCCTTTACAGGTAGTGTA
>NZ_JAALET010000113.1:0-280 GCF_011800655.1 Paenibacillus sp. EKM10P | reverse complement strand
GTGCGATACAAACGTTCACCCGGTACGTACGGGTTCGCTACGAATTTCTCGGCTGTCAGGTCCGCACGGTTCAGGTATCCCCGTGCGACCCCGATGCCGCCGATGCACAACTCGCCCAGTACACCGATCGGTACCGGATTCAGCTGGCTGTCCACGATGTAGAAGCGTGCGTTCAGCCATGCCTGACCAATCGGCACATTCCCGCTGCTTGGCAGTTTCGACAGCTCTTCATCGTAGAAGCTGGAGTCAATCGCCGCTTCCGTGACGCCATAGCTGTTGA
>NZ_JAALET010000012.1:0-167633 GCF_011800655.1 Paenibacillus sp. EKM10P | reverse complement strand
GCACCCGTAGGTCCGGCAGGCCCCGTAGCGCCCGTGTCGCCCGTGGCACCCGTAGGTCCGGTAGCGCCAATGTCGCCTGTGGCACCCGTAGGTCCGGCAGGCCCAGTAGCGCCCGTGTCGCCTGTGGCACCTGTGGGTCCGGCAGGTCCGGTAGCGCCAACGTCGCCTGTGGCACCCGTAGGTCCGGCAGGCCCCGTAGCGCCCGTGTCGCCCGTGGCACCCGTAGGTCCGGTAGCGCCAATGTCGCCCGTAGCACCTGTAGGTCCGGCAGGCCCCGTAGCGCCTGTGTCGCCTGTGGCACCTGTAGGTCCGGCAGGCCCGGTAGCGCCAACGTCGCCCGTAGCACCTGTAGGTCCGGCAGGTCCAGTAGCGCCTGTAGCACCCGCAGGCCCCGTAGCACCTGCATCGCCGCTAGCGCCTGTAGCACCAGTTGGCCCAGCAGGTCCGGTTGGTCCCACAGCTCCAGCTGCACTTGCTTTAACAAGGGCAACGGAATCAATGGCTATATCAGCAGTGTTAGCTGTGGCATTTTTGGTAATAACCAAAAATGCATAGGTAGCATTCGCTGGAACAGGAGCTGTTACTTCATACAGGCTTTGCCATGTTCCATTCACAGCATCCGGTAATGTGCCTGCGCTCAAATAGGTAGTCAGCCCCGTGCCCAGATAGTTAAAGTTTGTGTCATAGTAGTACAGAAAAATGTTGATTTGAGGATTGACCAAGTTTCCTATTTTCGCAGCTGAAAGGCTTAACGTATAGCTTTCGCCTGGTGTGGCAAAAACGACCTGGGAAAGAGATGCATCTGCCGCGCCTCCTGCCATAATCGCACTATAAAAGTTTGTCTTTTTTACGGATAAGTTAGTGACGGTGACATTGACAGCGTTCCAAAAAAGGGTTGATCCGGTCTCGAAGTCGCCGTTAGAAACTAGATTGGTAAATAATACACTCATCGCTTTTTATACACTCCCTTCACACGTTGTAATGATAGTAGATGCGAATCCACGCCGTGGCGAACCGTACAAGTTGACGAGGGCAGGTGTGTATTTCCATGTTCACATTTTAGACACATTATTTTAAGCTTCTATTTAAGTGACGTTAAGCTGAAGCTATATGTGGGGGATTATCATTAGAATTTAAAAGTGTAGCATGAAGTGCGAGGAGGCCGCTTCGCGAAGGCTTTGAGCTTCCGATCGCTGTTGCTGTAGGATTCTTCTTGGATTAGATAAGATAATTAAAGGTAAGAATCCTACACCAAAGGCGAACGCTATCGCTTCTCCAGCTTCAAATCCTCCACTTTGCTGCTATCCGCTACTCATGCAACATTTTAGGTGGGAGAGCAGCATAGGGAAAATCACGAACAATGAAAGGGTGAAACATGTGCTCAAAGTACAACAGGTGAGCAAGTGGTATGAGGGCAACCGGGGCGTACATAAATTGGATTTTGAAATGCAGCGCGGTGAAATTGTTGGTTTCCTGGGGCCAAATGGTGCGGGTAAAACGACGACAATGCGTATGATTACAGGGTATCTTCAGCCAAACGAGGGTGTAATTACGATCGACGGTATCCCGATTCAGGATAAAGGCAGACAGGCTCGTTCCAAAATTGGTTATCTGCCGGAGACGCCTCCTTTGTATGGGGATATGTCTGTAAGTTCCTACTTAAAGTTTGTAGCTAGTATTCGGGACGTGCCTGCGAGAGAGCAGAAGCTGCGTATTTCGGAGATGATTTCCCGACTGGGACTGAATGGACGTGAAAAACAATTGGTCCGCAGCTTGTCCAAAGGGTATAAACAGCGTCTGGGATTGGCAGGTGCGATTATTCACAACCCGGACTTACTAGTGCTGGATGAACCGACTTCGGGTTTGGACCCCAATCAGATTTTGGAGATTCGTCAGCTCATTCAGGAGATTGGTGAAAATCATACGGTATTGCTCAGCACGCATATTTTGCCTGAGGTGGATGCTTTGTGCAATCGGGTTCTGATCATCCACGAAGGGAAACTGGTTATGGACGGGCGTCCTGACGCGCTCGGTGGTTCGATGGAAGACGGATTCAAGGTGAAGGTGGAGGTCAAAGGCAAGCGTGAGCAGGTAATGGATGTCCTACGAGCTTGGGGAAAAGTACAAGTTGAATCTTTGGCGCCTACTCTGCCTTCAGCGAATACGAAGCTGACTGTCACAGAGCAGGATTTGACTGGATTGTTGCTTACAGGAGCTTCTGATGAGGATTTTCGCGAAGAACTGTTTTTTGTGCTGTCGGATGCGAAGCTTCCGATTATGGAAATGAAAAAAGAAAACATAAGCTTGGAAAACATCTTCCAGCAGTTAACGACCCGCGAGACGGAAGAAGGTGGGGGCAGCGATCCAGCGGTTCATGTTCTACATACCTCTAAGAATGAAGCAACGGTCAACACGGTGGATCATGGAGAAGCCTTGGCCAGCGATAACAAGGTCGATGAAGACAAGGATACAGGAGGTAAACAGTCATGAGGCGTTTGTTCGCAGTTTGTCAAAAGGAGCTGCAAGCCTATCTATGGACCCCAACGACGTATTTTGCGCTTGCGGTGTACATGTTGCTGACGGGGTTACTATTTTACACGAACTTTGTGATGTATCAGCCTAGTATTTTGGACTATCGGCTGGTACTCGGTGACACATTGTCCATGCTGGTGTTTGTTGTGCCACTACTCACGATGCGGCTGGTTGCAGAGGAATTCAGGCAGGGTACAGATGAGCTCCTGCTTACCTCACCTGTGAGTGTAACGGAAATCATGATAGGTAAATTTTTGGCAGCGCTAGGCATGTTGCTCATACTGGTGCTGTGCAGTCTGGCGTATCCGGTCGTGATGTCCTTTTATGGGTCGCTGGATTGGACGCTCGTATTTACATCCGTGATCGGCCTGTTTATGCTTGGCGCAGCCATGATGGCGATCGGCTTATTCGCATCGACGCTTTCACAGCATCAGATGATGTCCGCGGTCGTCAGTTTTATTCTCTTGCTCGTGTTCTGGATGCTGGATTCGTTTGGTGGACAAACGGGCGCATCTGCGGCGCTGCAGCAGTGGCTGGAACCTTTTTCACTAACCGCACGGTTTGACAGTTTCACCAAAGGATTGCTGAATGGAGCCGATGTGATGTACTACGTGACGGTGGCGGCGCTCTTTTTGCTATTTAGTATCCAAGTGGTTGAACGGAAACGGTGGAGGTAATGAATATGAAAAAATGGCTGGGTCATACCAATAGTATGGTACTATCGATTGCTGCTGTAGGGATTTTTATTTTATTGACGTTATTTCTGCGTTCGCTGGGAGGCTTTCAACTGGATCTGACGGCAGGCAAGCAGTATACGCTGTCTGATCAGACGTTAACGACCATTCAGGGTGTGAAGGAAAACGTACGATTGATTGCCTTTACTGTCTCCACTTCGCAGAATCAGAAGCTGAACCGGGATGTTACGGATATGCTGAATGAGTATGCCAAGCGTAACAACAAGCTCAAGGTCGAGCAATATGATTTGAATCAGGAACCGATACTGGCCAAGCAATATGGGATTACAGCAGCATCCATCGTGTTGGTGCAAGGAGAGAAGAAGCGGGTTATAGATATTGGGAGTCTATTTACGCAGGCCCAGGGGAGTAGTGAAGGAGCATACCAATTTACCGGGGAGGAAAAGCTGACCAGTGGACTGCTGGCATTATCGTCTACCCGCCAAGGGAAAGTGGTTTTTTTGACAGGGCATGAGGAAATTCCTTTGTCCCAAATGACCGAATTAAGCAGCTCGCTGGCGCAAGATAATGTGAAAGCAGAGGAAGTTCAGCTCAATCAAGCGGGTAGTGTGCCCAAAGATGCGTCTGTATTGGCTATTGTCGGACCCGAACGGGATATTAGCGTGACGGAACTGAAGAGTATTCGTACGTATCTGAATGACGGTGGAAAGCTTTTTATGGCGTTAGGATTTCACCCGAACATGGGGTCTAGCTGGAAAAACCTTGACGCATTAGCGGCTGATTATGGTGTGAAAGATACTCATGCTATCGTGGTGGATCAGGAACAGACGAATACGCTTGGTCCTCTGTGGACGGTTCCCACCTTTGGCAGTCATGCGATCACCGATAAATTGGCGGCCTCTAATCTGTATCCTGTTCTTTCGCTATCTATTGCTTTGCAGGCAGGAGAACAGAAGGATTGGAAGACGACGCTATTGCTAAAATCTTCTGCAGCTAGCTATGGTGAAACGAATATTCAGGGACTGCTGAACAACGAAACGCAGAAGGATGACAAGGACCCACAGGGGCCGCTTGATCTCGGTTACGCGGTAGAAGGAAAAGACGGCAAGCCCAAAGCGGTTATTCTCGGAACGTCAGCCCTCCTAAGCGACACGGAGATTAGCACAGGAGGGAATCGAGACTTTGTGCTGAATAGTCTGAATTATGTACAGGAACACTCTGATGGACTTACTATTCGTCCTCGTCAGGAGCAGGATTTTAAGGTAGCTTATTTGACTGCTGCACAAGCGAAAACGGTATTAGCCATATCTGTCGTCGGATTGCCGCTGCTGTTTGCGGTTGTCGGAATCTTATTATGGTGGAGGCGAAGAAGTGCATGAGAAAATGGATACCCACAGTGCTGCTGCTAGTCGTATTGGGAGCGGGTATAATCTATGCCAAGAGCCAAAATTTCTTTCGTGAACAAGCTCCGGCCGCTCGCCAGCTTGTTCAGCTTACGCAAGGAGATATTACGTCTTTTGCGATCACTGGAAAGGACGGCAAGTCGGTGGAACTTGATCAACATGATGGCAAATGGAGCATGAGTAAGCCGCGATCTTACCCGTTAAATCAATATACATTAGACAATTGGCTAGCCGCGATTCAAAATATAAAGTTGGGTGATGTCGTGGAATCATCTCCCAAAGACGTAGCCAAATATGGAATCAGCGCTACCCATGACCAGGTTGAGATTAAGACCAAGAATGGTGACGTTCGCACCTTTGCCTTCGGTGATACGCTGCCTTCCGGAGACGCTGTTTATGTACTATCAGACCAAAAAGAGATAGCTTCCGTACCTATAGATACACTTTCGGGTTTGCTGCTGGGTGTTGATGATTTTACAGATACAACGCCGTTTGATTGGGATGATACCAAGCTGAGCGGGATAGAGTGGGAAGGCCAGAATGCCTCATGGATGCTCCGATCCTCCGGTAACAGTGGAACTGGAGATAGTGCTTCCGCATCTTGGACGCTAAACGGAAAGTCGGTAGCGGGTGACACGGCGACTTCTCTCTCTCAGCAAATCAAAAACCTGACCAGCAATCAGGCTTTGCGCAAAGCCTCCGAGCTGAACAAGCCTGTTCACCGCTTTACGCTGAGCATATCGTTGGGTAAGCAGGATTCCCAGGTGGTCTATCAGGGCTGGACACTTAACGATGATCCAGAAACCGTATGGGTTGTGCCGCCACAAAGCAACTGGGCTTATGGCCTGTCAGCATCTGACGTGAACCATGCTGAACAGAATGGTCATGACCAGGCTAAGGCTAGCCAATAATCATTACATTTATAATAGCTGAACAAAGAGGCTCCAACGGCGAATAATCGCCGCGTGGAGCTTTTTTGTGTGCGTTATTCATCAGGCTTGCTGCTTTTGGAAGAAGGGCTGTTATTGACGTTTAAATCTTGGATGACCTGAATCAGCTCATGAAGTGAGAGATCCAGCTTATCCAACTTTTCCTCCATCGTGTGCAGGATGTGCCGCAATAAAATAAAACAAAGTCCAGCCGGAAAGCCTACGTTGGTAACCAGAGAAAGAGCATCATCCATCTGCAATGTATTTCCCTCCTTTTTAGCCATATATAAAGGAAGGTAAATTAAAAGAACCATATACAACTGATTGTAAAAATAGTATAATAAATAAGAACAAGTGTTCTGTTTTGGTTGTAAAACAGGATTGCAAATTACCCTATAATATGAGGATTTAGAAAAAGTCAAATCCAAAGAGAAAGGGTGATTTATATTGGAGAAATCTCAGCTAACATTGGTCGAACAATACCGTAAGAAGTTGTACCGCATTGCTTGGAGAATCCAGTATCGTGCTCGGGTACAAACCAATCATGAATTTGTAATGGAAAAGAACGAAACTGTCAGCGCCCCATCTTTTGCAGAATCTGTAAACTCTAATATGTACACACTACAGCTTATCAACTCTCTATCTTCTGAGATCGGAAAAATGATCATCTTTGACCTTTACATACTAGATAAAACCGAAGCGCAGATTGCAAAAGAGTTAAAGCTATCCCAACAGGCGGTGAATAAATGGAAAAAGAAAATGCTCAAAGAGTTATTTCGGATGCTGAGTTCGTCCAATGGCTCAAATTAGCACAACGTGGGGATCAGGAGGCCATGAGCAGGATACTTTATTTGTTCGAGGAAGACATTCAGAGGACGAGTCGGTATATACGTATGTCCCGTGAAGATGCTGTTCAAAGTATCATGGTTGATTTTATTGAAGAATTGCGGCAAGAGCTGAAGACAGAGATTTAGAAAAGTGGACATTGGATATAGTCTTGTCTATCCTTATCGGTAGGTTTAACTTATGTGACGGAGGGCTTGTATGTTTATGAGTGATAGCAGGGCTTTATTTGAAAAAAATATGAAGTTGTATCCAGTTAACCGTATTCGTTCCAATGTTATCATTCTTGTTTTATTGCTGTTAGATCTGTTTTTAACTATTCCCTTAATGGGAAACCCCTACATTGCAGTCTATGTTTATGTGCTGATGCCACCGATTGTTGTGATTAATATTTGGGCTCTTGTACTGGTCATCATGCCAAGCAAATTGCAATTGAATTATGTTTTATTCCGTGGTGTATTTGGTTTGGTATGCTCTATTGGCTTCATGATCATGACACAAAAGTTTGCTTATGGTATGTTGGGTCTGGATACCCCATGGTATTTTATAAGTTCTTTTGCCGCTTATGGAATCGCTTTATACTGCTATATAAAATATCATCTGACGAAATTCAAAGATCCTTCAACTTATAAGAAAGAACCAAAAGTGAAGAAAAAACACAAGCGAGAAGCTGTAGTAACAATGACCACATTTACCGGGGCTGGTTATTTGATAGCCAATCTTTCCATTGGTTTTGCTACACAACAATTCGTTGCTACAGTATTGATGTGTGTTTATTCCATGCTTGCATTTGTTCTTTTTCATTTTATTATGGAGCTACATCGCTACTATTGGCTGAATAAACTGAAGAATCAGACAACGGATTGAACAGAACACAATGCATAGATTACATCGTATTATCTCTATTAAAGATGTTTGGAATGATAAATAAGCCTGCGAACGCCCATACTATAATAGGTGTTTGCAGGCTTATTAAATTGTAGTTTTATTTAGTCAACATACTTGTTACCGTCAGCATCAATATAAATGGATTGAACTGCTGTGCGGCGGTAAGGATATCCTGCTGCTGTGGTACCGTTAATTTCATACGTTACGGAATAGATGCCCGGCTTGTCCGCTTTAGAAAGCTCAATTTGCCCAGTAGGGTTAACGGTTTTTTGCTGCAACGTCAGACCTTTGGACGCTGTAGTGATTTCTTGTTGCGGATCACCATAGTATTGAACTTGGTAAGTGACTTGTGTGACGCTGGCCGGGGAATCCTGGGACTTCAGGTTTAGCCTTGGACCCACTGCATTTAGATTGTATTTGAGCTCAGGGACTTGAACGGCATGATAGCGTGCAATCAGGAGATACGCACCATGATCAGGAATAACGGCATTCAACTTATAGATGCCTGGTTGGGGATTGGTAACTACTGCACTATGATGCCAGGCACCAGCAAAGATTTCTTCATCACGACCTGCTTTCACATGAAGCAATTCGCTAGTACCGTCAGGTTTGGTCAGCTCAAGCTGGCTTACACGTTTATCACTGATCCAGTCCAGATCAATGGATTGGACACCATTTTCAACCGTAAGGGTTTCGGAGGCTTTTCCATTATAATCGCCGCCTCGAATAAAATATGAATTATCGATCTCGTTATAGGTGGATTGTACAGCAGAAGCGGTCAGGGAAGATGCTGCTGAAAATGCCTCAGTTTCCTGATTCAATGCTGGAGTGTTCGCTTGGAGGTAAGGTAGGATCAGGGAGAAGACGTAAGAACCGGTACGAACCTTGGCATGATCCCAGGAACCGACTTTAACTACACGTCCACCGGGAAGTTTAGCATTGTCGACTGTGACCACCCCATCATTTTTGCCGAAGGATGAGAGATAAAGTCCACCCAGTATGTAGGAAGCAGTGCCACCAGACCAGTTATCACCAGCAAACGTGAAGAACGGAATTGTAGTTGCGTTGCTGAGTGCATCGGTTTTAGTTCGGAAATACTTCATATAAGATGTTTGTAAAGTAGAGGTGCCGGGATTTTGTGAGCCGACGATATCTGCCAGCCATCCGGCCCAGCTGCTGTAGGCGAGATCTGCAAGTTGTGAGCCATGATGGGGACTGCTGAGGGTGATGACACGTTGTACATAAGGAGCTGCTCCGTTATACACGAGAGCGGTTTGAGTATCCACTCCACCTTTGCTGTGGGCGATGATGATGAGTTTTTTTCCAAAATGATTACTAATGACTTTGATTTTGTCGGCTAGAAGCTTGCCATTGTCCCACATATCCTGGGATGTGCCATTCGCATCGTACAAATTAATGGTGGCCGTTTGGTACCCAGCGTCACGTGCTTGCTGAAGCATATCGTTATTATTCTTGGTCCACACTTCGGCGCTACTGTTCAAACCATGTACAAACAATAATGCAGGCTTGGCAGGATCAACGCGATTAGGTGCTGGGCCTTCTGTCCAGCTTCCGGCGGGAGCTTTCGGTGCTTCAGGTGTAGTGGAGCCTGCAAAAGCACCGGCGGGGATAAGAGTGACGGATAACAAAAAAATGAGCATCAAAACGGTGAGCTTCTTCAAACTGTAAATCCTCCTTTTTGTAAAATTAAGTATTTCAAACTTATTATACATGCCATCTTGTGGTAAATCATCAATTGTATTTCATATTTACATTAAAATTTTATTTTTTTAGTCATTTTTTAGTCAGGATATCCCTAAGATTGATGGCGCATGCTAATCTCGTCACACATTTTATATGTATGGAGGATGAGTTCATGCCAGGAACTAAAAAAGTCATCAGTTTTACGATTTCAGCTGCTTTACTCGCCAGCATGGCTGCTTTAACCGGGTGTGGAAATGCTGATCATAACGTTCGTACGAACAGTACACGCTATAACGCGCAAAGCACACAGCATATGGATGGTGTGAACCGTTATGGTTTAGATGGTGTAAACCGTATGGATGGTGTGAATCGTTATGGGGTTAAATCCAACGGTATGGACGGGATGTCATTGAATGAAAATGGCAACAGAACCGGACACCCAATCCGTAATCTGCAAGTCGATCGCAATTTGTCCAAACGTATATCCGAGATGCCGGATGTAAAGTCTGCGACAGTGCTGGTCGGTGAACGACATGCCTATGTAGCCGTTTCCTTGAAAGACCAAGCCAACGGAACGGGTGTCAATGCTCCAAGCATTGACGGTACTCCAAGTGCTAATAGTATTGGGGGTAACGGAAATGTACCGAGTGTGAATGGCGTGAATGGCACTAGAGGGAACCGTACTACAGGTACTACAACGCCTGGAATGACAGATAATGGAGTTACCGGGATTGGAACACCTGCACGTCGTGACGACGGTTTGTACGGAACAATGGGTACAGGCTCGTATGGTATGTTGCGTGGCTTGACGAACAACAACAATCGCACAGATAACGGCAACAACACCATCGAGGGAGCAAGAACTGCATATGAACCAAGTGATGCAGTCAAGAGTCGTATTGCTAACAAGATTAAGCAATTTGCTCCTTCCATTGAACAGGTGCATGTATCGGCTAACCCGGACTTTGTTAAACAAACCTCTGACTTTACACGCAGTGTACAAAATGGTCATCCGATCAGAGGCTTGAGCAATGAAATGGTGGATGTGATTGAACGTGTATTCCCGACTTCGGCGGCAGATACAAACCGTCCAATGCAGAATACACCAATACGTCCACAAAATAATACGCCCGCACCAATGAATCATCGCTAATTCAAACCCTTAAATGTGAATATCCAAAAAAGAGCTATCCCATCTCGGCAATTACGCTGATGGAATAGCTCTTTCTTTTGCGGGGATTATATAACTATAACGATTTGCGAACTCCTTTAATCCATATCCCTTGCAAATTTAAGTCAGCATCCAGCAACAAGATGTCTGCTTGTTTACCTGCTTCAAGTGAACCTGTTCGATCAGCTATGTTCAGGGATCGAGCTGGATTCAGGCTGGCCATTTGTGATGCCTCGGGAATACTCAAGCCTACCTGTTGAACCAGATAGCGGAAGCCCTCAATCATCGTTAGGGTGCTTCCTGCCAAAGTGACGCCATCCTCCAATCGTGCGACACCGTCCTGTACAATCACTGGCAAATCGCCGAGTGTATAATGACCGTCTTCCAGTCCAGTAGCAGACATGGCATCGGTGATGAGGATGAGGTTATGGTCCTGCTTTAACTTGGCAAGCAGGGAAATGGCGGCAGGATGCACATGAATGCCATCTGCGATGATTTCTGCTTCAATGCGCGGATCAACAAGTACAGCTCCCGCAGCTCCCGGCTTGCGGTGGTGCAGCGGAGTCATGGCATTAAAGGTGTGGACTGCATGGTTCAGGCCCGCCGATGCTGCCTGTTCAATCTCCTCATACGTAGCATTCGTATGACCGAGCGCCGCGGTGATGCCGTGGCTCCGCAGCCATGTGATGAGCTCAAGGGCGCCTTTTCGTTCAGGCGCAAGTGTGACCTGGCGAACAAGGCCCGGATAGCACTGCTCCCATTCTGCCACCCAAGCGAGGTTCGGAGGCACGATATGTTCCGGATTTTGTGCTCCTGCCCAGTTCGGACTAATGAACGGTCCTTCCAGATGCACCCCCTCCAACTGAGCATGGGGCATGGGAAGTGCCATGTATGTGTGAACTTCTTTTAATACCCGGTCAATTCGTTCCTTGGGCGCGGTCATCGTGGTAGCCAGCATAGCCGTCGTTCCTTGTGAACTATGAAAGGAGGTGATGGCATCCAGCACCCTCGAATCTGAGTCCATAAAGTCCTCACCGTTGCCGCCGTGAACATGAATATCGATAAAGCCTGGTAGCAGGTAACCCCCTTCCAGACGAACAATATTCGCCGCTTGTGTGGCACCTTCTTCTGGATTGCCCAAGACCACTGAGGTCCAATCCACGGGCAAATCCTCCTCTGATCCAACGTATACGATGGATTGCCCCTCAATGATGACAACTCCGTTGTCGATGATGTCATTCCCAACGACGACTTGACCATACAATAGCTGCGGTATGTTACCGTTCAGTTCATCTGACTTCATTTGAACCATCCTCCTGCTTCCTGATCCAATAAAATAAGCACATCGGGGTGACATTGCAGCAGGGAAGCCGGACACTCCGTTGTGACGGGGCCAGTTAAAGCCTGCCTTATAATGTCGGCCTTCTCTGCGCCAAAGGCCACCAGCATAATTTGCTTCGCCTTCAGAATGGTGCCAACTCCCATCGTCACTGCTTGTCTGGGGACTGCATCTATATCACCAAAAAATCGGGCGTTCGCTGAGCGCGTTCTTTCTTTCAAATCTACAACATGTGTGGCTCCGGTCAAGCTGTGACCGGGTTCGTTAAAGCCGATATGACCGTTATGACCAATGCCAAGCAATTGGAGATCCACAGGTCCATGATCCAAAATGGCCTGCTCGTGTGCTGCACATTCTGCTGTGAGATCTAGTGCATCCCCGTTAGGGACGCGTGTATGAGATATGGGAATGTCGATATGCTGAAACAAGTGCTCATTCATAAAGCTGCGATAGCTCTGCGGATGTTCTGGGGCAAGGCCAACGTATTCATCAAGATTGACGGAATAGGCGTGTGCAAAGCTCACCTGTCCCTTGCGGTACATATCTGCAAGATGTCGGTAAATGCCTATCGGCGTACTACCGGTGGCCAAGCCCAGCATAGCTTGTGGTTTGGACAGCAGCAAGCTGGCGATCACAGTGGCAGCAGTAGCGTTCAGGTCTTCACGGCTGTTCAAAATGCGAATGTTCATCTTTAGTGACCCCCTGGTTGTTTTTTGAGCTTACTCACTTGTTGATATGAACCTTCCAATCTCGGAATATATTTGTCAAAATTAGCGCTCACCATACCTGTAAACAGGATATCTATAATATGAAGCTGGGCGATGCGGGAGGCCATGTCTCCACGTCGCATTCCTTCCTCCAATGAAGAGGAAAATAGCGCAATATCCGCAAGGCTTGCCAGCGTATTGTTTCCGAAGGAGGTCAGGGATAATGTTTTGGCACCCTGTTCCTTTGCACACCGTAGAGCCGCAATCGTCTCCTGGGTTTCTCCTGAATAAGAGACGGCAAAGGCTACATCCTCCGCTCCGAGCGAGGAGGCAGAGGTGATCTGCATGTGAGAATCCGCGAAGGCAGTGCTATTCTTGCCAATACGGATCAGCTTCTGGTAAAAATCCTGCGCCACAATTGAGGATGTCGCCATCCCATAGAGATCAATACGGCTTGTGGCTGACAGCCATGCAATGGCATGCTCCAGCTTGTCGAAATCCAGCAGCCGGGTCGTGTCCGCGATGGAGGCCGTATGGTTTGCCTGAATAGCTTTCACGATGCGGGAAAGTGAATTTCCAGCCACAATGTCCTGATAGGATTCTTCACCTGTAAGGTTGGAATGGGACAACTCGGCGGCCAGCTTCATTTTGAAATCGGGATACCCTTTAAAATGGAGTGATTTACAAAACCGTGTAACGGTTGCGGCACTCACACCACAACGCTCTGACAGTTCCCGAATACCCAGGTGCAGCACATTTTCTGGGGCTTGCAGGATAGATTCCGCCAGCTTACGCTCTTGTACGGGCAACTGATCCAGTCGATGGGATAATGTATGAAGAATGGGGGACATGGGCTGTGCTCCTTTAGCTATATAATGCTTTTATGAAAAAAAGTATCGTTTAATTAGAAAAAATAAAGAAAAATATTTTCGTATATATTGTAAAATAATTACGCTTTTCATACAAGAGGAGAGAGGCTGATCGCTTTCAAGTGTAGCTTCTATAAAATGAATAATGAATGCAGAAAAATTTGTAGAAGTAATCATACATTAATTTACATCTTGCGACTTTTACTTACAAAACAACCTATTGACTTGTCTCTTCAATGGAGGAGTATAATTGAATATAGTTCCAAGCAAGGAAATTTTCTAGGAGCTTTTTAGACGGCATCGTTGGACGGAAGAGTAGTATCTCATTCACAAGGAGGAGTTTGCTATGCAAAGCCAAGTGATTGAAATGATCAGCGCGGTCAAGGAAGATCCTGAATTGGTCGCTAAGCTGGATGGACATTCGGACATTATTCATGATGCAGGACTAGATTCGTTGCAATTGGTTCATTTCATGCTGCAAGTGGAGGATGCATTTGATGTGGAGATTGATTTTGATTCCTTTGAGTTGGAACATCTCCGTTCAGTAGATGCGTTTTGCAGTTACATTCAAGAAATGAGCGATGCGGAGCAAGTGCCGCACCCGGAAGGTATGGAGACAGTCTGAACGTAGGGTAGACTTTGCCTGAAAATCCATTAAACGAGGTGTTAGCATGCAGCCCAAAAGCAATGTGCTGATTGATGAGAAGGCTTTCAAGCTCATCAAGCGTAACCTGAAAAACGCTTCCGTGTCTTATCGTAACGCAACACAGGACCCTGCTTTCAAAACGGACATGCCCCAGACGATCGGTATTAAGCTGACCAACCGTTGCAACTTAAGATGCACGCACTGCTTTGAATGGAACGAGGAAGGCTATCATCACCAGATGGATAAAGAAGAACAGAATATGGATCTTGCCCCGGACATGCTCCGGCAGATTTTGAGCGAAACGAAGGAGGTTAAGTCCCGACTGTACATGTGGGGTGGTGAACCGATGTTTCACCGGCGCTTTGATGAAATTTTGGACGTGCTGGCGGAAGATCGGCGTGAAATGACCTTTTGTACAAATGGACTACTCATTGATAAATATTTGGACCGGATTTTGGACTTGTCTGAAAATCTGGAATTGTTAATAGCGATTGAAGGTTTTGAAAGAGAACACGATTTAATACGCGGTAAAGGCACCTTTCAAAAAACAATGCGGCAGATGGATAAGCTGATTGAACTTCGCGATCAGGGATTGTACAAGGGACGGGTAACTGTCCATGCGGTCATTAACGATAACATGATCGGACGGATGTACGAATTTCTGCAAATGTTGGAGGACAAGAGGCTGGATCTGGTGCTGCTGACGTTCCCCTGGTACATTTCCAAAGAAACCTCCTTTAAAATGGATGAATATTTTACACGTAATTTCTCCTGGCTCCGACAACTTGAAGAAAAAAATATTAGTAGCTGGCATGCTTTCAAATATAAAATCAACCCGGCTAACATTGACCCTCTGATGCAGGAATTACAGCGGATCAATGAGCGGGTATGGAACATTCGCGTGCGCTATCAGCCCGGCTTGGATTATGAGGAAATTGATAAATTTATACATGGCGAGGAAATGGTCAGCCGTTGTTCCAATCATTGCTTGGCGCTCACCTCCAGAACAGATATTTTACCAGACGGAAAGGTTATGCCTTGCAAATTTTTCAGTGAGTTCACAATTGGAAGTTTGCGTGAGCACAGTCTGAAGGAAATATGGAATTCGGATGCGTATGAAAAAACCCGTCAAAAGATTAACCATGAAGGATTGACGCCGGTGTGCTCCAAATGCAGTGTATTGTATCTGCACGGGGCAGGCTCTCTGAAATACATTTAGTTTCCTATGGATCTCCTATGGATCTCCTATGGATATTGTTTGCTCCTAGATGGAAGAGAGAGGGATGATGACAAGACGTGACGACTAAAACGATTAACCTTGTGGAAGCACTTGCTCATGAACGGGATCATGGGGTCCTGATTTGGCTGTTTAATATCGGCGCAGAGCAAGTGTGGCATCCATCCCCCCGGAAGGGGGGCATGGTAGACCGGGATGAACAGCAGGTTGTAAACCGGATGGAGGAAATGAATCTCCTGCTATGCCGAAGTCAGGATGTCATTGTACTCCGTGAACAGCCGGATGAGGCATTTCTGGACATGCTTCAGCGGTTAGGCTTCAGCCTGCCGCGTATTGAGGTACCAGAGCCCTCTGATCCGCTAACGCCGATTTCAGAGCTGGTACTGGCCGATGACGCGCTTTTGGCACGATTACGCGCGGTTGCGGATGCAGGCCATAGCAGCGGTGGTACCAAAGCATGGCTCGTACCCTATGCGGTCACACCGCAGGAGGAAGCGATTGCGGAGCGTTGCGGGCTGGAGCTGATCGGCGCTCCATCTGCGGTGTGCGCCCAGGTGAATGATAAAATATTTAGCCGTCTGACCGCACAAAAGCTTGGTTTTGCTGTCAGCGAAGGCGCTGTGTGTGCAGATGAAGCGGCAATTCGCAGAGAATGTGAGAGATTGGCTGGCTTATCGGACGAGCCCGTGAAGCTGATTATTAAGCAGCCGCACGGTGCCTCGGGACAAGGCATGTATATGCTGGACGAGCTGTCCAAGCTGGATACACTGCTGAGTGTGATGAGACGCTTCGGCGGCTCGTCATCGTCTTCTGGCGGCTGGCTGGTGGAGCGCTGGCACAATAAGCAAATGGATCTGAACTACCAGCTCTGCATTGACGAGGGCGGTGGGGTGACGATGTTTTCACTAAAAAGGCAAAACGTAGACGGCACAGTCTATATCGGGTCCCAGGTTCCCGCTGATATTGGCGAAACGCTGGAGGAAGAAGTGAGACGATGCGCCTATCAGTTGGGAACGTATCTCTATTCCATCGGGTATACGGGAATGGCCTCCATTGACGGTTTTGTTGACGAAGATGGTTTGCTGGTTCCAGTGATCGAGATTAACGGCAGATTTACCCTGTCTACTTACATCTCGTTCCTGTCCTCTGTCTTGGGAGAACAGCATAAGACCTTTTCCCGTTATTATCGCAACGTGACCACTACACCTCTCACCTACAGCCGTTTGTGCGGGTTGCTGGCGGAGGAAGGCCTGCTATATACACCCGAGCGACCTGAAGGGGTGTTTGTTTATACGGCGGGCACTTTGTCTGGTATTCCTGTGAAGCGGGGCTATGTGAACCGGATTTTTACACTTATTTTGGCAGACAGTTGGCAGGAAGCTGATGCTTATGCGCACAAATTGGAAGGTATCATTGCTGGATTAGGATGCTCATAAATTAGGAGGGAATCGAGAATGAAAACAGACGTATACCATGTAGTACCTTTACTGGAAAAGGTTTTGAAGCTGGCTCCCGGCGAGCTGGAACAGCTCACTCCGGATCAGGATCTGCGAACCTTGGGGCTGAATTCCTTATCTGCTGTTGAATTAATTGTTGAATTAGAAAATGAGCTTGATATTACGATGGAGGACGACGATTTGGTGCTGGAGCATCTGTCTACATTGCAAGGCATTGAGCGTCTGCTGGGCAAATATGCATAAGGGCGCTGAACAGACAAGACCTAGGCTGCAATCCGATATGGGAACTCGTCATGATTCCATAGTTGACCATAGTGCAGAAGAAATCGCAAGCGCTCTCCCAGGGAAACATTGTGTATATTCTTCCCTGCGTACTTCATTGCGGAGGTATGGAGTGAACATGGCGGAAGCTGAGCTGTTCATGCTGTGTGGGAGTATGTGCGCAGAGTATGGTGGAGATTTGAAGCGCTTCGGGCCGGAGAAATATCCGGAGCAGCTTCAAGAAATGGCCGCCAGTGGCGGACCGGTTATTCGGGTAGAACCGTGGATCGAAGGAGTCAGCAATGAAACCGACCTGTTGCAGGTGCTCACATCCGGCTATGGTACGATGCTGCATACGTCTAGCACCGCTTTAACCTATCACGACGTATATGTGAAAAATTACCCAAGGGGCCATGTGATTGAGTTGTGCGGATTGGACTTGCAAGAACGGACGGCACAGGTGAATGATAGCTTCCTGCTCGATTCCTCGGGACATGCGATGACTTATGTGGGCTCAGCCCGGCTCGACGACCTCATGCAGGGCATTATTGAGTATGCATGGCTAGTGGAGCAGCCTGTCCCGCTTTCGCCAAGGGAGCTGCATGCTGCGTGTGCTTACCATATTCGTCAGTATGTGACGGGTGAGAAAGTTGCAACAGACCAGCAGGTCAAGCGGGGAGATGCAGGTTACCGGTCATTTGTCGATGACTTCCATCTGTTAGAAGACATGGAGGATCAGGAGTTTCGGACGTACTGTCATGAAATCTATTACAATCTGCGATTAGGCAGCGCTCTTCATTTGACAGATTATACAGCTGATTATTGCCGGCTGCATCAAGATACGCTTGGGCCGCAAACCCAGCATGTCATTGAATTGGCACAGGCACTTCACAGGGATTGGCACAAGCTTAATCTGCATATTTACAAAACAGGACTCCAACTGCGCAAGCATCGGATGCCTGAGATTACAGAGCGGGCTCTGCATTTGATTGAAAGACAGCGCCATATGCTGGAGGAATTGATGATTTTAGCTGAGCAAGCAGCCGAGTAGTCTAAGCATTCGGCTATATCAGGCATGTTCATCCAGGTATCACGCACAGAGGAAAGAGGAGGGGAATTCATTGCCGTCCATTACATTAAACCAATTGTCGAAAACGTTTACGTACTACAAAAAGGAGCCGGGCGTGCGCAAATCGTTACAAAATTTGTTTAAGCGTGAACAGCTGACCAAAAAGGCTGTGCAGGATGTTAGCTTTAGCATTGAGGAAGGTGAGATTGTCGGATTTCTTGGCCCAAACGGGGCGGGCAAAACAACGACGCTCAAAATGCTGTCCGGCATTCTCCATCCCACAGACGGGGAGGCATCGGTACTCGGCTTTACCCCGTGGAAGCGCCAAAAGGAGTTTAAACGTCAGTTTTCCATCGTAATGGGACAGAAAAACCAGCTCTGGTGGGATTTGCCTGCAAGCGAGTCGTTCGAGCTGAACAAGCTTATCTACGAAATCGATGATAACCGTTATAAAGAGGCGCTGGATGAGCTGGTCACTCTGCTTGGGGTGGAGGAGCAGCTGCATGTGCAGGTGCGGCGACTATCGCTCGGCGAGCGTATGAAAATGGAACTAATCGCCGCGCTGCTGCATCGCCCACGAGTCATTTTACTGGATGAGCCGACCATCGGATTGGACCTTGTTTCTCAGCGGCGGATTCGGGAGTTTTTCAAAGCTTATAATCGTACACACCGGACGACCATTTTGCTGACAAGCCACTACATGAAGGACATTGAGGATTTATGCACTAGGTCCATCATTATCAGTGGGGGCAGATTGGTGTATGACGGAGACTTGCACAAGGTGAATGAGGTCATGGGTGCTCGTAAACTGCTCAAGGTTCGACTGGAGACCCCTGTATCCAACCTGACGTTGGCGGGGCTCGGCAAGCTTCGCTCCAACTCGGAGCTGGAGGCGGTATTTGAGCTGGACGCAGAAGATACGTTGACTTGGTCCAAAAAGATTTTGGATGCACTGCCTGTCGTTGATTTTACGATTGAGGACGTCCCGCTGGAAGAGGGGATAGCCAATTTGTATGATGGGGGCAGGCTGGCCGATGCGAAATAACAAATATGTGAAGGTGCTCCAGCTTGGTATGCAAAACGAAATGGAGTATCGAGCCAATTATTGGCTACAAATGGCGGGATTTATGCTACCGATCATGACACAAATTTTTCTCTGGCTTGCGGTATTCGGTTCTTCAGGACAAGCAAGAGTGGTGGACTATTCTCTGCCGGAAATGCTGGTGTATGTGGTTATGGCGGGAGTAACTGGAAAACTGATTGCTACAGGCTTTGAATACGAAATTGCTACAGATATCAAGGAAGGTGGACTGGCAAAATTCATGGTACAGCCTGTACATTATTTTGCCTACCGTTTTTGCCGGTTTATTGGAGGCAAAGTCATACAGTCCGCAGTTGTGCTGCTGGCGGCTGCTATTTTGCTGTTATGCCTTAGCCTGGAAGGACAAATTAGCTTCGAGCTATCGTACATCCTGCTTTACATATTGGCGTTGCCGGGAGCACTTGTGCTTAATTTTGTGGTCTATTATGCGCTGAGTGGCATAGCTTTTTGGATGACAGAATCGGCGGGACTTTTTTATACGGTGTCGCTTGTCATTTATGTAGCTAGCGGTACTGTGTTTCCGCTGACGATTTTTGGAGATGCGTTGGCCCGTTTGTTCAGTCTGCTGCCGTTCAGCTATACCGTATTTTTTCCGGTGAATGCGTTGACGGGCAAGCTGACTGTGCTGGAAGCCGCTGAAGGCATTGGCGTGCAATGGATCTGGATTGCAGTGCTGGCGGCCGTATCGCGCTGGGTGTGGCAAGCCGGAGTCAAACGCTTTGTCTCGGTGGGAGGTTAACATGAAAAATGTTTTTCGAAACGTTGGACGTTACCTCAGACTGTACTGGAAATTTGTCCAGTTTTCCGTCATGTCGCAAATGGAATACCGCACTAATTTTATAAGTGCATGCCTGGTTGAAACCGCTTATTTGTTTATCAAGTTGCTATACGCATCGCTTCCATATCGCGCTGGGACGGACATTAACGGCTGGTCTCCCGATGCCATGCTCTTATATATCGGCGTGTTTACGATGATGAGCGGATTTTATAGTGGATTATTTTACAGTAATTTTACAAGCCTGCCTGACAAAATTCGCACTGGCTCACTGGACGTGCTCATGACCAAACCAGTATCGCTGCAATTTATGGTGACACTGCGTCAATTTGAACTGGGCTATACTGTGCCGAATGTCGTGGGCGGTGGAATCATGACAGGCATTGGCTGGTATCATCTGGGGTTGCCATTTGATGTAGAAACCGTGGGAGGATTTGCTGTGCTGCTCGGATGTGGAGTGCTTACGGCATACTCCGTGTTTTTGCTGCCCCAATTGCTGGCCTTCTGGATTATCCGCACGAACGGTGTTACAGAGCTGTCCAACAGCATTTTCGAGACAAACTACGTGCCGATGGCCGTATACAGTAACCTGATTCAGCGTATTGGCTTGTTTGTGCTTCCGGTGTTTGTCATATGTAATTTTCCGCCCATGTTCATTCTCGGTAAAATGCAACCCGGTTTGATGCTATGGGCCTTTCTCGCACCTCTCTGGCTGCTGGCGATTATCCGCTTGATATGGCAGTTTGCTCTACGTGATTATACGAGCGCGAGCCAGTAGCGCTACCGTGTAGTAGGTTCATAATGAAGCAGGAAAGGAAGCGAATCATATGAATGCGATACCGAACCAGCGTCATTTATATATGGGCACGTTCGAAGCGGAGGCTTACTGGCGAGATACCGAGCTAGCTTCCCTACCCGCCCTGCCTGACCGGGCTTCTTCGGCCATAGTAGCAGCTATGGATGAATTGCTTTTTAGCTTTTGCCAGCCGGGAGACGCCTTATTGACACGTTATGCCATTTCACCTGTGCACCGTCAGTATATCGCGCAGCTAGGCTTTCATCCGGCTGTAAACGAACGGGATTTGACTGACGGAATGGAACAGGCGGGCAATGTGTCGGCCGCATCCGTTTTTGAGCTGCTGAGCAGTCGCAAGACGGATGCCGATGAAGGTTTTCCTCAGTTGGAGGGCTGTGTGCTTAGTCCATTTGCGGGGTTGCCGCATGTGGAGGAGGCCGCACGTGCTTGGGGAATTACATTGCATCAGCCACCGCTGGAAACGATTCGCAAGGTAAATGCCAAAACCTATTCCTCTGAGCTAAAACGCAATCTAGGTCTGCGCAATCCAGGCCATATTGTGACTTCGTTTGCGGATGTCGCTGAAGCAGGACGTAAACTGCTGCGGGATGGAAGCTTTTTAATCAAGGATGATTTTGGCGTATCGGGCAAAGGCAATCTACACATTACCTCGACACAAATGCTGGACCGGGTCGTATCGTATTTGCGTGGACAGGAGCGTAAAGGCAAACGGGTACTGTTCCTGTTGGAGCCTTTTCTGGAGAAAGAGCAGGATTTTTCATGCCAATTCACGATTAGCGATGATGGACGTGTCGACATTATATCTGTGCAATGGCTGGCTAATACTCAATTCGCCTATCGGGAATCCCTATCGCCAGACAAGGCTTTTATGGAACGTTTGGAGCGCGACGGCTATTTTAGCTTGATGCAGGACGTGGGGCAGCAATTGTATCGGGATGGATATTATGGCGATGTTTGTATTGACTCCATGACACTTCGCGGCGGGAAGCTGGAGCCCATTATCGAAATTAATGCCAGAAAGTCGATGAGTTTGATCAAGCATCAGCTCGATACCTATCTGGCCGGGAAAAATATGCATGGCACGTTGACGAATTATTCGCTGTCCCATGATGGGAGTCTATCCTATGAAGAACTGCTGGAAGGGCTGAAAGGCGAGGGATTGCTATTCACAGGTGAGCGTGAGGAAGGTGTCATGCCTCTGGGAGCCAATACGTTATATGTAAACACAGGTGGACGAGACGGTGAGAACAAGACTGCAGGTCATACAACCACGCCAAGCAGAAACACAACCGGGCGCGGAGGCAGATCATCTGCCAAGCAGGTTCGCGTAAGTGGAATTGGAGCCAGCGATGGCGGACCAGAAGGGAACGGCATGAGTCAGCCTGATTTGAATGGTAAACAAGAAGCTGACGGAAATGAACGGGCACGAGGCAAAGGCCGGCTTTATTTGGAACTGGTTGCTGCGAGCGATGAGGAAAAAATGCGATTGACTACCAAGCTGGAGCGTTTTTTGGCAGAGCGACATTTTACAGTGCTGAATTAAACGGGAGGCGTATAAGCATGCGTAAGAGTACGGAGAAGCTTATGAAGGTAACGATTTTGTGTTCCGGTTTCGGATTGGGCTTTTATACCCCTGGCTTGCTGCTGCAAGCAGGTCTTCGCAAGCTGGGCATGGATACGGCGATCCATGTATTTGAAAATGTACTGCCAGAATCGGCCCGTCTCAAGGTCGACAAAAGTCGGAAAGCTTACCATGACAATTTTGCAGTGGCCTTAATGTCGCAAAAGGTTCCGCAGGATATGCGTCATTCACTGGACCCCGCAGCGATGGAAGTACTGCTGAACCAATGGATAGAAGAGGATCGGCGGTATTTTATATGCTTATCCGGTC
Source organism: Paenibacillus sp. EKM10P (assembly GCF_011800655.1). Taxonomy (NCBI): domain Bacteria; kingdom Bacillati; phylum Bacillota; class Bacilli; order Caryophanales; family Paenibacillaceae; genus Paenibacillus; species Paenibacillus sp. EKM10P. The sequence goes on along the minus strand of NZ_JAALET010000012.1, from coordinate 145,298 downwards.
ATTGGATGTATGTACTGGAGGAGTATCGCAGGCGCAGAGAGCCGGAGTCGGTGTATGTGGACATCGTGTATATGGATTCGACACCTTCTCCTTCTTGGAAAAATCTAGCCAAGCATCATCCGCATTTTGCTGATGGCTGTGGAGAAACGACCCTGTTTGAAAATGATAAAAATAGAGTCAGCCACTATATTGACATCCCAGCAGTGGAGCATATCCCTTTTGAAGCACGGCAATCCCGCTTATTCGTACATGGCGGCGGTTGGGGGATGGGCACCTACCGTGAGAAGGTTGGACGGTTGGCAGAAGCGGGCTGGGAACTGGATCTGCTGCTGTATGATCAGGATCAGCCAGATGAACAGCGGGACAGTATACGCTATTTTCGGATGGACCCGCAATGGAGAACATGGCAACGAAATGAAGCCGGGGAGCATACATTTCCACCTTTCGGAGAGGTGAAAATGGGTGAGGAAACGGTGTATCAGGTCGGACCGGATTACCATTGCATGCTGGACCGAGCATGTCATGCCCAGGCCATTGTCAGCAAGCCCGGTGGCGGCAGCCTGACCGATTCGTTCGCTACAGCTACTCCGTTGATTATGCTGGAGCCGTTTGGTGTGCATGAGAAGCATAATGCGGATCTATGGGAACGTCTGGGGTTAGGCATGCGCTACGAGACGTGGATTGGAACCTATGGCGCCAGTGCTCAGATTCTGGAGGAAATGCATCGGAGGATCGTAGAGCTGCGCAGTCGGACGCCGCGTTATATAGAGTCCTATGTGAAGAGCATTCAAGTGCCATCAGGAATGGAGCAGGGATCATGAACGCGGCCGCGGCTGCGCAAGAACCTGCGATGCCAGATATTCGCTTTGGGATCATTGGCTGTTCTGCCATTGCCCCTCGTGCGTTGCTGGAACCGATCCGACATGTTGCAGGAGCACGCGTGACCGCGCTTGCGAACCGTACGGTTGCCAAGGCGGAAGAAATGGCAGAGCGTTATGGAGTCAATGTCGTTTATCAACATGCTGAGGATATGTTAAAAGACCCAGACATCGACGCTGTATATATTGCGCTCAGCAACGATTTACATGCTGAGTGGATTGGCAGAGCCTTACAAGCTCATAAGCACGTGCTGGTGGAAAAACCGTTATGCCTGAATACGGCTGATCTGGCTCCTTTGGCAGCTATCGTCGACCAGTGCAACGCTTATCTGCTGGAGGGAGTCATGGTGCAGCATCATCCCTGGCAACGTGAGCTGCGCAGAATCGTAGAATCGGGTCGCTATGGTCGCTTATGCTCCATAGAGACGAGTCTATGCATTCCGGCAAAAGAAGGGCATGCGGACAATTACCGATCCCGACCGGAGCAAGGCGGGGGCTGCTTTTGGGATCTGGGTGTGTACTGGCTCCAATTGCTTCAGGCCGTCGTTGGATTGGAGCAGGCGGAATTCCACAGTCAATCGGATTTCGATGGCCCCCATGGCTGTGACTGGACATTTCGTGCACAAGCCCGTTACCCAAGCGGACTAGAGGCATCTGCCCTCTTCTCATTTGAGCGACCTTATCGCTGTGCTCATGTACTGACCTTTGATTCGGCAGTAGTCACCTTAAAGGATTGCTTTCGGGCGAATTTAGGCTTTTATAAAATGACACTCAAGACGGAAATAAAGAAGGATATCGCGGTGAATATAACAGATACGGCAGCACAGTCCTTGTTATCACAGACATCCTCGCATAGCAAAACGGTTTTTGAGCCCATGAACTATTATGTCAATCAGTTGGATGCCTTCTGCAGCATCATCCGGGGTGAAACGGAGCCCATTCCATTTCATGAGGCTGCTGAACGCGTCAGACTGCTGGCAGCTATTCATCAAGCAGCACGCTCAGGCGAGGCGATCTATGCCATATGAGTATGATTGTGGTTTTCAATCGGTGAAATTCGAGTAATACCAAATACAGAGTATCCAAGCAAAGAAAGGAGGGATTCGGCAGATGGATCAAAAGGATCAAGTCTTACTGGAGCGATTCGGCGAGCATCCGACACCCTTTTATTATTATGATGGGGACGCGCTGCATGCTCACGTCAGCTCGTTGCTGGCCCGGTTACATCCGGCCGTGCGTGTACATTACGCGCTCAAGGCTAATGGTAACGTAGCCTTGGCTGGGTTGCTGCGCTCGTTAGGTTGCGGTGTGGAAATTGCCTCGGCTGGAGAAATGTTCGTCGCCATGGAGGCCGGGTATGCTGCGGAGGATGTGCTGTACGCTGGGCCGGGGAAAACGGTAGCCGAGCTGCGCGAGGCGATAGCCTGTGGGATCGGCTGCATCCATGTTGAATCGGTGAGAGAGCTACGTCTACTGGAGGACATTGCTGCCCAAACAGGCGTGTTTGTCAGAGCTGCGGTTCGAATCAATCCCGATAATGACCTGTCGGGAGCAACGATTAAAATGGGCGGTGTTCCGCGCCCTTTTGGAGTCGATGAAGGGCAGCTGGATCACTTTTTTAAGGTGCTGGAAGATTGCCCGCACGTATATTTTCAAGGCATTCAAGTGTATACAGGTACGCAAATGCTGAAAGCGGATCAGATTTTAGCTTCATTTGCGAATACCTTGCAGTTGGCAGAACGGGTGCAGGCTCAGTATGGTGTGGCGATGCATACGGTCAATTTGGGCGGTGGGTTTGGTGTACCTTATTTTGCTCATGAACAGCCGCTCGATATGGATCACGTCATTGACGGACTCAATGCACTCGCGGAACAGACTCGATCCAGTATGCCCGGGGTTAGGCTGATCATTGAAAGCGGCAGGTATTTGGTCGCTCAATCAGGCATGTATGTCTGCCGGGCGTTGTATACCAAGGAATCCAAGGGAGAGAAGTTTGTCGTGGCTGATGGCGGCATGAATCACTACGTCTCAGCTACCTTTCGGGGACGCCGCTTAAGGGACAATTACCCGGTGCGAATTATGCGCAGACAAGTGGGAGAAGAGGTTTCCACGGCGCTGGAGACGGTAAGCATTGTCGGTCCGCTTTGTACACCCGAGGATTGTATTGTGAAAAAAGCGGAGCTGCCCCCGATTCGCGAAGGCGATTATATTGCTTTTCCGAACGCAGGAGCCTATGGATTAAGCTACAGCCCATTATATTTTTTGGGACATGCTACTCCAGCGGAACTGCTCGATTATCGCGGGGAAGTGCATGTCATTCGTGAACACGGTGATCGCACGGACCTGCTGCACCATCAGCGTATGATTGCGTTGCCTGAGGATGTGATGTAAGTATGTAAAAACGCCAAAATCATAGGAGCCGATATCCATCGGACCTGTGATTTGGCGTTTTTTACATTTTCAGCATTGTAGTATTGACTTAACGTGCTTTGGAGCTGCGTATTTCCTGACGGACAAGCTGCCATACCATAAAGATCAGCACAAGGGCTTGTGGGACAAATGTTTCCCAAGTTGGATACATTCCCAACCAGCTAATAGAAGGAAGCGAGGACGCAGTGTGTCCCGGCAGCTTGCCTGCCACCTGAAGGGAATGAATACTTTCGCCCAGAAATCGGAATACGAGATAGTAGATCAGTATAGTGGCGGTCAGGAAAAAGGCGCGAATTGGCAACCTTACACTGAACTTGATGATCGCTAAAGCAAGGACGACCAGTATAACCGTTGCTGAGCCAATACCAATCAGCAATTGCGAGGTTTTAATGGCCGGAGCCATACCGATATAAAAAATAGCTGTCTCGGCTCCTTCACGTAGAATCGCGAGCGCAGAAACCGCAAAGAGTGACCATAGGCTGCCCCGTGCCAGCGCATTGCCCACGCTGTTTTCCACAAAGCGGTTCCACGCAGCAGCATTGGATTTGCTATGCAGCCAGTTACCGACCGTTAGCATCAGTACAACTGCTACCAGCCCGGTGACACCTTCCAACAGCTCACGCATGCTGCCCGATGCAGCAGCTGTCACCAACGAGGTGAACAGCACCGCCAGTATTCCGCTTAGCACCAGTCCTGTACCAGCTCCTGCCCATATCCATCGTCCAGCCACAGCTTCGCCGCTTTTTTTGGCATACGCGAGCAGAGCTGCGAGCACGAGAATGGCCTCCATGCCCTCGCGCAGCAAAATCAGTGCGGCATCCCATGCAGTATAAGAACGTTCCTCGGTCAACGGACGGAGCCTGTCCAGCATCTGATCAAGAGTCTGCAAGGCTTTATCCATATTCGGTGGGGAAGACAGCAGATATCCAGAAGTCTCGGTCATTTGATTTTCAATCGCAGTGTAAGACGCCGGATCGGAAATTTGTACATGTCCTTCGACAGAAGGCCATGTAGCGATAAACTGACCTACCTTGTCTGCGGCCTGCTCTGGCTGATTAGCTACAACATCTTGGCGTGCGGATTCGAGCAGGGTGACTGCATCGCCGAGGGAAGCTGTTGAACCATTCGCTGCTCCGGCAGCGGCATTGCCTGCATCTGCCCCTTGATCTGTGTTCACAAGTTTGCCCTGACTATAATCAGACAGCAGCGTCGTTAACTCCTGCATTTCCTTGAGAGCCTGTGCTTGACGTATGGGCTCTGCTTGCATAGAGATGCGAATAAGGCTGATTTTTGTTTCAAGCGAACTGTATACCGAAAAATGGTCCAGACGAATCGGGGTCTCCACCTGATACCAGGCTTTAACGATTCGGTCGTAATCCACCCGCGCAGCAGCCCAATCGCCTTTTTGCATGGCAGCCAGACTGCCCTTCGCCATAGGAAGCAGTTTTTCCGCTGCTTTAGCTCCGGCGGGAGCCGGTTGATCTCCTTCGGCAGCAGTCACAAACTCATTGACCGAGCGCGCCAGCACGGATAACGCAGCTTTCGCTGAATCCCCGCCGCCATGGGCAAGCGCCTCTTCTGCATCGGTCAGAGCTTGATCTACAGCCGCGATGTGAGCTGAATCCCCGCCATTTGCTTTGGCGGCTTCCCATAAACCACGGAATTCCTTTAGGTCCTTGGAGGCTTCCGTCCATTGGTCTTGTCCCGCCTCCACCAGTGCTCCGCCGACCACAGGCATCAGCTGATCATTAGAGACAGCTTTAGCATTTGATTGTGCGAAAGCAGCGGACCTGGAGCCGGATATGAAGGGAGTTACTGTCAGCAGCAGAGCCGCCACCAGCACAAACACCCACCCCAAGCTTTTATTGCGCCGATTCATATAAATCCCCTTCCTTGCCTGCTGCTAAAATAACGTATCCCCGATGTAGCCGCCTTGCGACACACCTGGGAAGCAGGCGAACACTGCGCTGCCTTTGTGTACAATGTATTCGTTCAGCTTGTCATTACGTGCAAGCTTCTCCTGAATGTGAACGAACTGCTTGAACAGATCACGCTGGTAGCTGATGAACAGCAGTCCGGCATCGAGCTGTCCTGTTTGTTTGTCTAATCCGCTTGAATAGGAATAAGATCTCCGCAAAATATTAATGCTCCCGTTCCCATGAGCCAATGCCACATGAGAGGTAGGGGGCGTAAGCGGCTTGCCTTCAGGGCTTGTAGCCGCCAGATCCAGCTTGTCAAACTCTTTGCTTTTGCCCAGTGGGGCACCGCTGCTGCGATGGCGTCCAAAGGTATCCTCCTGGTCACCTAATGTTGAACGATCCCATACCTCTACTCGCATACGAATACGGCGTACAGCCATATAGCTGCCGTCGCCCATCCATGCTGGTCCGTCATTGGTCTGTGTCCACACCAGCCGATTCATCTCGTCTGCCTTGGACGTGTCCGGGTTTCCCGTGCCATCTTTGAAGCCGAGCAAATTGCGCGGTGTGCTGCCCGCAGGATCAGCTTGTGCCGTCCGCTGGAAACCTTCCTGCGTCCAACGGAGTACCGCCGTTCCTCTGGCGATACGCGCCAAATTACGCAGGGCATGGAAAGCTACCTGCAAGTCATTGGCACATACCTGCACTCCGATATCACCGCCGCACCATTGCTCATCCAGGGCGTCTCCCTGAAAACGAGGCAACTCACGGAACCCGGCAGGCTTGAGCCCTGCCAGGCCATACCGTCCATCAAAAAAGGAGGGGCCCACCCCAAAAGTGATCGTCGTCCGGGACGGAGATAATCCCGCTGCCTCGCCCGTATCGGAAGGAGGGAGGTTGATATTTTCATTATCGGTGCCAAGCAGCACACCAGAAGTCATTGTAGCACTTGCTTCCGTCCAGGCCTTGAAGAGATTCCGCACCTGTTCCTTGTCGGGGGTTGTTAGATCGAAAGCGGCGAAACAGATAAAATCTTGTGCCGGAGTTACAATTCCCGCCTGATGTTTGCCGTAAAAAGGAACTACATCTTTGGTATCTGCCTCCGTCATCATGCTTTCGAGGCGTTGACTGGCTGACAGCACAGCGCCCACGCCCCCGCCGCCAAGCAGTAGACCTAATCCGCCTACCCCGGCCAGCTTCAATAGATCACGGCGTGATACAGATTTGCCTTTTCCTGATCGCTCATCATCCGCTGGCTGAGCATCCTTTTCTGTCAGATCAGACTGTTCATTACGGGATTCCGCATACTGCGACTTTTCTTGTCCTTTTTGCCGCTTAAAGCCTTTCATATCATTACACTCCTAACAATTTCCCCATTTGGGACAACGGTTCTGCCAAAGCATCAAGGTTCTGGCTTAGCTTTTTAATTTCTTCCGGTTTCAGTTTGGTATACGATACATAGCCTTCGCCGTCTTTGAAAGGAGCCAGCTCCTGCTGTAAGGCTGTAAAGCGCTCACCAATTTGTTTTTCCAACGCCGCGTCTTTTTGGTTCAGATCTGTTTTCAAAATGTCATAAATCTTTTGAGCACCTTCTACATTGGCCGCAAAGTCGTACAAGTCCGTATGAGAATAACGCTCCTCTTCACCCGTTACCTTCGAGGTAGATACTTCGTTCAGCAACTCGACTGCACCTGTTACCATCAAGCTGGCATCAATGTTAACTGTTTCTACTTTGGCACGCAGCAGCTTGGCATCACTCAGCAGGCGGTCGGAAAACTCGTCCAATCCTTTGGTGGTGTTTTCTTCCCATAATGTTTTCTCAATACGGTGAAATCCGCGCCAATCCGCTGCATCCACGTCACCGTCACGAGCGTCAATATTCGGGTCCAGATCGCCTAGTGCTTCCGCAATCGGTTCAATTCGTTCATAGTACATACGCGCTGGAGCATACAAAGCCTTGGCTTTATCCAGCTCGCCAGCTTTGACTGCGTTCGTGAATTCTTCTGTCTTTTTCACAAACGTATCACATTGCTCGGTTGCATAGGTACGGTAAGCCGCAACCGCTTGATCAAAATTGGGAGCAGTCGCCGCAGGAGTCGTGGTCTGTGTTGTTGCTCCTGTATCTTTGGATGTTGCAGCAGGCTGCTGATCCGCAGTTCCGGCTTGTCCGCAACCTGCAAACAGAATAGAAGAGACCAGCACTCCGGCCGGTACGGCATAACGTAGTTTCATAATCAATGAACACCCTTTCTGGCCAAACTGGCCCTGAACCATAGTCTGTAGCGCGATCTCTATAACGAATTATCATTTTTGATAATGATTATCAGTCGCATTTTTTCTTATCATAAGGCTGGCCTAAATGCCTGTCAATACATATTTTAGACACAAAGTTCAACTCGTCATTAAAGCTACAAGTAAGGTGCCTATGCCCATTTTTATCCGCACATTGAACCATACCTGAGCACATGACATAAAATGTGTTGACTGTATCCCTTAACCTTGTTACACCACACAAAACCCGAGCAAGGAGGGGTGAAATTGACGAAGGGTAACGACCAGAAAAACAAGTTTTTGTTAACTCACCGTGAACGTGAAGTATTTGAACTGCTCGTGCAGGACAAAACAACGCGTGACATCGCCGGACAACTATTTATTAGTGAGAAGACGGTGCGTAACCATATTTCCAACGTAATGCAGAAACTGAACGTAAAAGGTCGTTCACAGGCGGTCGTAGAATTAATCAGGCTTGGCGAATTAAAAATCTGACCTCTCGTTCCTTGCGGGGTACAAAGTCTTCTCGATGATCCTTCAACAATGAAGGGTGGTCGGGAAGGCTTTTGTTTTGATCATGCTGAGGATATGACGAAAAAAACGATTAAACCGCTGAAATATGTGGGAATTTGTGTATAAGTGGTGTACTATATAGATAAGGAAGAAAATACCATGCGTTTTCCAATAAGTTATATGAATAATTGAGGTGGAAGCTGTACCACAAAGTTGTATTTAGATAGAAATGCATCTGGTGATAGTCTAAGAATGAAATACAAATTAGCATGACGACAGGATGGAAGTTGAATCGGGTTTTTGCTTAGGACTACCTGTGGTATATTCTTGATCGGAGGTGAACGATAAGACATATGACACCCAACCAACACTCAATGACTTACACGCTGAACAGCGGTATAAAGGGAACAGTCGACCTATCCAGTAAACAGGTGCAGGAATGGATTAAAGCATATCGAATCGGCAGCAAATTTGTAACAGTTGTGGGCAAACAATATTTTGGTTTAAACCCTGAGTTGGTAGCAGATTTCAAGGTACATAATGAATACTCGGAGCAGAGAGAACACATATCCATGATACAGCCTGTAATGGAACGTAAAGCTGTAGATCTGGACCCACTGGTAGAAGCGTATAGTCAGTATAAAACATTAATTCAGGTAGAATGTAAATGTGGTGCTTCCTACATAGAAGAATCACCTCATAAGAGAACCAAGTGGTCATGCAAGGAATGCAACAATATTGTGTTCCTGGATCGTAAAAAGGGCATGGTGGATACGAATACAGGCAAGGCCTGGTACATGACCAACAAATACTATGTAGAAAGACAAAGCAACTGACAGATTGTCAGTTGCTTTTCTAACAGACTCGCACGCGTCTTTATATGCTTTTCACCATATATTAAATCCATACTTGGAAATGCTACTATATCTTTTGCCAAATAATAAAATTGATGTTTTGTACGCTTTGTAGTACATTATCAAGTGTATTATAAGGAGGCTTCTCATGTACGGACATAGACAAGATGATACTTTATACATCATGACTTACACATTAAATAGTGGTATCAAGGGCACGGTGCCTTTGTCTAATCAACAGATACAGGAATGGCTTGAGTGTTACAGAATCGGCAAGAAATTTGTAACCGAGATTGGCAAAGAGTACTTTGGACTGCATGCGGAACTGGTGGCTGACTTTAAAGTGCACAATCAGTATTCAAGCTATCAGGAGGTCATTATCCCGATTCAACAGCCGGATACTGGCTTAAGAGAGCTGTCTCAAGCTTACAAATCAACAGAAACCTTAATTAAAGTAGATTGCAAATGTGGTACATCGTATGTAACAGAATCCCCCTTCAAGCGGACCAAGTGGTACTGCACCAAATGCCGGGAGATTGTTTTTCTCGACAACAAAAAGGGAATGGTTGATACTTCTAGAGGCAAGGCTCATTATATGACCAATAAGTATTTTGTGGAACGGGAAACAACTGGCGTATAAGCCGGTTGTTTTTTTGTTCATAAGGTTTGTATACGTTCTGATTTTTTAAAACCGATTGCGCTACAGTGAAAAAGGGGAAAGATAAACCTTAAAATAAACGATAGTCAGGTGGTGAACGTCATCCGGGAAAATCGTACGAATGGTGCAAGAAACCGCATCAGCACGAACAATGTGTACATAAACGAAACGCTTCATTTGGAACAAATCATAAGTGACCTGCGTGTGATGGGCTATGTTGCCTTTCATCATCAGCCGCAAATTGCAGGTGAGCCTTATGAGCTGGATGAGTTAAAAAAGCAATTACTGTTGTTTTTTCAACAGCACCATGTATTGTGGATTGAGCTTGATCCGCTAACGCAATATGTGGTGGTGAATAACATGGGGAAGGCCACCGTGCTGAAACTCATTGGCCGGAAAATAAATCCGCTACGTGATCGGAGAGCGAACGCTGCTTTGGCGGGGCAGCCACTGCATGAGTTGGATCGGGAGATAGAACGACTAAATCGGCTGGTTCACCTGTTGCGCTACACTCGTTTTCCTTAAGCGACGGCATTAACGAAAAAAAGCATTCACGAGCATGCGTAATCACATGCTGTGAATGCTTTTTGGTATGTTATTTTTTACCGCATAAGATGAGTAAATCTACGGTGACATACGGTAAATCTATTTCCTGCATTCGCTGCCAGTCTGCTTCCGTAGCTCCCCACGATAAGGGAGTCATATGGAGCAAAGGCTCCACAAGGTCGGCATTTAGCATAAAGCGATAGGTTACTCGTTCGGCGGATAGAAGATTAAAGCTATCTTTAAACCGGCTTAATATATTGTCATTTGAATAAGTTGGCTTTTTCTGTTCATACAAGCATCTCAATTCCTGAAGATAATATGGTTCGGGAATGACCTTTAGAATGCAGCCATCCTCCGAAAGAATCCTTTTAAATTCAGCATAATTGGAAGGGGATAAAATATTGAGTATACCGTCAAATTGTTGATTTGCAAATGGGCAATGAGCGAGATCAGCAACACACCAGAGGGCATGAGGATATGCTTTGGCTGCGGCCACAATACCTTCTTTAGACAGGTCCATACCTACGCTTGTAAGCTCGGTGATTCCCTTCCAGGTAAGCTTATCCTGAATGTGGCTCGAAGGGGAACCTTCCCCGCAACCTGCATCCAGCAAGTACATATGTGATTTTTGATCGTACAGGGGTTTCATAAACTTCATCATCGTGCAGCTTATGGCTTCATTTAAAGGATCAAAAAATCCGCTATTGCACATCATTCTTCTGGAGTTAAATAGTTGTTTATCATATTTGGTTTTATGGGATCGGGCGGATAAATGTAAATACCCGTGTTTTGAAAGATCATAGCAATGCTGATTCGTACATAGGAAGCTTTTACCTTCCACTATACGCATGGGTTGAGAACATACAGGACAACTAAAAAGATGTTGATGCTTCCTGATAAGGCTAGCCTTCATCTCGTGTTTATTCCATTTGGACATAGAAAAGCACCTCGTTCATTCGTATTGGGTGAATGAAAAAAGGCACAGCCAAATAAACCCAACCCATTTTTTGAAAAAATGATTGAGTTTTCATGAACTGTACCTCACATTACCGTAAACGAATGAACTGAATAATCATGTTGTGCAGCACTCCTCTAAAAAAATAGAAAGGGCTTTCGCCCTCTCTATTGTAACTTAGCCATTAGAAGTTGTCATATGCTTACACAGATTTCAAAAACTCCACAATCGTCAGCAGACCCTTGTCGAAATTCTCCAAATTAAAATGTTCGTTTGGTGCATGCAGGTTTTCATCTGGCAAGCCGAAGCCCATCAATACAACTGGAGCACTCAGCACACGGGAGAAGGTTTCCACGATCGGAATGGAGCCTCCATCCTTGGTAAAGAGGGCACGTACACCGTATACCTTCTCAAAGGCATCCGCTGCTGCTTGTAAGAACGCATGTGACGGGTCGATGTTAAAGGCGTTCGCTTTCTCACCTTGTTGAATATCCAGGGTAGCTCCTGCTTGAACGTGTGCGCGTAAATGGCGCTCGATTTTGTCCAGAATATCTTGCGGATTCTGATTAGCTACCAAGCGGCAAGTGATCTTAGCGTGAGCTTCCTTCGGAATGACCGTTTTCGTACCTTCACCCTGGAAGCCGCCATATACGCCGTTCAGCTCCAGTGTAGGACGAGCCCCAACACGCTCGACGAAGCTAAACCCTTCTTCGCCATAGAGCGAATCAAGTGCAAGATCTTGTTGCAGCTTGCTCTCATTGAAGCCTTGCTTCGCAAATTCTTCTCTCATCTCTGCCGATAATGGAGCAACATCGTTGTAAAATCCTTCGACGCTAACGCGGCCTTTGTCATCATGCAGGGTTGCCAACAGGGACACCAAAGCATGCAGGGCATTCGGCACGCCGCCACCGAAGGAGCCGGAATGAAGATCCGTGTTCGCCGTGTGAATGGCGACTTCCAGTGAGCACAGTCCGCGCAAACCTGTGCAAATCGCAGGCTTCCCTTTTTCGATCAGAGAGGTGTCAGACACCAGTACAGCATCAGCTGCTAGGCGTTCAGCGCCGGTGTGCAAAAACTCAAGCAGGTTCGGACTGGACACTTCTTCCTCGCCTTCAATGCAAAACTTGATGTTCAGCGGCAATTTGCCTTCCTGCTTCAAAATGGCCTCAACCGCCTTAATGTGCAAGAAAACTTGCCCCTTATCGTCTGTCGCTCCGCGCGCATACAATTTTCCATCGCGAATGGATGGCTCAAACGGTGGCGTTTCCCACAGGTGAAGCGGGTCCACAGGTTGCACATCATAGTGTCCATACACAAGGATGGTTGGTTTGCCAGGTGCATGCAAATGGTCTGCGTACACTAACGGATGGCCTTTGGTTGGAATAATTTCAACGTTTTCCAAGCCTGCAGCAGTCAGTTTGGCCGCCAGCCATTCGGCTGCTTGATTAATGTCTTTTTTGTGCTCCGATAATGCGGAGATACTCGGAATGGACAGCCATTCCTGTAGTTCGCCCAGTTGTTGTTCTCTGGCTTTTTCAAAATATTCAGTATAACTCATAAACTATGTATCCTCCTTTTAAATGTAAATCGTGTTTATATTGCGCTATCCTCCGAACCGAGGTTGTGGACGATATGTCTAGTTTACTACGTTTTATGCTGAACGAAAAATAGGGAGAAAAAAAAACGATTCTGCCCGGGTCTGTACAGACCTGAGTAGAATCGCCTTTCATCATGAATAGGATGTACTTATGCTCGGATGTCCAGATGACCCCCAAGATGCGGTTGTACGCTTTTTTCCATCATCTGTACCAAAGCCTGTCCTTGTTCACTGGCCTGATCCTTAGCCATACCCAATACCTTCACACTTACGGCTTGAGCCAAGCTGGCCTGACTCATACCTGTGGATAATGCTGCGATATCCATGTTCCATCCTCCTTCATTTTGAAAATTCGCTTTCTCTGTATTTATCGGTAGGAATGGTTATTTTGTTTCATCCAATTGGAATTGTGTCAGTAAATCTTGAAGCTGCTCTGCCAGACGGGTCAAATCTGCGGCAGACGAACCGATCTCTTCCATGGAGGCGAGCTGTTCCTCTGCGGCTGCGGACACGGTCTCTGTATGAGATGCTGCTTCTTCAGCGATGCGTGTAATTTCCTCCATGCTGCTAACGACTGCATTCGTTCCATTGGCAACTCCCGCGGTAGAAGCGGCCACGTTATCGAGCTGCTTCGCTGATTTGGCTACTGCTCTACGGATGCGCGAGAAGGAGCGACCGGATAGATCAATGGAATTGATACCTTCCGTTACGCGTTCCTTGGCAGATTCCATAGCGACCAGGGCTTCAGATACACCGCTCTGTATCCCTTGAATCTGTTCACGAATTTGCTGTGCGGAATAAGCTGAGTTTTCAGCCAGCTTGCGGACCTCTGTTGCTACGACAGCAAAACCTTTGCCATGCTCCCCAGCTCGCGCTGCTTCAATAGAAGCGTTCAGTGCGAGCAGATTAGTCTGGCTAGCAATTTCCGTAATGACGGTGACAATCGTCCCGATTCGTCCGGAACGGTCACTCAAAGCGCTGACAATCGTATCGAGCTCTTCCACGGTAGTGCGAATTCCATCGATGGAGATGACACTATTGCCGATATGCTCACTGCCTGCATCCGACGCCTGAATAGCTTGTGCGGAATAAGTGGTCATTTCTGCCATGGTGTCGGTCATAGCTGTAATGTCAGCAGACATGCCGCTAACTCGTTTCTGATTATCTTTAGCACTGTCTACCTGACGTTCGCTGCCGGCAGCCACATCTTGAATGGCTATGGTCACATGCTCGATGGCACGGGTCGTTTGTTCTGCACCTGCGGCAAGCTCTTGCGAGGATGCTGACAAATTACCTGTCATTGCTTGAATTTCTCTAATCATGTTACGTAGGTTATCCACCATTTGTTGGAAATATCTTGATAACTCGCCAATTTCATCTGTGCTGTTCGTAGCCACGTTAATCGATAGATTACCTTGGCTGATAGCATCCATAGAATTACGCAATCTATGGATGGGTTTAAGGATACTGTTGATCAGCCACATTGCGAGCACACCAATGATGATGGCTGCAATAACCAACACTACGATTGTCGTGAGAAGAATAGGTTGGGCGGAGGCACGGGTTTCTGATTTGTCCATCGTTCCGGCAATTTTCCAGCCTGTCAACTCATTGGTTTTGAAAATCAGATGTTTAGCTACACCAGCGGCATTGTAATCGAAGCTACCCTCCTTGGAGTCAAACAATTGAGGCGTTTTTTCTCCCATTTCGGTACTCCCGCTGACTTCTGTCGGGTGAGTAACGATACGTTTGGTACTATCAAATATCACAATATAGCCATTTTGTCCGATTCTTAGCTTTGTGATTTCTTTTAAATTATTCAAATTCAGAGAAAGACCGAGAACACCGCTGTTGTCGGGAAGTGTACGTGAAATATACACAACGGGGACCTTGGCCGTATTGAGCCCGACAGGGCTGATTACGGTTTGACCGGGTTTCTCCATGGCCTGTTTATACCACGGACGCTCCCGTGGATCGTTTGTGGAGCCTACGGCTTTGCCGATAATGAGTTTACCTTCGGGAGTGCCTACAAACATATCAACAACTTCCGCATGCATTTTCAAATACACTTGTAATCTTTTTAGAATGGCATCATCTGCTTCAGCACTGTTATCACTAGCTGTCAATGTTGTGGAGTAATATTCGAGATCGGCGAGTTTGGCTTGAATCGTTTGAGTAACTGCGCGATCAGATGCAGTAACGCTAGATGTCGCACTGTCCTGTAATTGGCGATCTGTCTGGTTATATGCTGCCTGATAAGAGAAAGAGCCCACAATGATACTAGGAACAAGCATGACCAGCAGGAATGCCGCTGTCAATTTCTTGCGTAGTGTTAATGTTTTCAGTCGTTTCAGTTGTTTCATCAAACCCCTGCTTTCTATCTATATATTCATTCTAAAGCTTATACCATATGTATTTACTATCGGTTTTTTCGAGCTGAATTGATAGATTTATTACTAATTTGTCCAATACGCCAAAGAATTGCTTGCATAGCATGGAGTATCATGCAACTTGGAGGGATAAGGTATGGGTTTTTTTCTGGATATGAGAAGCTCCACCAGTTCATCAAAAACAGGGGAGGGTCCCGATATTCAATTGGGTCCAGTACCAGAGCGATTCGGTATGATTACGCTGCGAACCTTTCTTGTGCCGAGTCCGATTGTGACTTTTAGTGGTTCGATTGGCTTGATCGGTGAGCTTGGTGATACGTATACGGTGGAAATCGTACGTGGAGCCGACTATGATCCGAACGAGGTAGTCTACCGCGCCGAGGGGGTATTAGGCGTGACAGGATCTAATGAAACGCAAGCTTTTAATGCACAGGATCTGTCCGCTCCCTGGGCCATACAAACGGTATATTCTTCTTATATTTCCGGTGTTTCGACTACTGTCCGCAATGGTCCGGAAGTATTCACGGGTATCGCTTCAACTCCGTTTTTGTAAAATATATCAGACAAGTATTCTCCGGTTCAGAGCTCGCTGCCTGTTCATGGTTTTCCTATGATTAGGCAGCTGCGCTTTAAGCCTAGCAGCCACAGCCTGGGGTAGACATTTGCCGCAGGCTTGTGGCTGTCTGTACTCCTTACAACACCGAGAACATAAATGATATGGTTGTTGTGATTACTTCATGGTGTGTACAACAGAGTTGATTTGCTTTTACGGGCTGCTAATTCTTTAAAATTTCTTGCAAATACTGAGTCAACTCGTCTGCCGCTTTGGTATGGGCGAGGAGTCCGGGATGGCTGCGAGATCCTATCGTTTCTTCTGTCGTGTTCGGCAGTTGGAATACGGACACACTGCGATCCCTCGTTTTATTCTTGTACGCATCGACCGCCCGATAGATCGCTGACATCATCGGAGTACCAAGCATCCCATAGGCCCACACAATATGGGCAGTAGGATTGCAATTCCGAAGCTTGACAAGAAAGCGTTCGGTAGCGTTTTCAAAAGCATGTACATCTTCTTCATTAAATGTGCCATCCTCATTCAAACGTTGCTTATACACTTTCCCACTTACCGGGTCTGTCCATGCTGGAGAATAGAAGGCCCCACCGTCATTAGTCCCTAAGTTCACTACGACCACGTCTGGTTGCCAAGAGGTAAAATCATGATCGGCAAATGCTCCTAATGCTTCATTTCTCTCTCCGGTGAGCACACCGCATACCTGCTCATAATATGCCGGTATGTTCCCATGTGGATTGTTATCCCAGCTGGTTAGCACACCCCATCCGCTTTGTGAGAACACTCGGTAATCCGCATTCAGTGCCTCGGCTGTTATAGCTGTATAATTGCGTAGGGCTGTGAATAGCATAGGAACCCAGTCTGTCTCCTCCTTCGCTCCAATCGTTCCTTCTCCCGAAGTAATGCTGTCCCCGATAAACTCTACTTTGAGGGGCTTATCAGGGACCGGCAGCAATTCTCCGTCAACCTTCAGCGCATGAATTTGCAACAAGCAGCGCGGGTCCGAGCTCATAGGCTGGACATCCTTGACGATACGGACATTTTTGACCGTGTCAGAGTTCAACCCTCTCAAAAGACAGATCCAATGTCGCCCAGCGGTCACCATCAGGCGACTCATCGGGACACCATTGATGACAATACTGATCCAGGGCTCATATACCTGATAATCGGCTTCTATTTCAATCCATAGCTCTGAGCCTTTCATATTTAATTCAATGCCGCTGCCTGTCCAAAATAGAGTGAGAGGGGTGAGTGTTGGCGTAGTTCGACCATGAACCTTTACATGCTTTGTTTTTGCAATTGGATATGTCTTCAATCTCTTGTTATGTGACATATTCAACATCCTCCTCATGATCTCGAATGAATGCCAGTTTCTGTAATATTGTAAAAGAAGTGACAGAGAATCTCAATTCTATTTTTAAGTAAGTTTAGAGCAGCAATGGATAGTAAAAAGCACCAGCAGGTTTCATTTTGCTGATGCTTTTTTTGATATGAGGAGCCCCAATAACGAAGTTGATTTTTTTCAGACTATTACTTTTATTCTTTAATTCGCTTTGCCGAACATGACGATATTAATCGCCTTGCCGAAGTCTATACCTACTTTGCCAGTTAATTCTGCCGTTTTTTGCGCCAATACTACTGCATTGACACCACAAGAGAACAGCGCAATATCAAAGTCATCTTTATGTGCTGTGATCCACCCGAGTGTTTCCGGCATCTGTTCATATTGATGAAATGCGAGCGTGTGCGCGATATGCAGCCCGTACGGCTTGGCTTCAAGAACAGGCTTTACTTCAGCGGCCGTCCGGGTCACCAGCAGAATGCGTCGATTTTTTAGGATGTCCCAGAATGCGGGTGTCTCCGCTAAATATCGATTCAGGCAGGCATGGCAAGTCAGCGCAGGGGAAAGAGCGTAGTGAGCAAAGACCTGATCGGTCAACTCCCGCTTCATATAAGAGGGTGCTTTAATAGATTCGTCATCATATGGCAAAATGCCTGCGACGCTGGCTTTGCTCACTGCCAGTGCCACTGCGTCTCGTAGGTCCGTATTAGGCAGAAACAGCCCCTTTTGGCCGAGATTGGCTTTGACCGCCCAGCGTTCCTGTAACACCTTTTCCATCGGCCAGACGGTGTCTTGAGCCAATACCAAATTTTCGCCATCTCCAATACGTATGAGCGAGAAGGGCTGGTGCTGATCGAGTGCCAGCTTCAAACGTTTCAATACCTCGTCAATCTCCAGATACTTTGAATCCGTCATATCTCGTTTCCTCCCTGTCAGTCCTGCTTGTTCAACTTTTCAAATAAAGCAAAAAACTTCGTATTCTATCATATGTCGAAAGTTAAAAGGTTTTTGTATGAACGGCTATTCTTTTTCGATTCTACCTATTTTTGCGAGAGTTGTTGCATCTGTACGTGCCGTTTCAGAAGCGTCTTCATAACTTGAGAGAAGACGGATGAAAGGGAGGAAGATCAATGAATCGCAAGATTGTGATTGAAATTAATTTTAATAACTATGGGATGAATCCCAACCGCCTGACACGTGAGTGGATCAGCGAGCGACTGGATATATTCAGAACCTTTACGCTGCGTAGTCTGCTCAATCAGACAAATACGGATTTTTTATCTGTCGTCAAGCTGGCGGGTGGATGCAGCGACATTGTGGAAGAGGAACTGGCCCAACGGGAGCCCATTCCTGAGCACATCCGTTTTGGTACGAGCATCGAAAGTAAACGTCGTATCAATGCGTACATCGAAGGAGCGGACGAACTGCTCATTGCTAGAATTGATTCCGATGATTTGTACCACCAATCCTTTGTACAACAATTACATGATTACAAGTTTCAACCGGATACGGTTGCGCTGGTAAATCAAATGGGTTACTTGTGGGATGCGGTTGAGGGGCAGATGGCACCTGTGTTTCACCACTCGCCTTCCTTTTATGTGTTCCGCTATCAAGTAGAGGAATTTCTGAATGATTACCGTGTCGTTATTCCTGGGAAAGGCACACACGGATATGTAACGGAGCTGCCGCATGAGGTGATTCCGCTTCGCAACTATGTGAATGTCATTCATGCCGCCAATACTTCGGTGAAAAAGGTACCGGCAAAGGATCGACTCTCAGAAAATGAAATGAACGCGGTGCTGGCTGAATTTTTGGGCACAGGCATTGCCAATTCGTAACGGTCAGGAGGAGATTATATTGTTCAAAGGAAAAAAACTGCTGGTGACCGGAGGAACGGGATCTTGGGGGCAACGCCTGACGGCTGAATTGCTGAAGGAGGGACCAGCGGAAATTCGTATTTTTTCACGCGGTGAATTTGCACAGATTGCCATGCAGCGGCAATTCCAGTCTGATCCCCGGCTGAATTTCATGATTGGAGATATTCGGGACCTTCAGGCATTGCAGGAGGCTTGTCGCGGGATAGATTATGTGTTCCATTTGGCGGCACTAAAGCATGTTCCTGTGTGTGAGAAGCAGCCGGAAGAGGCTTTCAAGACGAATGTACATGGTACGGAAAATGTGATTCGGGCCAGCATAGAGCAGGGAGTCGCCAAGGTCATTGATGTCTCTACAGACAAGGCGGTAGACCCGGTGAATGTATATGGGATGACGAAGGCGATTGGCGAAAGATTGATGATCCGCGCCAACGCCTTAAATGAGCGTACTCGCTTTGTGTGTATTCGCGGCGGCAATGTGCTAGGGACGAGTGGAAGTGTCGTGCCCCTGTTCAAACGCCAGATCGCGGAAAGTCAGGATTTAACGCTGACGAGCCCAGACATGACACGTTTCTTCCTCACGCTCGGAGAGGCGATTGGCTTGCTGCTGAAGGCTTCTGTTACGGCGATTGGTGGAGAGACACTAGTCATGAAAATGAAGGGTTGCAATATTGCGGATTTGGCAGAAGTGATGAAAGAACAGGCGGGGCAGCCTAAGTTAAAAGTGAAGGAAATTGGTATACGTGGTGGGGAAAAGCTACATGAGGTGCTGATTTCGCCCTATGAGGTGCCGCACACGTATCGCTATGATGATCGTTATTTTGTTATTCTTCCCCAGCAAGCAGACAAGCGTTTGTTGAGTCAATATGGTGGATTGGAGCGGGTGAACTTCGAACAATATCGCTCGGACGATGAGTTAATGGATCGCGCTGGAATTGCTGAGTTACTGCAAGGTATGGAGTAACGATGAAAGAGGTGGGTATTTTGCAGCTTATGGAAAGAATCACAAAAGGAACTGTAAAGGTGGCAGTGATCGGCCTCGGTTATGTAGGGCTGCCCATGGCAGTGGAAATGGCAAAGGCCGGTTATGATGTATATGGCGTGGATTCCGATCCCGTCAAAGTAGCCAAGCTACTTCAAGGAAAGTCGTACATCATAGACATTGGCGATGATGCATTGAAAGGTCTGATCGGGCAGCAATTGCATCCAGTTACGGATATCAAGGTGCTGGAGCATGCGGATATCGTCGTGATTTGTGTGCCTACGCCGCTAACGGACGAACATCAACCAGATACGTCCTATATTGAGACAGCCATTGATCAGGCCATACCTCATTTGCGTAGACAAACGCTGTTGATTCTGGAAAGTACCACCTATCCGGGAACGACCGAAGAACTGATTCGGCCCGTGATAGAGCAGCGCAGGGGATGGACAGTGGGTAAGGATTTTTATGTGTGCTTTTCACCGGAACGTGTCGATCCGGGCAGCGTCCATTTTAACATTCGCAACACCCCTAAGGTGATCGGCGGTTGCACACCAGATTGTCTGGCAGCAGGAGCAGGTTTTTACGGATCCTTTTTGGATCAGATTGTTCCGGTTAGCTCGACAACTGTGGCTGAAGCCGCCAAGCTGTTTGAGAATACGTTTCGCAGTGTCAACATTGGAATGGTCAATGAGCTGACAGCGGCGTGTGAGAAAATTGGCATCAATATATGGGAGGTACTGGATGCAGCGGCAACCAAGCCGTTCGGCTACATGCCTTTCTATCCAGGACCAGGCATTGGGGGACACTGTATCCCGGTTGATCCGCTATATCTGTCGTGGAAATCGGAACAGCACGGTTTTCCGCTGGAATTCGTAGATCTGGCAGACCGCATGAATCGGCGTATGCCGCTGTATATCGCGGAGCGAATCGAATCCATGCTCGCTCAGGAAGGGAAAGCCATAAACAAGGCCAATATTATTCTGGCAGGCGTGGCCTACAAAAAGGACATTGATGATGTTCGCGAATCCCCAGCGCTTGTCTTGTTCGAGCATCTAACTAAAATGGGCGCTTCGGTTAGCTTCACCGACCCGTATGTATCGGGTTTTAAGCTGAACGGTGAAGAAATTCCATCGCGGACGGCAAATGCCCAGCTGTGGGAAAGTGCAGATATCGTAGTCATCACGACAGACCATTCTATGGTGAACTATCAACAGTTGGTTGACCATGCTCCGCTGGTCTTCGACACACGTAATGCGACTGCACACTGCACTGGTGGACATGTCGTGATCTTGGGGCAACCCGGTGACGGAGGGGGCGCCGCTATTGGCTAACCGTGATCAGGTAAACGAACGTTATTACGGGCAGATCAATTCAGAGGAATCCCATGAAGCCACCCGCAATCGAATTCATTGGATTTGCCGCCATGTACAGGGACGTACCGTGCTGGATGTCGGGTGCAGTCAGGGGATAACGTCCATTTTGCTCGCGCGGGAAGGCTTTGAGGTAACGGCTATTGATTTGGAAGAGGGCAGCATTTCGTATGCAAAAAAAGAGCTTCGACAGGAATCTGCACCCGTCAGGGGACGAGTCCACTTTCAGTTAAAGGACATTTCACAATTTGAACGTCCTCCCGGCGGATTTGACACTATTATTTTAGGAGAGATTTTGGAACATTTTGCGCATCCCGACACTCTGCTGGCTCATGCTTACCGCCTGTTGAATAAAAAGGGGATGCTCGTCCTGTCTGTACCTTATGGATATCATCCGTTTCACGATCACAAACGGACTTACTATGCCGGAAGCCTCTCTCGTGTGCTGTACCCTTACTTTATAGAACAAACGCTGGAGGTGCATCATAAATATTTGTGCTTTGCAGGTCGCAAGAAGCCGAAAGAGCTGCGTGAGGCCAAGCCAGGGGCAGAGCAACTGAATGAGTGGGTGAAAATGGATGAGGAGCAGTTTCAACGGGTAGAGCAGCAGCATGTTCGCAAAATGAATCAGCGAAAGGCTGCACTCGACAAGGCGGTACAGCGAATCCGACAACTGGAGGAACAACTTTTGCCGTTGGAAAGGGTTACGCATGTCGAACAGATAGACAAGACGCAGGCTGAGAGGAGAGGTGCATATACTGATGGCAAGTCTACCGGAAAAACAACGGAAGAGTCAGCCAACGGTAAAGGGGATGACGTGAAGTCATGAATGAGCATCCAATGACCCTCAGCTTGTGCATGATCGTAAAAAATGAGGCGTTAACACTGTCCCGGTGTCTGGATTCGGTCGCAGACCTGATGAATGAAATCATCATTGTGGACACAGGATCAACGGATGAGACGAAGACGATAGCAGCCCGCTATACGGATCGGATATATACGTTTGAATGGAAGGACGATTTTGCCGCCGCTCGTAATGAATCGTTTGACAAGGCAACGTGTTCCTATATCATGTGGCTGGATGCGGATGATGTGCTGCTGGAACCCGATCGTGAACGTCTTCGTTCCTTAAAACAGCGTTTGTCCGAAAATATCGACGCGGTGGTGATGCCACTTCACTTGGCAGAGGGTGAGCGGGGTGAACCGTTGTTCAGCTCACGCCGTATTCGCCTTGTGAAGCGGGAGCGACAATACCGCTGGGAAGGGCGTCTGCATGAGGATCTGGTGATACCTCAGGGGCAAATCGTGCATGCGGATGTGGCAGTGACACATCGCCGAATGCAAGACCATACGCTCCGTAACCAGCGTATTCTCGCCCGGTGGATTAGCGAAAGCGGCAAGCTGGAAGGGCGTCTGCTGTATTTTCACGCCAATGAATGCTTTGACCGTAAGGAATATGCCGAGGCCGCAGAGGACTTCGACCATCTGCTGGAGGAGCCGAGCGGCTACCAGGAGGATCGCATTACTGCTTGTGCGCGAGCGGCTGAATGCTATCTCCACCTCGGAAAGCCAGAGCAACAGCTGGATCGTCTGTTACGCTCTTTTCGATACGGGGTGCCGCAAGCAGACTTGTGCTGCATGATCGGGGACTGGTTTTTCACAAGAAATGAATGGAGTACTGCCGCATACTGGTATGAAAGAGCATTGGAGCAACAGCATCACCTTCCTGGTATGAGACCTGTCCCACTGCCATGCTACTCTTGGTTACCTCATGTACGACTCAGTCATTGCTACGCCCATGTAGGTAAGCTGGAAGCTTCATATGAGCACAACCAAGTCGCTTTACGTTATTTGCCAGATGACCCGCATTTGCTGGATAACGAACGCAAGCTCAGAGAGGCTATGCCCAAACTTTCACTCACAGCCCGGCCGTCAAAATAGCTCAAGCTGTTCCGGCCCTTGATCCACTTCAGGTGGCTTGCGAGGTGGAAAAGGTCTAGGCTCCATGCCCAGCATGGTCATGAGTTGCTTGGCGTTGGCAGCGGCGTCTCCACCTGAGTTGTTGTTGAATATAACGCATACCTCACGGCTTTGCTGCTCCAGTTCCAGCAATCTGTCTTTCCATTCGGTCAATTCTTGTTCATTGTACCGATACAGATAACGAACCTCCCGCCAATTAGGTGCCGAGCTTTGATTCCAGCCTGATATGTTCCGTCCGTGGAGACGTACGATGGTCAGGTTGCTGTCTGTAGCCAGCGGTACAATGGGAACTGACCCGGGGCCTGCCTGCGGCTCGTCGCATACGCTATGTATCCAGCCTTCTTCACGCATAAATGCCAGCGTTTGCTTCCGAAATTCTGGTGTGAACCAGCTTTGATGTCTGAATTCAAGTACGGATGGGACCTCTCCCATCCTATTTTTCGTGTCTCGCAATATGGCGACATTCTCACGTGTACAGTCGAACCAGGGTGGGTACTGAAACAGCACAGCTTTGAGCTTGCCCGCTTCGCGAAGAGGCAGTATGGATGCATGCAACGCTTCATACATCGCATCAATGGTTTTGAAGTAAGGCTGTTTGCCGCGGGTATGGCCGGTCATGCCTTGATAGGCCTTGACGAGAAATGAAAAGGAGTCCGGAGTTTCCGCCGCTCAGCGTGCCATACGATCCGTAGGTTGTACCGCATAAAAAGAACTATCCATCTCTACTACGGGAAAATGGCTTCCATAGACACTTAGTTTTTGGTTAGCTTTAGTGCCCGTTGGATACAAGTCATCGTGATCGCCCCAACCCGTCAGTCCAATTTGAATCATACTTTGCCGCTCCTTTCCTGCATGAAACCTCTCTAAAGGCATTCCCATGATTCATTTTAATGATAAAATGGAATAAATCACATGAAGTGGGTATGAAGTTCCTATGATTATTTAAGCTCAAATACGGTTATTGTAACATGCTCTCATGTCAGGAAGCTTGGTGCTTTTGCAAAATGCTTATTCGTAATGTTTTTGAGTTTCCAGTTTGAAAAAGCTAATATAATATGTAATAGAGCGAAATGAGTTCATGGAGGAGAAACGATATGGCAGAATGGTACGAGCAAAGCTTTGGGGAAGATTATTTATTGGTATACAAGCATCGCGACTTTCAGGGAGCCTATCAGGAAGTGCAAAAAATGATCTCCTGGCTCAAATTACCGCAAGGTTCCAGCGTATTGGATTTATGCTGCGGGATGGGACGTCATTCGCTTGCGCTCGCCGATGCAGGGTATAAGGTGACGGGTGTGGACCTGTCCAATGTACTGCTGAGAGAGGCGCATGCGGCGGATTCCGAAGGGCGGGTAAGCTGGCATCAAGGGGATATGAGAGCGGTGCCGCTGGATGAAAGCTTTGATGCGGTGGTCAATTTGTTTACCTCCTTTGGTTATTTTGAGAAGGATGAGGAGCAGCTTAAGGTATTAAAGGAAATTTATCGGCTGTTGAAACCGGGAGGTCGTTTTATTATAGATTATTTGAACCCTTCCTACGTAGCTGCACATTTGGTACCGCATTCGTCCCGGGAGGATGAGGGAAATTGGATTGAGGAGCATCGGGTCATTGAAGATGGATTTGTGAAAAAGCAAATTGCCATCCGGTCAGCCGCATCTGTGACGACCACAGAAGCAGCCTCTGAGCTGGATGCCACTCGTGCTGACGCACAACCTGCGCGTGTGTACTATGAGCGAGTAAAGCTATATCCGTATGAAAAGTTCCGTGGATTGCTAGAACAAGCCGGGCTATCCGTAGAGCAGGTGCACGGAAGTTATGATGAAGATCAATATATAGAAGATGCTTCGCCCCGAATGATTTTTGTCGGTGTGCGGGCTTGAAACAGAAGGCCGGAGGGGAAGCCATGAAATTGCCAGAGCTTACGCCGTGTGAGCGAATAGATGGAGGCATTCAGGTCAAAATATCCATGTCCTTTCCGTTGCGCTGGGTGAATAGCTATGTGCTCAAGGGACAGCACGGTTTTACAATTGTAGACCCAGGTCCGCGCAATCTGGATACAGAGGCGGAATGGGCATATGTGTTCCAACAGCTGGGAATGTCCTTTGAGGATATTTCAGACATTGTGGTGACTCATCATCACCCCGATCATTATGGACTGGCGGGGTGGATGCAGCAGCAAGGTCAGGCTCGCGTACATATGTCAGCTCGCAGCCATCAGGAAGCGATGATGATGTGGGACGCTCCAGAATTGACGACCGCTATGGAGAAGATGCTGCCCAGCTTTTTTGTCCAGCATGGCTTTCCTTTGGAACAGGTATCAGCCTTGGAATTACATATGCGGCAGGCTTATTTGCAAGTGAATCCGCAGCCTGAGATTACCTTCATTCCTACCGGAATAGACGCTCGTCTGGAATTAGACGGACGCAGCTGGATGCCCGTAGAGACTGGAGGGCATGCGCCTGGACACGTGTCCTTATATGAGCCGAATAGCGGCGTTATTCTGTGCGGTGACGCAGTGCTGCCGCAGATTTCCCCTAATATCAGCCTGCTGCCGGGCAGTGACGCCCAGCCGCTGAAGTCTTATATAGATGGCTTGCAGTGCCTAGGTGAGCTAGAGGTGGCATGGGCATATCCCGGGCATCGCAATCCGTTTGGATATTTTCGCGAACGGACGCAAGCATTGCTGGCGCATCATGAAGAACGGCTGGACAAATTCTTGCAGCTCGTCCAACCGGAAGGCAGCACAGCTTATGAGCTGTGCATTGCCGTGTTTGGCGACAAGCTGGGGATTCACCAGCTAAGGTTTGCCATGTCTGAGACGCTGGCCCACCTGGTGGAGCTGGTGCGCCGTGAACGAGCCTCTATGAGTGAGGAGAGTCCTATCACTCGCTTTTATCCTCTTTGCTATCAATAATGGCGTGGAGTTAACGAGCGAGTACAGTGATATGACAATGCAACATGACAGAACAACATGAACGGCATGCATGCCGGGGAAGAGGCTTTTATGAATTTGGTGCTGCTGGGAGCTACCGGACGTGTGGGCCGTTTTATATTAGAATATGCGTTAGCGGATGGTCATACCGTAACCGTCCTAGTTCGTTCACCGGACAAGTTGGAGAATTTCGCATCCCAATACGGGACACAGCTGCAAATTGTACAAGGTAATGCCACCAACGCGGAGGACGTAGCACAAGCGCTGAAAGGCGGGCCAACAGTTGTGATCAGTGCGCTGAATACAGATGGAACCACCACCTTATCCGTTAGTGCAGGTCTGCTGATCCGGCTGATGCAGGAGCAGTCCATTCACCGGCTCATAACGGTAGGAACGGCAGGGATTTTGCAAAGCCGGACCGAACCGAGCCTGTATCGGTACGAGTCCTCCGATACCCGGCGACGCAGCACCCGCGCGGCCGAGGAGCATCGGCGAGTGTACGAATTGCTGCGTGAATCGGCACTAGATTGGACAGTCGTATGTCCAACCTATTTGCCAGATGGCGGACGTACAGGTGTATATCGCGTGGAAAAAGATTTTCTGCCTGAAGACGGCTCACAAATTTCCACTGCGGATACAGCTGATTTTACCTATCGTCAATGGACAAGTTGCGATTTTATCCGCACAAGGGTGGGCATTGCCTATTGATCGTGGAACGCAAAACATAGCTTCATTTTTAACATCCAACCAGAGCGCAGTAAGTGTATCTACTTATGTTGCGCTCTTTTTTATTTGACAAACATTTAGGGATGGAATACTATGATTCTATAAGGAAACAGTGTTTCTGAGATGAGCAAAGGAAGTGCATTGAACGATGTCTGAGTCATCGCAACCTTATAAAACCTATTCTGAGGTGAAGCTACAGCAGCAGCAATTGCTCCGTAAAAATGTGATTGATGCCGCATGCATCCTTCTTGTAGAAGAAGGGCCTGAGGCTGTGACTGTACGGCGAGTTGCACAGAAATTAAGCTGTTCCACCAAGATCATTTACAGTATTTTTGGCAGTAAGGACGGTCTTGCCAATGAAATGTATCTGGATGGATGCCGGCTATTGGCTGAAACCTTTGAACAAGTACCTGTTACGAAAAACGTACTCGCTGATCTGGAAGCTTTATGCTGGGCATATTGGGAATTTGCGCGGCTTCATTCAGCCTATTACAAAATGATGTTTGGCGGGGCATTATCTGATTTTAAGCCGGATGAACAGAGCTTGGAGGGTACCACAACGGCATTATCGCGAATCTTACAAACCGTCATACATGCTATGGAGCAGGGAGCACTGAAAGAACAGGACCCACTGCTGGTTGTCCGAATGCTGTGGTCAGCTTTACACGGGGTGATACATCTACAATTTGCAGGTCATTTTTTGACTGTGGACATGGCCCAAGAGGTGTATGCATTTACACTGAAGAATACGCTCGATGGATGTAAACCCTCTTCATCTCCAGCGTAAATATGAAGTGTACTGAGGTCGTCATCGTGATGGCTTCAGTTCATTATAGAGTAGTGGTAACAGTGTTTCTTAAATAAAACGACGATACTATGGAGGTCATCATCATGTTTAGGTATGCAAACAAAACAGCACTCATCACAGGGGCTTCATCCGGGATTGGTGAGGCATTTGCCTATTCGCTCGCGGCTAAGCAATGTAATCTCATTTTGGTAGCGCGCAATGAAAAAAAACTAAAAGCACTGGCGAAAGAACTCTCCGCTAAATATAACGTAAAAGCTACGGTGATTGCGCTCGATCTATCCTCATCGGGAGCTCCCCAAACATTGCATCAGGAGGTTCAAAATCAACAACTCAAGGTAGATCTTCTGATTAACAACGCCGGTTTTGCCACCTACGGGTACTTTGAGCAGGTTTCAGGAGAAAGACAGCATGAGGAAGTGATGCTCAATGTGGCTGCTTTAGTCGATATCACACATGCATTTATGCCTGATTTGTTGCGTAACCGGGATGGGGGACTCATCAATGTTTCATCCACCGCTGCATTTCAGCCTGATCCCTATATGGCCGTATATGGAGCAACCAAAGCATTCGTACTTTCGTTTAGCGAGGCGCTGTGGGCCGAAAATCGAAAACGAGGACTCAAAGTGCTCGCCCTCTGTCCAGGTGCAACCGAAACCTCATTTTTTGATGTGGTAGGCTCCAGTGAAGCCTCTGTAGGTTCCAGAGAAACACCCCAGACTGTCGTCAATAATGCCTTGAAAGCATTTGAAAAAGGGCGCAGTCATATGATATCGGGTCGACAAAACTATTGGGTAGCCCAAGTATCCCGATTTTTCTCTCGTCAATCCACACTTAACATTGTGGAACGTACACTACGACCTCAAAATTGATTGCAATTTAAGAATCAAGATAGCCTATACTTTAATCAGGATTACCGCTCAATAAGCTGAGATTTCTTATATGCCGGGTCTGATTGCTTCTAATTCAATAGAATCAGCAGCCCCGGCGTTCCTAATTTACATAGATCAAGCGTTCAGATGCTATCCCAGATCTCGCGAATATAATAAAATCCCATCTCGCTTCTCCCAGCCGTTAGCTGACCAGAAGCGTTGACCTCCTATGTTATGCTCCATCACAAACAGATGGCATTTATCAATACCTTCTTTAAGCAAAGCAGATAACGCTTTATCCACCAGTCTGGGCGCAATCCCATGACCACGATGTTCTGTGGCTACACCCAGATGATACAGAAACCCTCTGCGACTATCATGGCCTGCTAAAATCGTGCCTATGATGTTTCCAGCGTACTCACAGACAAAGCTAAGTCCTTCATTCCGCTGCAAAAAGCGTGCAATCCGCTCCGGTGAATCGGCCTCACTTAATCCCAATCCGTCTAAGCCATTCCACAGCTCAATGGCCTGATCGTAATCATCAGCCTGCATCGTACGGAATGTATATCCTGCAATTACGTCTGCCATGTCTAGTTCTCCCTTACCCTGTATATATCTATTGTAATCCAACGCATTGTTTGCAACTGGCATGTCATTGTTACCGTGTTGTATTCGGTGCGCTTTCTTCTCCAAGCTCCTGCTCGCGCTCTGCCTGCTTGCGATGGGCGATACGACTGCTGGCCGAGGCTGCAATCGCACCCACAATGTCGTCCAGAAACGTATGAATCGGCCCAAGGCTTTTATCGTTCAGGCGTTCCAGCACACCCGGTTTGAGCTTATCGACATAACCGTAATTGGTAAATCCAATACTGCCGTACACATTGACGATGGAAAAGGCTAGAATTTCATCCACTCCGTATAATCCCTCATCATTCTCAATCATATCCTGCAATGGGGGAAGAAGAGCCCCCTGTTCCGCGAGAATATCTAGCTGGATGCCCGTAAGCACGGCATTTTGAACCTCGCGCTTCATTAACACCTTGTCCACATTGTCCATACATTCTTCCATCGTTAGGTTCGGGTAATATTTTTTCTGTAGAAGCATAACCAGTTCTGCGATTTCAGTCATACTTACACCACGCTTGTGCAGCCACTCACGGGTGGCATCGGCTACCTTTTTACTATTCAGGCTGTAAGGTACTTTTTTCTTGTCCATAAAGTTGAAGTTACCCTCCTCGTGTAGATCCTAATTTTCTACTGCAATTATGACCAGTGTGTCCAGTCTGCTAAAAAAGTAGTTATTTTTTACGCGGGGCTCGTATACATATTAGTACAATCTGTACAAAATTGTTAGGGAGGAACTTCATTTATGAACATAAAACACCCATGGCGTATGACCTCTGTAGCCGGGCTGCTATCCCTGCCCCTGTTGTTGTCCGGATGCAGCCTTTTCGGCAACGAAGCCGCGTCCATTGACCCTCCGCCGTCCACGACAGAGCAGTCCATGATTAAGGCTGTAACCGGAAAAGCACCTGCCACTACCGGGCAGTTGAGGGCTGTTTTTTTGCAAGATCATAACGGCTTGCTGGCCCCTGTATCTTTACCGATTGCTTCAGGCGATGTACAGGCAGATGCCAAGTCGGCGCTGGAAACACTGGTTGAGGGCGGGCCTTATGCCGGCTTATTACCAGAAGGATTTAAAGGTGTACTGCCTCAGGGTACAGAAGTGAAAAGTGTGACAGTGGACAAGGATAACAAGCTAGCTGTTGTCGAATTTAACAAATCTTTCGCCAACTATAAGCCACAGGAAGAACGCAAATTAATGGAAAGCTTGACTTGGACCTTGACCGACCGTCCCGATATTAAAAGCGTGCAGATTTGGGTGGATGGTAAAAAGCTGAACGAAATGCCTGTTGGCGGCACACCACTGGACCATCCGCTCACGCGCGCAGTAGGGATTAATTTGGAGGTCGGTCATGGCGTGACCCCCCTGGATTCCAGTCCAGTCACCGTATATTTCTCTTCATCTTCGCCTGCTGGAGTACAATATTATGTACCTGTAACACGACTGGTCAGTCCGGAAAAAGATCGTGTCCAGTCCGCTCTGCATCAATTAATTCAAGGTCCACAGACCAAGGATGGATTGCAGGAAGTGATGACAGGGGAGACGGCGCTGAAATCGGTAGAACGCTCCAAAGATAACGTCATTACGGTATCACTCTCGGATGATATGTTTGCCAAAGGGGAGGCCGTACCTGCTGAATTTTTAGAATCGGTCGTACTGACAGCAGTGGACAATTCGGATGATGCGGTCAAAACGAAGATTCGCATTGAACTGAATGGTGAGAAAAGCGTGATTGGACAAAATAATCAAAATTATGGAGAGCCTGTAGCCAAGCCGCAGCATATTAACGAAATTCCTCTTTAAGGACAGGGAATCGTCATTGGGGTGCTTTTGCCTGCACACTTTGGTAAAATAAACATATAAGAACAGGTTGCATACGACGTAGGAGGAAAAAGCATGAGTAGATCTAACGGACGAAACGGTGATGAGCTGCGCCCGATGAAATTGACAGCAGGAGTAAATAAATACGCGGAGGGCTCTGTTTTTATAGAGGTTGGCGAGACGAAAGTCATCTGTACGGCTACAGTGGAAGAGCGCGTTCCTCCCTTTATGAAGGGCCAGGGAAAAGGCTGGGTGACCGCCGAATATTCCATGCTTCCGCGGGCGACACATAGCCGCAATCAGCGTGAAGCTGCGCGCGGCAAGCTGACAGGCCGTACTATGGAAATTCAGCGTCTGATCGGAAGAGCGTTGCGTTCGGTTGTCAATTTGCAGGCGCTTGGTGAACGGACGATTACGTTGGACTGTGACGTCATTCAGGCGGACGGTGGGACACGTACAACCTCCATTACCGGTTCTTTCGTAGCGTTGGCGATTGCAGTAAATAAAATTGCAATCCAGCACAAGTTGCCTGTTTTCCCTATTACGGATTTTCTGGCTTCCGTCAGCGTAGGGGTTGTTGGTGACAAGGCGCTGCTGGATCTGAATTATGAAGAGGATTCCAAGGCTAAGGTGGACATGAATCTCGTCATGACTGGCAGTGGAAAATACGTCGAGCTGCAAGGTACGGGGGAAGAAAGCCCATTCGACCGTCAGGAATTGGATCAGCTGCTTAGCTTGGGTGAACAAGGGATTTTGCAAATGATCGAGCGCCAAAAAGAAGTACTCGGACCGATTGCCGATAAGATCGGTGCTGGACGTACAGGAGCTGGGGCCTAATGCGACTGGATGGTCCGGTTGTCATTGTCGCTACGAAGAATAAAGGGAAAGTGCGGGAATTTGCACATGCTTTTGCGCCGTTTGGCAAGGAAGTCAGAAGTATGTACGATTATCCAGACATTCCTGATGTCGTTGAGGATGGCACAACCTTTGCCGAAAATGCGCTGAAAAAAGCCAAAGCGGTGGGAGATGTGCTCGGATTGCCTGTGCTGGCCGATGATTCCGGCCTGTGCGTGGATTTGCTGGACGGTGCGCCAGGCGTATATTCGGCCCGTTATGCGGGAGAAGGCGCCAGCGATCACGAAAACAATATCAAGCTGCTTGATGTTCTGGAATCAAAGCAGCTTGGTGATGATACCGGACAGCCTTTGCTAAGCCCGGCTCAATTCGTCTGTACCTTGATTCTGTATAATCCACAGACTGGGGAGACGTTGGAATCGACGGGCTCCGTGGAAGGCTGGATTACGACTGAAACCGCAGGCAGCGGTGGGTTTGGGTATGATCCGCTGTTCTATTTGCCAGAGTTTGAAAAGACAATGGCGGAGCTGACGTTGGAACAAAAGCAGGCTATCAGTCACCGAGGCATAGCCCTGCGTAATTTGGCAACAAAGCTGGGGAATCCGCAGGAATAGTTTGGCAGCAGGGTGAATAATATACCTGTCATATACGAAAAAAAGGCTATCCGTCAGTCATAGGCGCGGATAGCCTTTTTGGTATTTTCTGTTCCACGTATAGCACGCATCGAGGAAAACAGGCGGTTACCACCTCGTAGTTTACGGCTTAAGCAGTTAGCACATTTTATCGAATAGCCACCTTGTAAGTGCGCAGCCAGTTATCCACTTGGGTCAAGTAAGCAAACAACTGAGGACCCGACATTAGCTGGCCGAACCAAGGCAGATTGGTGGATGCCTCCGGTGAGGCGGCAATATCCCGTATCTTTTTCGTATCGATCAGCTTGAGCAGTGGGGAAGAGGAATCATCCAGCAGTTGCAGCGCCTGCTTTTTCACAGCGGCAAGATAGGAGGGATTATGCGTTTTGGGATACGGGCTTTTTTTGCGATATAGCACATCATCCGGCAATACGCCCTCCAGCGCCTTGCGCAAAATACCTTTTTCACGTCCGCCTGTCATCTTAATGCTCCACGGAATGTTCCATACATATTGCACCAACCGATGATCGCAATACGGCACCCGTACTTCGAGTCCGACCCCCATACTCATCCGATCCTTGCGATCCAGCAGGGTAGGCATAAAGCGGGTGATGTTCAAATAGGACATGACGCGCATTTGCGCAGCTTTTCCTGTTTCCCCCGGTAGCTTTGGTACTTCTCCGACTGCTTCTGAGTAACGGTCGTTCAAATACTCCAGCGGCTTGATCCAGTCCCGCACTTCAGGGGATAGCAGACTCGCTCTCATATCGGGAGCAACCGCCCACGGGAATGTGCCTGAGTTCAGCATATCCTCCCGATGGAACCACGGATATCCGCCAAACACTTCATCCGCTGCTTCACCAGAAATGGCAACGGTAGCGCCCTTTTTAATCTCCCGGCAAAAGAGATACAGTGACGAATCCACGTCCGCCATGCCGGGTAAATCCCGCGTTAGCGTGGAGTTGTTCAGAGCGGCTACAACTTCAGGTGTATCGAATTCAATCCAGTGATGATTTGTCCCTAATTCATCGACCATCCGCTGTATCCAGGGAGCATCGGCTCCGGGCTGGAACGCATGGGCTTTAAAATGCTTGTCGTTGTCCACATAATCGACTGAATACGTATGAACTTGTCCCTGCCCGGTACGTTTGTAATAATCAACTGCTAATGCGGACAGAGCACTTGAATCCAGCCCGCCAGACAATAAGGTACATACCGGTACATCCGAAATAAGCTGCCGTTCCACGGTATCCATTAACAGCTGTCGTACCTTGAGTGCCGTTTCTTCGGTGTTATCCTCATGCGCAATGCTTTCCAGTTTCCAATAGGCTTGAATGCGTACGCCGTCGCGGCTGTAGGTGAGGGTATGCCCGGGACGGAGCTCCTTCATCGACGAATAGACGCCGTGTCCGGGGGTGCGTGCAGGCCCAATGATAAAAATTTCTGCCAATCCCTCGGCGTCTACTGCTGCCTCTACCGCTGGATGCTGGAGTAGGGCTTTGGGTTCGGAGCCAAATACAAATACATCTTCAGTTTGGCTATAAAATAGCGGCTTCACTCCCAGTCGATCTCGTGCCAGAAATACCTGCTCCCGCTCACTATCCCAGACCGCAAACGCAAAAATGCCGTTCAACCGATCTACACAATCCGGGCCCCATTCGATATAGGATTCGAGCAGTACCTCTGTGTCGCATTGTGTACGGAAAAAATGCCCGCGTTGTTGCAACTCTTTTTTCAGCTCAGGCGCGTTATATATTTCCCCGTTATATACAATCGTATAAGTGATATCCTCAAGCTGCCGGATCATGGGCTGAGCGCCGTTTTCCGGGTCCATTACGCTTAGTCTTCGGTGTCCGAAGGCACACGGATTGGATATCCAGGTACCCGCAGCATCCGGTCCGCGATCGGAGAGCGTTTGCGTCATATTTAGCAGCAGCTCAGATTGATGCATTAAATCTCCGTTCCACTGTATGAAACCTGTAATTCCGCACATGTCTATTCATCCTCTCTTTGTCGTGTTCATCCAGTGTTGGAATGAATCAAAAACTAAATCCCCAGTTCATCAGTATATATGCCGAAAAGAAGCATAAAATGTCTGTCCGTTCCGAAAACTACAGATGGGGCAACCCGCCTACATGTGAGGAAGGAGGGAGACAATGTACTACATCAAGGATGCCAAAATACGCCGCTTCACTGAACTTGACGGAGTGCGCTGTGCTGAGGTAGAAGTGCGTCCCGGTGCCGCAGATGACCCGGAGCTGCTGGTTTATATCACAGCTACGAATCAGAAGGATGGTCAGCCTGATTATGACATGGTACGGATCATCCGCAATGATGCCGATCTGGAGCTGGATTGGTATGACAATAATCTGCATTCGGCATTTGAAGAAGTGACCGACAAGGCTTTTACGGACTCTACGCACATTACCGCTGGTGAGGAACGGGAAAAGTTCAAAAGGGAATTGCTCTCCTATGGGCAGCTTAGTACAGAGTTTGCCAAGGAGTTCGGGGCATGAGGATATGGTGTGCACTACCTCGGCTTTTGTTAATTTGGACACCGGCGCCATCGCCAGATCAGCGTGAAAGGAGGGGGAAATCATAGACGGCAAAGCGAAGTATAAGAAAAACAAAGGCAGCAGTTATATTCATAACAATGAGTTCGCGGAAGAAGTGATGGAGAAAAATGTAAGACATGAGGTGCGAAGAAGTCCTAGACGCTTCGGTAATAAATAAACAGTCATAAACTGAGAAACGCTCATTTATAAATGACCCTGAAGAAGCCTCTGTATTCGTCAAAATTGCGAATGCGAGAGGCTTCTTTTGAATTAGGCCGCTTCACGCAGCGTCATGATCCCTTTGTAGATGTTATAGACAAAAACGCCGAGATAGACCACTACGAATAGCAGTACAAACCCGATAACCGAGCCTGCATGATTGGCAGTGATAATAAAATAAACTAGCGGAATCGCCGCAATAATGGGGAAAATGTGCGATAAAATGGCTTTTTTCGCGTGTCCCTGAACATATTCGTCCCGGACTGCAATCCACACAATGACCGGCACCAGAAAAGGTGCGAAAAAAATGCTAAAATAACAAAGTGAAGACAAAAGGCCTCTCACGGATTAACCCCTCCTTTTTGGCATCGTTCTTTGTACATAATACCCCGTTAGCGTCCAAATGATTCCTTTTGCAGCCTGCTTTCCTGTATAATGAAAAAATGCTTTTGACAGTTGCCCAAAATGTGATATAATCATTAATGCACTGAATACATAAGGTTTTATGGATTATCATTTTGTCCCAGTAGCTCAGCTGGATAGAGCAACGGCCTTCTAAGCCGTCGGTCGGGGGTTCGAATCCCTCCTGGGACGTATAGCAAAAACTTCCTAATTCAATATTGGGAAGTTTTTTTTGTGTTCCAGTGTGGGATGAGAACCCCTTGGGGGGACGTCGGAGCTAAGCATCGTTAGCATAAACTTCGCAGTCTCGACCGTAGGGAGAGTATCCCTCCTGGGACGTATAGCAAAAACTTCCTAATTCAATATTAGGAAGTTTTTTTGTGTTCTGGCAGTATCATTGATTCTGGCTTTATACTGTCGCCTTCTCTTTATGAGCAAAAAATTGCGGCAGATGCTCTTTGTGTGCTTCCAGCAATTCATCCAGTACAGTTTGGGCGATATCGCCGCTTGGAACGAGCGGATTCAGGGTGAAGGCTTGCAGTGCTGTCGCATAGTCACCAGTGACCGCCGCTTCAATGGTCAGCTCTTCCATCGCCTTCATAACTTGCAGCAGTCCCCGTTGTGCTGGCGGGAATTTGCCAAAGTTGACAGGCTCCGCACCATGCGCGCGAATGACACTGGTTACTTCGATGGCGCTATCATAAGGGACATCATCAATCGCACCGTTGTTACGCGTACTAACTACCATCAATGTGCCTTTGTTGTTATAAATAGAGTTGATGATTTCACAGGCAGCATCGCTGTAATGCGCACCGCCGCGTTTGGATAATTCCTCTGGTTTGTAATCCAGATTCGGATCTTTGTACAATTCAAACAGACTTTCTTCCAGACGTTTGACGACTTGGCCCCGAGTTCCTTCGTTTTTGGCCTCCTCTAATTCTTCCTTGAGCATGTTATCGGTCATATAGTAATACCGATGGTAAGGACAAGGTAGCATTTTCAATTGACGAACCTGATCATACAGGAAGCGCATGTTCTTAATATTTTCAACGACCTTCTCCGGTTGTGCGCCAGGCGCATACAGTCCTTCGATGACTTGTTCTGTTAATTCTTCTCCGGTTTTGTCATAAACTTTGTGCCAATGAAGGTGGTTAATTCCTGCAAATTTAAAGAACAGCTCTTGTTCCGGTTTGTCCAGCACAGCCGATGCACTCTTGATCGCGCCGATTGGAACATTACATAATCCGATGACTTTATCCCACTGACCATAACGAAGCACTGCTTCGGTGACCATGCCCGCAGGGTTGGTGAAGTTAATCAACCATGCATTCGGACACAGTTCTTTCATATCTTCTACGATACTGAGGATAACGGGTATGGTACGAAAAGCTTTGAACATCCCACCAGCCCCATTGGTTTCCTGACCGATCATACCGTGTTTCAAAGGAATACTTTCATCTTTAATCCGGGCTTCCAATAAGCCTACCCGAAATTGGGTCGTTACAAAATCGGCATCCTTCAAGGCTTCCCGACGATCCAGTGTCAAATGTACTTCACAATCAATGCCGGCGGCTTTCACCATCCGTTGGGCCATGGCCCCTACGATCTCCAGTTTCTCGCGTCCTGCTTCAATATCTACCAGCCATAATTCCCGGATGGGAAGCTCTGCATAGCGTTTGATAAAACCTTCTACTAATTCTGGTGTATAGCTGGAGCCTCCGCCAATAGTTGCGATCTTTATGCCTTTTTTCATGGTTAGTGCCTCCTGAGTATGTTTTTTAAAACCGCTTTCTTAAGCTCAAATTCACTGTAATCCCTGTAATGCATTACAGGTCAAGCGCTTTTAAAAAACTTATTTGGGGAAGGTGACAATTATAGGGCGGGGCCACGAAACATGCTAAACACGAACATGCTAAAATAGAAAGAACGAGGTGAGAAATGTGGCAAATATTCATGAAATTGCAAAGCTGGCGGGTGTATCCTCGGCAACGGTGTCCCGTGTCATTAATAACCATCCGTACGTAAGTGAACCGACAAGGCAGCGTGTACAGGAGATCATAGACCGACTGGATTATGTACCTAATTTGAATGCGGTTTCATTAAAAAAGGGCATGACCAAGCTCATAGGAATTATTTCAATTTCTTTTAATGATTCATTGGGTTCATTTGTGCGTGGATTTACAACCTATGCCCAGGAGCATGGTTTTAATATGGCACTATTTATTACGAATGGAGAGAAGGAGCGGGAGCTTGAAGCACTGGAAATGTTGCGGAGAAAGCAACTGGACGCCTTGGTCTGTATGATTCGCGTCAATGAGTGGAGTGTGATTGAGCACTACACCCAATATGGTCCAATTGTGACATGGCAGCGTGTAAACATTGAGGCAATCCCGTCTGTATTTATGGACCAGTATCAGGGGTACATGCTTGCGCTGGAGCATCTGTATGCCAGAGGCTATCGCAGCATTGTGAATGTATATGGGAATATGAGGGGATTGAATACGAAGGAGCGCATACGGGCTTATCATGATTTTTGCAAAAAATATGATTTGAACGCTGATGCTTTCCCGCATTTTTATGGCTTAAATTCAATAGAAGCGGGTGAACAAATTGCTCACTGGTGGGGCGAACAATCCAACAAGCCTGATGCCTTCGCTTGTTCTACCGATTATTTGGCTGCAGGGCTGTTGACCGAAGCACGTAGGCTCGGTGTTTCTATCCCGAGTAATGTTGCAGTGGTGGGCTTTGATAACACCGAAATTTCGCATTTGCTTGATTTAACCACCATTCATTACCCGATTGACAAGCAAGCGGAAAATGCATTCATTATGATTCGAAATGCCCTAGAGGGGCTTCATGAAGAATTACATCCCTTGGAATTCAAATTAGTAGAGCGAGCGACTACTTGATCTCCTGAGTATTCCTTTTTATCCGGTGCTGAGCTATTCAAGTCACATAATTGAGGTGTTATTTTATGCAATATAGGTTAACTGATACTCACTTATATATACTTGAGAATTCTAGGGTTCTCTGCTTTGCACGTCCAACAAATGCTTATAAGGATTTAGGAGAATTAATGGAAAATGGCACGCTCTATCATATTTCGGTACCAGAAGATTTCGAATCTTTTGATCATAATAAAGCACTAACTCCGGGTGAGGGAGGCGACTTCTTTTTTGAAGAGTTCCTTAATCCAGTACTAAAATTAATAAATGAAAATAAAAAGTAAAAAATAAAAAAGGACTCCATAACAGCATAAATCCCCAGGAGTCCTTTCTTTACACAATACTCTAATTCAAACGAATTTCTAATAATTCCATTTCGAAAATTAAGTCAAAAAAACATGTATAGATCGTAAGTAGAATTAATGATTCAAAATAGGTATTTCCCCAAGCAGATTCTTTAAGTTAATGGAATCCCACGGCATATGTTCGGTTATACCTAACCCAACTACATCGGTTTCTTCAGATAGTTCTTTAATCAGATGAAGTAGTTGAGGTATTTGCATTGTTCCCGCAGGAGAAAGATTATAGGGAGCTTCAGGGTTGGCGAATAATAAAGAACGAAATGCTTTTGGATCAAGTACATCTAAATCAAGGTGAATCGCCAGGTGCTTGATGCCGCTTTCTTTAATCCACTCTTTTATTGATCCGGTACTGATCGTTAACTCTTTGGTTCCAGCAGTTCGAATCCCTAATCTTTGAATTACTTCAGCATCTGTTTCTATAGTAGTAACACCTAGTTTTTGAAATGTTTCTGAAAATGCTTTTGTTTCTTCTTCTGTAGGAGTTGCTAAACCAGCGATAAAGACTTTTTCAGGTTTAAGAGGTAATTTCACATATTTTGCGAACTCCTCATCTCCTTCTCCCAATAGATTTCCAAGCGGTAATGTATGTCCGTTATCATAGCCTACATATCTAACTAAATCACTGTGGGCATCGATCCAAATTAACCCTAATTCTCCACCGTATCGTTCGTTCAAATAGGCAAACGGGGCTTGTTCGACTAAGCAGTCACCACCAAACATTACAATGCGATCTGGCTTATGAGCGTCAATGATATGTTGAGCAGCCTCTAATTGTTCAAGTAGCTGTTTTCTCCCATACATACCGTTCTCGTTGGCAAGCGGAGTTCCATCATAAGCTTGAACTGGAACATGAATAAGGGGTTGATCATTGTCTGGGGCTAGCCAAGCCAGCAGTTCAGCTCCAAAAGAGTAGTTAGGATTGTTTCCTCCTTGCCATTGCGGCATTAACAGGCGTATTGTTTTAGTCATATTTTCTCTCCTTTACTTCAAATTACGGTTAGTATAAACTGAACGCAAATAAAAACGTAGTACGCACTAATTTGATAGGTACTACCCGAAAGGATAGTGTGAATATGAGTATGGCTGAATTTAAAGGTAAAGTTAAAAACATTCAAGATACACCTTTTGGTTATACAGTGTCAGTTATTGGTGGTAAATGGAAAATGGTTATTATTTACCTTCTGGCCGAAAACCAAGTGGTTCGCTTTAATGATCTGAAAAGACAAATCGGAGCTATTACTTATAAAACATTGAGTTCACAGCTAAAAGAATTGGAAGCGGATGGTCTGGTGAATCGGAAAGAGTACCCCCAAGTTCCACCTAAAGTTGAGTACAGTCTTACAGAAAAAGCGGAAACACTATTGCCTGTTTTGGAAGGGTTATGTGAATGGGGAACCAAAAATCAATATAATTAAGTTTCGTTTTTTAATTGCTTTCGAATGCTATACGAATATTAGAAAAGACGATTGACATATATTTATAGTTAATCAGGTATTCTACAAGCTCAAGTGTACTGGGGATAGGAAGCTTAAAAATCAGTATCTTTTGGGGGGGATATTTTTGACTATGGCAATTATTTTATTTGTAGCGAATATTCTACTTATTCTTGTTTCAATCGTTGGTATTGTTCTGTTCATGGGGATATTGTACAGGGGGTACATTTTGCTAGGATTACTTATTGCTGAGAAAAAGAACACAAGAAATCAAGCTGTAAAAGATTAATTTTATGACAACACAGAGCCTCATTTCTACTTTATTAGTGGAAATGAGGCTCTTGCGTAAACAATAAAAGTGACATAATGGGGTGAAGGAAGGGACATAGCATTTTATAGCTTTTGGGACATCCCCGGATGTTTGATGCTTAGCACTACCTTTTTCTTTAGTTCCTCTGCAGCAGCTCGAATCTGTTTTGCCTGCGTCACAGCCGAAATCACCGCTACACCATCGGCACCCGCACTTACCACTTCCTCCACACGGTCTATCGTAATGCCACCGATCCCGACGATGGGCAGATCAATTCCCGCTTTGCGCATCTCATGCAAAATGGCTGGACCCTGCACCGCATGAGCATCATCCTTTGAGATGGTGGGATAGATGGGGCCGACGCCGAGGTAGTCCGCACCTTGCAGAATGGCTCGACGAGCTTCCTCAATCGTATGGGCGGAGACGCCAAGGATTCGGTTTCCGATCCGCGTACGCACAGAATCAGCCGATTCATCGTCCTGACCGATGTGAACACCGTCGGCGTTGAGCTCAAGAGCCAGCTCCACATCGTCATTGACGATAAAGGGGATACCAGCGTGGTGGCACAGATCTTGTAGCTGACGCGCAAGTTCAAACATAGGCACCCCTGTTAACGCGCTACGGCCCTTTTCCCGGAACTGGATCATGGTTGTGCCGCCAGCAAGAGCCTCCTGCACGACCCGATTTGGTTCCGCGAGGCAGTTCACGCTTCCAACAACCAGATACATCTGTAAATGCCGGCGCATGATCTCAGGTAATATTCGACCGCTCATTGGAGTATCTCCTGACGACGGCGGTAGGCCCAATGATTGGTTGGACCGTGTCCCTGGCCCAAATACAATGTATCTTCAATCGCCGCCTGAATGAAGGCTCTTCCATTCAAAATAGCTTCCGGTACAGACACGCCTTTCCCTAATTCAGCGGTAATCGCTGCTGAGAACGTACATCCTGTTCCGTGTGTGTGGACAGTTCGCACCCGCTTGCCGCCCAGCTCTGTAAAGGCAGTTCCGTCAAATAGCAGGTCAATGACCTGACCGCTGTTTTCGCTCTCCTCATCGTGGCCGCCCTTGATCACAACGAATTTGGGACCCCGGCTACTAATATGTCTCGCAGCTTCCCGGCGTCCTTCCATCGTACGAATGCTTATCCCGGTTAAGGCCTCCGCTTCCGGGATATTTGGTGTGACGACCAGTGCCAAGGGGAGCAGGTCGTCGTTCAAAGCTTGCACCGCTTCTGGTTGCAGCAGCTTTGCACCCCCTTTGGCAATCATTACAGGATCGACGACAACCTTTTCCCAGCCGAACTTTCGGATCTGCTCGGCCACAAGACGGATGATGCCTGCATCAAACAGCATGCCAGTCTTTAGGGCGTCGACTCCAAGATCTGATCCTACAGCTTCGATCTGTTGCGCTGTTGCTTCCTGTGGCAGCGGATATACACCGTGAACTCCCAAAGTATTTTGTACCGTTATGGCCGTAATAGCTGACATGCCGTATACGCCAAGCTCCTGAAAGGTTTTGAGATCGGCTTGAATTCCAGCCCCGCCGCCACTGTCTGAACCGGCAATCGTCAGCGCTCTC
Source organism: Paenibacillus sp. EKM10P (assembly GCF_011800655.1). Classification (NCBI taxonomy): domain Bacteria; kingdom Bacillati; phylum Bacillota; class Bacilli; order Caryophanales; family Paenibacillaceae; genus Paenibacillus; species Paenibacillus sp. EKM10P. Next base: position 103,091 of record NZ_JAALET010000012.1, on the reverse strand, counting down.
GGTACATGCACGTCTCTCATCGCGCACCACCTGTTGTAGTTGTTCCAGCTTCACGGATCGTGACATGCCCCTCTAGCGAACCAGTATGTAGTTTGGCAAGCTCGTCGAGAAAGGCAATCTGGAAGCTGCCCGGTCCCAGCTTTGCGGTATGCGCTGCGGCTCGAGAAGCTGCTGCACTGTAAAATGCTAAACCTGCTGTGCCTGCGAGCAGCAGGTTGGGTTCAACTGCTGCAAAGGCACCCAACACAGAGGTCAGCAGGCAGCCTGTTCCGGTTACCTTCGTAAGCAGCGCGTCTCCGCCACTAATCAATCGTACTTCAACCCCATCGGTGATGACGTCCTCTTTTCCAGTGATGACAACCATGGTATGGAGCGTTTGCGCAGCCCGAACTGCCAGATCGACATTACTGCTGTCAGCACTGTCGCCTGCATCTACCCCTTTAATTTCTCGGGCTTCTCCGATCAGATGAGCGACTTCGGCTGCATTGCCTCGTACTAGTGAGATGTTAACCTCGTTTAGGATTCGCAGTGCTGACTCGGTTCTAAAACTAGTTGCTCCCGCACCGACTGGATCTAACAGAACTGGAATACCGTGAGCATTCGCCGATTGTCCAGCAAGGATCATGGCATCCACTAGCTCACGGTTTAGCGTACCGATATTTAACACGACGGCGCCCGCTATTTTGGCCATATCTGCTACTTCCTCCGGTGCATAAGCCATCACCGGGGAAGCCCCTAGTGCATATAGGCCGTTGGCTGTAAAGTTGGTGACCACCACATTGGTTATATTATGAACGAGGGGGTTGCTGTTTTGTACCTTTGTCAGGAGCGCCGAATAACTTTGTTCCCATATATTCATCATGTTTATCCTCTCTCATCTATACTGATTATTCCAAGACCGTAGCGCGCATCTGGACGGGCCATTGTTCCTGCTTATAAGCCATATCCCAGAACATATATTCCAGCTGGCAGCTTAGCATAAAATGCTCAATCATCCGCTCTCGCTCGGCAGCCGTGGCGACTTTCGCCCAAGCATCCACACGCTCTCGATATTTGAAGGTTACATCTTCAATTTGGTTGCCATAGAAGCAAATCCACTCATAGAACGGATGAGACTCGTCCGGTCTTACCTCATCCATTAGCCTGCGTCCAATTTCAAGATATGTCCATGGACATGGTAGCAGCACGGCCATGATTTCCCCAAGACTACCCTCATGTGCGACGGTCAGCATATGGCGGATATAATGATGAGCGGACGGAGCGAGTGGATATCCCTGCATCTCTTCATAGGTGACACCTGCGATAGCACAAAAATTTTGATGCGGATGAACCTCGCTGTTGAGAATAAAAGAGATCTGTTCGTTAAATACAGCCATATCCTCCCGGCTCGTGCTTTTGGAGATCGCGATGCCGTAAATCCGCATGTAGGCGTTCAAATATTCAAAGTCTTGTTTTACATAGTGAATCAGCTGTTCCCTTGTTAAATTTCCTTCAGCAATACCTCTCACAAAGGGATGCTCATAAATGGCTTGAAAAATGCCATCCGCCTGCTGACGGAGCTCTTGCGAAAAACTCATTTCCCCACCTCCAACAAAAATGGAGAATAAGAAGTCCCGTAAGATACAACTCTCGGAACAATGCCAAAAAGCCGCCCCGAAAACTGGAGCGGCTTCAACATAGGTTCAATGCGCAAAAACGCCTGAAACCATATATAGAAGGCTCCACTTTCCTACGCTAGTACGAACTAGATCAGGTTCAAAGGGTCCAAGATTCATTCTTGTCTCAGCCATAATGGCTCCCCTAGTGGACTTTCCTATTCTTTTGACTAATACTGTACATTCGTTCCTATGTTATGTCAAACTGCTTATGCCTAGTGAAGGATTAGTGAGGGTGTTGGATTACACTTTCCACGGCTTTGACCCTCACATATTCCGGTTTCCACATTGCATCCCGAATGGCTTGCTCAATATCTGGAAGGTGTGCCTGAGCTACCTGATCCTGAATTGCGGCCTTTGCTACCGCAACCGCAACCGCAAACGAAACATCACGTAATTTTCGAATATGGGGCAGCAGTGCGCCGCCAAGTTCATTCGAATCTACGGCGTTGGCAACGGCATCAGCTGCTGCGGTAAACATGGAAGGAGTGATTCGTTTGGCCTTGACCACAATTGCGCCTAGACCCAGTCCCGGGAAAACAAAGGCATTGTTCGCCTGTCCAATTTCAAATTTCGTACCGTTATAGCTGACGGGCTCAAAGGGACTTCCCGTAGCAATCAATGCTTTGCCATCAGTCCATCGTATCAAATCCTCGGGTACCGCTTCAGCCAGATTGGTAGGATTGGACATGGGCATAATGATCGGGCGTTCCACATGCTTTGCCATTTCCTTGATAATCTCTTCAGAAAAGGCACCCGCTACACCGGAAGTCCCAATTAAGATTGTAGGTTTTACCTGACGGATGACCTCCAGCAACGGTATTTTGCCGTCTTCCGATCGGGCCCATGAGCTGATTTCTTCCTTTTTACGCACATATGGTTTCTGATAATCGAGTACATCTTCCATATCGTCCGTTAATAGCCCACGATAATCAAAGGCCCAAAACGACCTGAAAGAATCTTCTGCAGGAAGCCCGTCCTCGATCATAGCGCTCCGTATTTGGTCGGCGTTACCGATTCCTGCTGCCCCTGGACCAAAGACAAGTATTTTTTGTTCACGTAGCGGAATTTTGGTGACACCTACCGCCGAAACAATCGCAGCTAATGTGACTGCTCCTGTGCCCTGGATGTCATCATTGAAGGTGAGAATGTTTTGACCGTATTTCCCTATTATGTGGCGTGCGTTCACGCTCCCCACATCCTCCCAATGCAAAAGCGCCTTCGGGAATTGTGTTAACGTTTTGCTGATAAAGGTATCAATAAATTGATGATAGGCTTCTCCGCGAACTCGTTTATGGCGGTTTCCGATGTATAGCGGATCATTCAGCAGCTTCTCGTTATTCGTGCCGACATCCAGTACAATGGGCAGCACCCGCCCGGGATGAATACCTGCCGCAGCTGTATATACAGCAAGTTTGCCAATAGCAATGTTAATTCCCCCGACACCCCAGTCACCAATTCCCAAAATACTTTCTGAATCCGTGACCACGATCAGGTCAACATCCTCACTACGTAAGCCGGAATTATAGAACGCCTGTCCGATACCGTTCGGATTATCTATCGATAAATATACGCCCCCGGGACGGTTGTACTCATGGCTGTATTCTTGAATGGCGGTTCCTACAGTCGGTGTGTAGACTACGGGCAGCATTTCACTCAAATGGTCGGTTAGCAGCCGATAGTAAAGCACGACATTCCGGTTATGAAGGTCGTTAAGTGAAGCATTTTTACGCAGCATGGTGGGTTGTGCCAGGAATTGCTGATATGCCCGAACGCTCTGTTTTTCCAATGAAAGGACAGTGGGAGGAAGAATTCCTTCCAAGCCCAGTTCTTTGCGTTCTTCTTCTGTAAATGCCACCCCTTTGTTCAAAAGAGGGTTTGCTAGGACGTCCTTTCCTCGTAAGGGAGTAGATAATGACCCATCACGATTGACATGAAATGCTTCCATAAAAATACCTTCTTTCCCTATATTTTGATAATTATTCATGATGAAAATGACATGTTGTCCATAGTATGGACGTACAAATTGGTTTTATTCGCCTATCAATCTATGACAAAATGACCATATGTGTATCTTTTTATTAATCCTATAGAACTAATTTTGTTTTCGGATTCACCTTGTAATTCGTATAGTAATAGTCCTAATGAATCGGGTCTAAATGCTCTGTTTTATCAAATATGAAAATTAGTTTTTCTTCTCTTGAATGCTTATATATCAAGGGATGTGAGCTATTTTGTTAAGAAAATATGAAGTATTTGGACATTAATTTAATCTTACTAAGCAAACATTTTTAATTCTTTTTCAACAAAATAGAATTATTCGGAGGAAAAGGAGAGGTTTGTGTGCAGGGACCTATAGCCATTTTTAGCGATAACAACAGGGCTATTGATTATCCCAATGTGATTTGTTTTTACCAATATATACAGTGCGAGGACACGGAGGAAGCTTCAGTCTACGAGGGCGCAAGTTGCTGCCTGATAGATTATAGGGAGCCGGGGCAAGCCGTGCGGAAAGCTAATCAGATCCGTAGCCAATTTCCGCAAATGCCATTGCTATTGGTGACGGATGTAACCTTTCCGTTCAGTGATCAGCATATGGTGCAGATTATCGGAGTAGGCCGATTGCGTCTGCTATTTTGGCAAGCCAATGATACCGAAGAAATACTTTCTGAAATACAAAGCTTGCTCTATCCCGAGTATTCGACTAAAAGCCAACATGTTGCATTCATCTTGTCTGTGTATAACGAAGAGAAACGTTTTGTTCATGTCAAAACCTTTGCTGAGCGACTGCAAGCCTTTATCCGCAGCCATATTATAGAGGGTTCGATTTATCTCATTGATGATGGTAGCCACGATGGCACGAATGCCTTGATTAAAGCGCTGGAGGCAGCAACGGACTTGTCCGTAAACCGGATTAACCAGAACTTGAGTCCACTGCTTCAAACAAGGGAATTGGGACGCAATACGCGCAAGGCAGGGACGTATCTGGAAGGAATGCGGACCATCGGTGCGGATTACTACGTATTTGTGGACGCGGACGATTCCTTTTTTATTGAGGATATTGCCAGAATGATCAATGTTGTTCAACAGGGCTACTATGATGTTGTGATTGGAACCAAAGATATGACCGCCGAGAATCGTTCTTTATTGCGATCTATCGTCAGCTTTGGCAAACGGGTCGTCTCTCGCCCCTTTTTACCAACCGGTGTAGTAGATTCCCAGACGGGTCTTAAAGTGATGAGCTCGGTTGCCGTGAAGCGGATGTTTCCACATTTGAAGGAACAACTCGGACTAGCGCTAGATCTGGAGATGATGTTCATTGCCAAGCGACTTCAGCTCCGTGTGCTGCAACTACCCGTCAAATGCATTGACCGAGATGGCTCGCACATTCATGTCTGGAAGGATTCCATTCGTTTTTTGCGCTCTATCATTGAGATTTGGCGACTGGATCGGCGGGTGAGATAACCACGTGAACAACCGATTGCGTTCGTTGATGTTCCCCCTCTTTAATGTGCTGCTTAACGGATTCAATTTTTTCTTCCACATTGCAGCGAGCTGGTATCTTACCGGACAAGCCTATGGTCAGGCGAACGCGCTGTTGGCCCTCTTTGCACTGTTGTCCGTATTGGGCTTATCCATCCAGCTGTTAACCGCCAAGCTGGTATCCAAGGCTGACCAGAAGCTTCTGCTACGCAGCTTACCGCTCGGTTCTCTATTACTAAAAGCACCTCTAGTGCTAACTCTGCTTGCCATGATCATTTCACTTTCCTTTCATCCGTTGCTGCGTTCGCTATTGGGCGTTGAGTCCGGCCCGCTGTTCATGCTGTATGCCTTGATCGGATTGCATATTCTGGTGAGTTCGTGCCGTGGAGATTTACAGGGGAGGGAACGCATGCTGGCGCTCAATGTGAACTATTACATTGAGGTATTAGGGAAGCTATGCCTGTTTTTTGTCCTGGCTGCCCTGGGGTTAAGGCTGGAAGCCTTACTATTAGCGAGCTGTGGGGGAATGCTGCTGTCGTTGCTTCACGGCTGGATCGTTTCGGCCCAAGGCTTGTCCCTATTGACATATAGAGGAGAACATATCCCTGCTGGGTTATGGAAGTCACTAGGTCAGGATTTCACCGACAGCCTTATGACGAATTTATTCATTCTGTTTTGTATATCCATCGACATGTTGTATGTACAGCATTATTTTCCTGAGCAGGCCAGCAGCTATGCCATTGCGCTGAAGTACAGCCAGTTGGTCTATTACGTTTCGTACAGCTTGATTGCTGCCTTTATTCCAAAGATCGGTGCGCAGGGGCATGACCGCCAGGCTTTGGGCAAGTTAATTGTAATCTATGCTGGATTAATGGCTGTAGCCGCGCTGTGTGTATATGTGGGCACAACTTATATATTCCCACCCTCTATTCCCATATTATTTGGAGCCTCTTACCAGGCGGCTGAGGCCTATATTCCATGGGGAGGCTGGGTGTATTGGCTTTTTTCCATCGTGCTATTTTTTGTGCATGTGCACGTATTAGTGGGCAGACGCACCTTTATGTTCAGTCTGATGGCGGGAGCCGCAGCTTTATTAGTAGCCTTTCATATGGCTCACACAGACCCGATCGATTTTTTGTTGTCAGAGTTCATTGTGTACGGAGCTATGTCTCTCTACTTTGTGATAGATGCCTATATGTATTTGTTCAAAATAAAGATAAGGGGAGGAATCACCCCATGAATACCATACTAGAGCAGGACGATAAGACCGTAGTTCTATTGCTTTCCTGGCGTGACATTCGTTCTCCGAAAAGCGGGGGAGCAGAAATTTTCACCCATGAAATGCTGAAACGCTCACAGCAAGGCCGGTTTCAGTTCATTCATTTCTCACCCCAATTTGAGGGGATGCCTGAGCATGAAGTCATCGACGGAATTACGTATATTCGAAAAGGAAACATATACAGTGTTATTTATTATGCGATGCGCTATTACCGTCGTCATCGGCAGCAGATTGACTATGTAATTAATCAAGCGAATACGCATCAGTTCTTTACCCGATTTTGGGTGGAGGCATCCAAGCGAATTTTTTTCATACATCAGCTAACAAGGGAAATATGGTATGAAAATGCCAGGTTCCCGCTAAATATGATTGGATTTCATATGGAGCCCCTCATGCTTAAGCTGGCACGGAAGGATCGGACGCTCACCGTATCCCCGTCTACCCGGTATGATCTGCTTAAGCTGGGCTTTCATCCAGATCGCGTTCATCTTTTACCGGAAGGCATTGAGTTTGATCATTGGCCGCGTGAACAATTTTTGACGAAGGAGTCTAACCCAACCTTCATGTATGCCGGACGCTTTGTTAAATATAAGGGCATTGATCTGGTCGTTGAAGCCTTTGGGCGGCTCAAGGAAAAGTTCCCCCAGGCTATGTTATGGATTGCCGGAAAAACCGATAAAACCTATGTGACAGAACAATTATTGCCGATTATAGAACGGTATGGATTGACATACGGAGAACCGGATGAACAGGGACAATCACAAGCCGATATTACCTTTTATGGATTTGTTTCAGCAGAGTATAAGCTGGAGCTGATGAGCCGTGCCCATGCGCTCGTATTCCCTTCCCTGCGTGAAGGCTGGGGATTGACGATTACCGAAGCGGCAGCGGTTGGAACTCCCAGCATTGTGAGCAATTCTCCCGGTCTGGTGGATGCGACGGATTTCGGAAAAAGCGGATATTTATGCTTTCACGGCGATATTCGAGGATTATCTGAACAAATGGAAAGAGCGGCAGAGGGTGGCGAAGATTACATGGCCATCCGTGAGCGAGCGTACCAATATGCGCTAAGATTTCATTTTGATCATACAGCTGCCGCGTTTGAGCAGTTGATGGAGAATTGGACAGAGGAGGCGGAACAGAGTGGACAAAGTGGTCATTCTCTTCTCCACGTACAACAATGAACGTACAATAGAGCCTTGTTTGCGAAGCTGTATGGGGCAAAATTACAGGGATCTGCATATTGTAATTGCCGATGATGGCTCCAGTGATCGGACGGTTGAGACGATTCGTATGCTGTCCGCAGGGAGCTCAGTACCCGTTACCGTATTGGAGCTTCCTCATGGAGAGCGGGGAGTTGCTAGAGTCAAAGCGGTTGAGGAAGCGAAGCGCTTGGGTGCCGAATACATATTTGTATTGGATTCCGATATGATTTTAGCCGAACATCTAATTCAGCAAAGCATCGACTTTTTTGACGATCATCAAGATATTGGTGCCTTGGTTATTCCAGAGGAGGCATATTCGGAAGCAAATAATTTTTTCTCCAAAGTAAAGGTTTTCGAGCGGAATGTAATTAACAACGCAGGAGAGACCTTGGGAAAACGCTCCATTGAAGCTGCACGCTTCTGGCGAATGAGCGCTTACGAATCAACAGGCGGATTTAATGCGGAGCAAATTGCTTTTGAAGAAATACAGCCAACCTTACGCTATATAGAGTCTGGCGGAGTCATTCGCCGGGCGGTTTTTACACGGGTATATCATGATGAAAAACAGGTATATTTGCAGGATGTATTACGTAAAAAAGCCTACTACTTCTCGGTGATGGATCGTACGATGTCATCTGAGGAGGGCGGATTGCGAAAGGCACTGGAACGTTGGTACTTCTTCCGTCCGGTGTTGTATACATGGGGGAATGTGAAAAACTACATCCGCCATCCGCTGCTAACGGGGGGGATGTTGTGGATGTACACCTGCCTGACTGTGATTGGGGTAGCCGCCGTGTTAAAGGGCGGCACCCGTCACTCAGGCGATCTCGCTAAGGCGGATAAGGCGTAACGATGAATGACCGAGGGTCAGCGTATCCAGCGAGTACAGGTCGGGATCGGAAGATTCTGGCTCCTCATACGGTATATATAATGAATGCGGAGTTAACTGAATACCTTCGCCAGCAGGATGACGCAGTGAGCAGCCGACAGGATACAGCTCAGCAAGTGCAATATGTACGGCGGTTACGATATCTTGTTCATTCAGCAGGACATACGGTCGGTACGGAGCATTCAAAATGCTGTTTATAAATATCGACAAGTCAGTTGCCACGTTCTGGTCTGCATACAGGCTGTTTCGATTGAGCCTAGCCTGATCAAGCGCCTCATACAGTATCTTTTTAAGCGTATCATCATCCAGCTCCAGCGGTTTCGTCAAAAAACGGAACACGCCGACTTGATTAATGGCCGATAAAATGGACTGCGTATGCAGGTGACCAGACAAAATGATGCGTACGATATGTGGATAATCTTTCTTAATCATACGAAGGAACGTAATTCCGTCCAAACCAGGCATAAGCAGATCGGAGACGACAACATCAATCGGGTACTTTTCCAGCACTTGCAGAGCTTCTTTAGGCGTGTGAGCGGTATGTAAGGTGAATGTTTCTTGCATCAATGTCCGTTCAAGCAGGGACAGCACCATAGGACTGTCGTCAACAAATAGAATGTTTTGGGGTGTCATAAGAACTGCGCAACTCCAATCAGGAAGTAAGAAATGAGGAACTACATGTATAATATCAGCGTTTTGGCATTTTTAAAAGATGTCAGTACAGAACGGGCGTTGCGTCTTTTTTGTGAACGATTTGATTCGGTTGAACACGCGCTCTGGGAAAAAGGAATGCGTCTTCTTCACCAGTATCATGCTGCGCGACATACAGGGGTGACTCTGGCCGTCTCCAGTGCACTTCAGCATATGGACGATCGTCATGATATTTACGTTGTTGATCTGCGAGCATACAGCGAGGAAGATTTGGATCGTCTATATATCGCCAAAACATGCGAGTTGATCCTGCTGACAGACGGGGCAACGGAAACCGCTGCGAGGTTTGCCGCACTCCAGCGCCGCACTCCCCGGTTGCTGTGCGCACGGCTACCGCTGGTCAGCTACGAGCTGGAATGCCTGATGCAAGCGATTTTGAGCCGTCTTGAACAAAATGGAGGGGCCAGGTCATGAAGCAATGGGCTTTGTTGAAACCAAGTTGGCAAAAGCTGATCCTGTACCTGATGGTTTTGTGTGTGACAGTGTTCTTGGCCGCTGTGCTACAATGGTTCGTCATGAGGCAATTCAGCGGTCACTTGGCGGAAATTCAGAACGAGCAGCTCCAGGATGAGGTACAGGAACTGTCTGGCAGCATAACGGAGCGTTATGCCGCATGGCAAGATGAGCTAAAAGAGCTGTCGTCCAGTCTGGGCAGAGAGATGCTGAATCAGGGAACACGTCAATATGCTGAGGGGTTTAAGCGTGAGAGCGGGTCTTTTTATGTGCTGGATGAACAGTATCATGTGATGGTCGGACGTGACAATCGTGAGATGAGGAATGCGGTCCAGCAGATTAAATGGCTGCAAAATGGTTGTGCGGTCAGCTCTTTTGTGACTGAGGATCATCAGCCTGCCCAGTACATAGCGTGCAGGATTCAAGGGGCGCAGACGGGCGGTTTTATGGTGCGTACAGTTGACGCTGAAATGCTTAGTGGAATTGTTAAAAGTAAGCCGGTGAATCAGCATGAGACTTTATTTTATAACGGTCAATTCAAGATCGTAGCTTCCCGAAGTACTTCGGATATCAACCGGACGGACATCACGAGTGTAACCCGTAGGCTGCTGGAGGGCAATACGGGTATCGTTGAAGATCGTGGAGAGAAATACGGATTAGGATTCAGCCGCATTGGGGAAGAGGCCCTTTACATATCGGTTAAGGATATCAGTCAGGATACTGCCCAGCGAATTAGCTCCTTTCGCAAACAGTTGTGGATGGTGATGGCTCTAATACTCATTATTTTGTGGGCCATGCTCATACAGTTCCGCAAACGGATTGTGAAAGATGCCATCGTGAACAATCAAGTGCGTGACCAGCGGCGGGATGAAGATATGCGACAGCAGCAGGACACGTATTATTTGCCGTTAATGCAGACGATTGAGCAACAGCTGCAAGAGCTACAAGAACAGACTAGCCGTCTCACAGGCGGCGATGATTTAAAGCTGTTGGGATTTTATCAAGATCTAGCCAACCGCTTTGAAGTGTCTTCCAGTCAGGGAAAAGGAGCATCTCATGAGGAACTGGAGTATTTCCGCGAGCTGAATGAAAATTTCATTCAGGGTCGTCTCAGACAGGAATCCTCACTAGGAGAATTACTGACAGGCGTCCGTAGTTTGCGTGATGAGCTGGAAGAGAAAATGCATGATAATAGCGGAATTAGCTTCACCGATATGAATGAGGTATTGTCCGAATCGCTGAAATGGGCGAACCGTTCGCTGAATATGAAGCACATTCAAGTGATCTTGCGGCAAGAGCCAGTTCCATCCATTGCAGCACAAGCACCCATGCTGTACAAAACGATACAGGGGCTGCTGGAAAATGCAGTGCAGGCCATGAACCAAGATGGAGAGCAGCTGGAGGATCAGGAACGGAGCCGAACGGGTCTGCGGTCCAAGCGGCAATCTCATATGCTTAAGGTTAGCTCACGGCTGGAAGAAGCTGAAATTATGATTATCATTGAAGACACAGGCGGCGGGATTGATGACAAGATGCGTTGGAGCTATTTCCAGCCGGACTATTCCCAAAACGCACAGGAGCATACGTTCAGCCTGTATCACATGGATGCATATCTGAAGACTATAGGTGGTCGCTTAAAGCTGCGTAACACCGATCAGGGATTGCAGGCCATCGTTCATTTGAGAAGATAGATAGGCCCAAGATAACCAACAGATACAAGAGGTTCAAGAGAGGGGGACAAGCATGAAAAAGTGGATATTTCGCTACCGCTACGATATGGCGGCAATCCTATTGATGCTCGCTGCGATTGTCGCATATCTTGCCCCCATCTATGGATTAGGACAAATCGTATTCAGTGACATTGCCTTTGGAGCCACCTCTCATCGGTATCTGGAGGAAATAACCGGGGTATGGAACGAACGATGGTCTACCTCGACCTTGTTCAATGCTCCACGTATCCTGTACATCTTGCCCTTCTATGGACTTTCACTATTATTTGACGAAAGCGGCCCGGTCTTGCTCAAGTCGTTTATCACAGGCTTGTTATTTGTCTCGGCATTTTCGATGTATGCCTTTGCCAAGCGACTGGTCAGCGTGTATTATTCACCAAGTTTTACGAAAACCCGTATTTTTGCCATCATGGTTGGTTCGTTGTTTTACGCACTGAATCCGTGGGTTATTTTTCGCATCCAGCATATTTATTTGCTCTGTGGGTATAGTTTGTTTCCGTTAATGCTGCGATTCTTTTTCAGTGCGGTGGACCCCAAGTTTCAAATTCAACAAATTAAAAACTATCATCCCCATAAGTTGTATCAGCGGAACTGGATTGACCTGTTCCTGCTGGCTGCAGTATTCACTGTTAGTGCTGCGGCCATTCATTATTTTTTCTTCGGGATGATTTATTTGGGATTGTTCACCATGTTGCTCCTGCTCAAACTGACCTGGACTCATCGTAAAGCCGGGCGCGCCTATTTACAGCCCTTATACAGTAATTTTTTGCGTAAAGGCATGATTTTTGGTGTGTTTTTCGGACTGCTTAGTTTTTACTGGTTGTCCCTGTATGTAGGTAGCATGTTGATGGACGCTCAAGCGTCTCAGCATAATATCAACGTCGTGGATACGTTGTCTCTGTTCAGCCGTAATAGCAGTTTATATAATGTGGGTTATTTACTGAGCTATTGGTGGCCAATGTTTTCCTTTTCCTCACTGCCTGCGATGTTTTATGTAGGTGGGGGATTCTTATTGCTATTGATCGGATACGCGATGGTGACACGTTCACATAAAAAACCGATCATTCTGATCTTCTCGCTCCTTACGCTGTTATTTATGGTTGCAGCGACTGGAACGACATTTCCGTCCATTGCCAAGTGGTTTGTTATTTTGGTTACGAAAACCCCTGTAATTGGTTCGGTTTTCCGTGATCCTAACAAATTTATTGGACTGCTTTCCCTTAATTTCGGTGTGTTGCTGACCTTTGGCGTCATTCAATGTATGGAATGGTTTGGATCATCGCCGCTACAGCGTGTGTATAAAAAGCTGGCGGTTGTTATCGTCGTTTTGTGCCTGGGCGTATATTTTGCTCCCTTGCGTACCCAGTTCATTGAGGGGTACTACAAGCCGGTACAAGTGCCGAAGGCTTATAGTCAAATGGCTGAAAAGCTGACTGACCCAGATCGTTTTGACAGCAAGGCACTGTATTTTCCGATTGCCGATAATATGATTCAAAGCTATAACGGAGTAGCGACGCCCAAATGGAATAAAGGAAAAACGGCAACCGAGAAGGCAACCGGGGATTTTCAGGTATACTCTTCTCCTAAAAATACGATCTTTCATCATGAAGGCAATGATCCCGGTATCACATACTATATGAATTTTCTACAGTATGTTATGGACAACGGACTAAGCTCGCGATTAGGCTGGCTGTTCTCTACCTTTGGGGTCAACCAGCTGGTCTACCATGATGAATATGAAGGACAGGAGAAGCGGCAGGATTTCCACCTGTCTCAGCTGGAAGGTCAGACCGGGTTGAAACGTACGTATAAGAACGATTTGTTTTCCATATTCAATCTTGATCAGACACCGCCCTATATGAATATTCTTGCAAGTAAAATTGTGACACCTTACGGATTTAGCCGACTGGAGAGCTACAGTCATCTGCCTGGTTTTGATTTCAGCCGTTTTGGCGTGCTGTTCAGCGCGTTGAAGCCTGAGTTAAACACCATTCAGACGGTCAACAAGGGGGATTATGTGGAGGCAGCCTCCTTTAATGACTTGCTGTTGTCCCAGCTCCCGGCAGAGGATTACTTGCGGCCTTTTGATGCCATTGAGGATGGTAATGCATTTTTAAAATGGTCCAAAACTTTTGCATCAACCAACGATTGGTTGTGGTATTTATCCTCCCAAAATATACGGAACTTCCCGTTTGATATGGAGATGGATGCAGGGATTGCGGTCACCTTCGCCAGTAAGAAGCTGGATGTGGCACCCTATCAGATGAGCAGTATTGAAGGCAAAACGGTGCTTGATTTTGACTCTATGCTGAGAACGGAAACCTTTTTCAAGCCTGATAATCCACAGTTGTTCAGTGTGCAGGCTAACCCCCGAGAGGAATCGAACGACGTGCCGACTCTGCATGGTGAGATTATGAAGGGAGATCCGAGTAATATATGGCAGGTTGCTAGATCGGGATTGCTAGAGGCCAAGGAAAATAACCCTTATCAGTTCCACATCACCGTTTCTGGTCGTGGGACGAACAAAATGCATGTAAAAATGAGGTTTTATGATAAGCAAATGCGTGAGCTGGGGGTTAGCTATGTTGTGGCGCCTTCAGAGGGATATAATTTTGACAGTGTAAAATTTTACGGGGAATACGTCTCGCCGCCTGGCAGCTATTGGATGCGAATGGATTTGTTAACCCTCCAGCGTCCGCAGCAAAAAAATTACTGGTGGATTCACGATATTCAGCTGCGTGATTTGGGGAAATACAGCAAGCCCAACACGTTTACGATGCATACAAAGATGGACCAGCCTCAAACCTCGCATGTATATGCAAGAGTGTTCATGAATAAGGCAGGCGGGAAATTGCAAGTCACACTGCCGGATGGAGTGGCTAACATCAAGACCCGTGATGAGGGATTAAACCAATTTCATTGGGTTGATTTGGGAGAACATGTTTTTCCAAAGGGAGATAACCCAATCACGGTTAATAACCTGCAAGGCTTTAATGCGGTCAATCAATTTGCGATTGTTCCTGTGGATCAACTGGATCGGTTATCTTTTCCGGTGGAGCAGGCATTGAAGCGGGGTAAGCTCTTTTTTACCTTGGAGGCAGAGAACGATTTTAATGCTCAAGGGAATGTGCAGACGGAACGTGCTTTACCTAGACTTAGTATGGGGCGGGGAATCAGTTACCAAAAAGGGACGTTAAGCAGAGAAGTGGAAGTCGCCAAAACGGGAACCTATGCCACAGCTATTTTGGCTAATTTACCTGCCGGATATGAAGGATCGTTAACCATGAAATGGAAGAATGAAGAGACTGGAGAGGTGCTGACCAGAACGCTTCGTACGGAGGACTCTTATAAGCGATTACCCGCTACCTCTTTATCCGAAAAGAAGGTTATTGAAACGGTGCCCAATCAGGATGGTTTTGCCAAGAAAAGCATACAAATTCCCGGTCTGCTGAACGACTATGGCCGAGTCGAATTTAAAAATCTGTTCTTAACCAAGGGAAAATATCGCTTAACCCTTGTACTGGACAGTCAGGTGCCGTCATTGAGCCATTTTGCAGATATTCATCGAATGGGCGGGCAGGAAGTGATCGTGATGCCTGGGCAGGACACGAAGGAATCATTGAGCACGGATGTTGGTTGTGTAGCAGATATTCGACCTGGCCAGACGGATCTATCCATCAAGGACACAGAACTGTCCATCCGTTACGCACCTAGCTATTCCTGTGATTGGAATATTTATGCGTCCAAAAAAATGAAGGCGGAACCGCTGCAAGAGTATGCCGTGCAGTTGGATGCACGGTCAGAACAAATTGGAAGCCGGCACATGAAGGTCATTTTCTTAAATAAAGCGTCCCAGGTTCTTCAAACCTCCTATATTGATGAGGTGGAGGAGAGAGATAAGGAGCAATGGAATCATTATGACCAGATTGTAAAGGCTCCGGCAGGAACCACCATGATGCAGTTTCAGATTTTAGCGCATGCGCACAAGAAGCAGACGGGCTTATTTCAAATGAAGCAATATTCCATCATCCCTTATCAAGCGATGATTACAGTGGATCAATTTACGCTGTTTGAGGGAACGGATATGGATACCTTTTTTATGGCACCACACGCTGCGGAAAGCATTCAGGCTACTCGTGAAAATTCCATGGAACGTAGTTTTACGCTATATAATCCAATGCATCAGCAGGTGCTGATCCGGGAGACGGAATCACCCAATCCACTATGGGAGTTCAGGCTGGGTAACGAAAATCAGCGAGCGCGTCTGTCTGTGAATGGAGTAACTACTGGATTCATAACGAATGGCAGCGGAAACGGTAAGGTTGTCGTTATTCTGGCTTCAGCCTACCGTTTTGGCTGGGTATTGTTTGTCATAGGGATCCTGAGCGGAGCAGCTTGTTTTCTTCCATATCGGCGATGGAATAAGCGGAAAATTCCATAAGAAGCAAGCTGCCCGGAGGGAAACAGGCGCCACAATATGGCTACATCTCGTATTTGTAGCCTCTGCCCCAAACGGTACGGATATGCTGAGGATTTTTAGGATCACGTTCAATTTTTTTGCGGAGGCTGGAGATATGTACGTCGATGGTACGGTCCAGATAAGCGCCATCTCCGCCTTTGACCCGATCCATCAGCTCGCTACGGGTAAAGACTTTCCCTGGATTGCTGGACATCTCTTTTATAATAGAAAATTCGATGTGAGTAACTTCGATTTCCTGGTCATCGACCAACAGGCTATGACGGTAATCATTCACCCAAACTCTTACCTTTTTAAGCTTTTGGGTTATCGTTCGTGATTCAGTGAGCATGTTGCTACCACTGCGGCGCAGCAAGGCTTTGATGCGGGCATTTAGCTCCCTCAGACTGAAAGGTTTGCATAAAAAGTCATCCGCTCCGTCATCCAGAGCCTTTATTCTTATATTCAGCAGGGTGTTATTAGAGATGACGAGCATAGGAACCGTGGTAAATTGACGGATGTGACTGATCAGCTCAGATTCGACTTTACCGGAAAACATTAGAGCGGTCACAATAATGTCCGGCTTAAAGTGCATTAATGTAGGAATTGCGAGTTTACAATCATAGATTAGTTCGGTATGATAGCCTTCCTCCTGAAGATGAAGAGCAATCATATCAGCCAAACTTTTTTGATCTTCAAGGATGAGTATTTTTATAGGCATGACTGACATCTCCTGTACGGACAAAGATACCATTAACATGGCATAACTATGTATGTTCTACGATGATACATACTTATGTATTCGGCAAAAGCACGAAAAGCAAACAGTCCAATAATGTAAGAAAATATGAATTTAGAGGAAGAAGGTTGCATCTTTGCGAATGATTTTATTATCCGGAGGCTCGGGTAAACGTCTATGGCCCTTATCCAATGTGAACCGTCCGAAGCAGTTTCTTTCCATCCTACGTCATGACGAGCGGCCGGAAAGCATGCTGCAACGGATATGGAGGCAGTTGGATGAGGCGAATTTGGCAGATCAAGCCTATTTTTCTACGAGTGGAACTCAGGTCGAACTGATTCAGGGACAAATTGGTGGAGACGCTGTAGTGATTGAGGAGCCGACTCAGCGGGATACCTTCCCGGCCATTTCCTTGGCTACCGCTTACTTGCATGACATTGCAGGTGCATCACGTGACGAGATCGTGGGGGTCATGCCGGTGGATGGCTATGCGGGGGATGAATTTTTCGAGCATCTGCGCAGGCTTCCTTCCATATTAGAGCAATCAGGAAGCCATATCGCATTGATGGGGGCTGTTCCAACGGAGCCCTCAGATAAATATGGATATATTGTGCCTTCAGCTCCTTTACTTGACCAGGAATATTATAGGGTGAGTTCATTTGTAGAAAAGCCCGATCTGATTCGATCTGAAGCCTTGATCCGTGAAGGAGCCTTATGGAACTGCGGAGTGTTTGCTTTTAGACTCGGCTTTTTATTGGATGTGCTGGCGCAAATGAGTTTACCAGCCGATTATAAAACACTTTCGACAAATTACGCAGACTTGCCTAAAACCAGCTTTGATATTGCGGTAGTAGAGCACACTCGTAAGCTCTCCGTGCTCCCATATCATGGAGAGTGGAGGGACTTGGGAACGTGGGATTCGTTGGTGCGGGAAGTAAGTTCAAAGCTAAGCGGTCCCGGATATATTTCGGAAGCATCACATGACTCGCATATCATCAATGAACTGGAAATTCCGGTTAGCATCTGGAATGTCCCAAACATTATTGTTGTTGCTGGGCCGGATGGTGTGCTGGTTACGGATCGACAATCATCAACAGGAATTAAGGATATGGTGGCAGAAATTGAAATTGGACCGCGTTTTGAGGAGCGATTCTGGGGAAAGCAAACGGTCTTGTCCCATCAACAAGCGGCAAGCGGGTTACAAACGGTCACCAAACGTGTTGTCATTTCGAACGGGAGATTTATCAGCTATCATGAGCATCAGTTCCGAAAAGAGGTTTGGACCATTGTTTCAGGAACCGGAAGTGTCTGTATCAATGGGATGACACAGACAGTCAGCCCTGGTATGGTCATCGTTGTAGAACCTGGTACCAAGCATTTTATAGGTGCAGTAGAGGGAGATTTGGAATTCATTGAGTCACAAATCGGACATATCGTATCCGAAACGGATATTATTCGATATGAATTTCCCGATTCGATTGATGCTCGTACTGTATAATCGCCTGCAATATAGGAACGGATGGGTGTAAACAAGGCTTTCCGAAGCGAGTGAAGAGCGCTAGGAACTATTTTTAATCAGCTTGATGATTTGGACATTCTTAATAAAAGGTATTCATGCGTTGTTCGCTTGAATACCTTTTTTGCATGAACAACTCTATTATTCTCAATGAAATGGATATAAAAGAGGCTTATAAAATGAGTTTTTTGGAGGTTAGCCATTCTTTTACGGCATCTGTACTGAGATCTCTTTTTGGCGTCCATTCTATTTTATCCACCAGCTTGCCGTTCCTGAATTCTGCAATCGTGGGGGTGTATTTTACGTTGTAATCTGCTTTGAACTTATTCCATTGGGATTTGTCCTTGTGAATTTTGTGAACGTTTAAAAAAGTAATTTTGGAGCCCAGATTATACTGTTCAATCATCTTGTTAAAGTTAGGCTCAAACCGATTGCAGTCGCCACAACTGGGTCTGCCAACATAGACAAATACACTTTGATCCTGCTGAATCAATTGTTTAAAACCATCCATTGTAACCGCATTCAAGTGATCATATATTTCGGGGTAATTGCTTTTGCTCGCTTGGATCTCTTTATCTTTCTGCTGAACTACCTGCTCCAGGTCTTGAAATTTAACTACAGCTGAAATAGCGATACCAATGATAAGCAACACAATGACACTTAACCCGGCGATATATCCTTTTTTCACAGAAATCCTCCTTTTTTTACAATCTCAAACTTACAATATATGATATTTCCATTTTTCGCTGTAACACTTGTCTCATGGTGTATAAAAAAGAAGCTTTCCATTAGGAAAGCTTCTTTTAGTCTGAAAGTTAAACGTTAGACTACAACGGTCAACAAGTAATCCTCACGCTTCACTTCCGTTTCCATGGTGTTCAGTACATCCAGATATTGAGCGGAATTGGTTACGATGATCGGCGTAGTCGTTGTATAGCCTGCCGCTTTAATTTGTTCGATATCAAATTCAAGCAACAACTGTCCTTGCTTCACCACATCACCCTCTTTGACGCGTTTGTCAAAGAATTGTCCTTTCAGCTTCACTGTATTAACACCAACGTGAATCAAAATTTCTGCTCCGTCATTGGAAGTAATACCGATGGCATGTCCGGTCGGGAATACTGTCGTAATCGTTCCGTTAACCGGAGAAGTCAGCACACCCTCTGTAGGATCGATCAAGATTCCTTTTCCCATAGCGCCTGAAGCAAAAGCAACATCAGAAGATTGTTCCAATGGCAGCACTTTACCTTGCAGCGGACTTACGAGGATTTCCTTTTCGATCGCTACTTCTTTTTTTACGGGTGCTGTTTCTGTTTTTGCAGCTTCTTCTTTTGGATCATCAAAGCCCAAAATCATAACCAATACAACTGCAAGTACAAAGGCAACGAGTAAGCCGATAACAACCCACAAGAACCCAGCTCCAAAATAAGTTGGCAACGCCAGTAAACTAGGCAGGGAGAAGGACTTTGCAGTTGCTCCGCCGGAAGCGATAATCGCGCCACCGATACCACCAGAAATACAAGCGTAAATGAAAGGCTTTTTCAATTTCAAAGTTACACCATAAATCGTAGGTTCAGTAATCCCGAATACAGCTGCCAGTGTAGAAGAACCAGCCAAAGCTTTCATTTGAGTATTTCGTGATTTCAGGAATACCCCCAGTGTTGCACCCGCTTGAGAAAGTACGGCTGCTGTAAGCATTGGAAGCATCGTGTCATAACCCAATGTTTGAATATTGGACAGCATAATAGGAACGAAGCCCCAGTGTACGCCGAAAATAACAAATACTTGCCAGAATGCCCCAGCAACAGCTCCGGCAATCAATGGGCTTAAATTGTACACCCATGTAAAACCGTTCGCCAAGCCTTGGCTGATCAGGTTACCGACTGGACCAAAGGCCAAAAACGTCAACGGAACAACAACTAGCAGTGATAGCATAGGGACGATAATGTTTTTAACCGATTGATGAACAAAGGAATTAAACCAACGTTCCACATAGGACTGTACCCATACCGCGAGAATAATTGGGATTACGCTAGAACTATATTTAATCAGAATGATTGGAATTCCGAGAAAAGCCAGTTTTGCCGGATGGTCCACCGCAGCAATAACATCCGGGTAGACGAGGGCTCCAGCAACTGCGACCGATACAAAGGCATTCGTCTTAAATTTACGGGACGATGTAATAGCTAGGAATATAGGCAAGAAATAAAACACGCTGTCCGAAGCGGCGTTCAGAATGAGATACGTACCGCTTGCAGTATCAATCCAATGGAGCGACGCAATTAAGGCCATAATCCCTTTGAGCAAACCAGCTCCGGCAAGAGCACCCAAGAGAGGTGAGAAAATGCTGGAAATGATATCGACCGCTTTGCCAAGAAAATTCGTTTTTTCGGAAGATTCTTCTTTTTTCGCATTTGGGTTATCTGCATCCTGCAGATTTGTTTCTGTCATCATATGCTCAAAGACCTGACCTACATTGTTACCGATGACCACTTGGAACTGGCCGCTGCTTTCCACCACTGTAATGACACCAGGTGTTGCTTCCAGTGCAGCTTTGTCCGCTTTTGTGCGATCTTTTAATTTAAATCTCAAGCGTGTAGCGCAATGGAATACCGAATTGACATTCTCTTCGCCGCCAACGAGAGTCACTATTTTTTTGGATAGCTCTTTATCACTCATGTTCAGAACTCCTTAAGTGTTATTCTTGCTACTGATAGGATTTACCGTTTACATTTGTTGCTGAGATGCGCCGGCGTGCATCTTTTTTAACCTTGTAAACAAGAAAAACCTAAACTCGTGGTGAAAACTGCGCACTCCTCCTATAAGGGAACGTCGATTTCACCATCAGTTTAGGTTTTGCCTGCCTTACCAGTCACAATCCATGAACGATGAGGATATAAAGTTTTTAGCCTGATATGTTATTACGCTCAGTTACCCGATGAATGTGAATCGTTAGATATACATACTCATCTTTGCTTAAATATTGATCATATGTTTTTTCCAGATACTCATTAATTTTTTGGGCACAAGCAAAAGCCTCGGTATATGTTTGCTTTACCTGGTTGTACAAAAATTCTTCACCACTGTGAATAACCTCTTTGCGAATCACTCGCATTGCAAAATATTGCAAATGGGTCAAAAATCTCGAATAGCTAAAAGAAGACTCATCCAGCACAATCCCGTAATGATACGTAATAATATTCAATATGTGTTGGACAATCTCAGTCATTTTTAGTGTAGCCTTCATTTCGTTACCGTCGATCCGCGCATTCACCATATGCAATGCGATAAATCCCGCTTCGTCTTCGCCCAATTTTACACCGAGCGTATTTTCAATTTTTTGTAGAGCATCCAGCCCAACTGCAAATTCTTTTTTGTAAAAGCGTTTAATTTCATACAGCATCGCGTTTTTGAGTGCCAATCCTTTTTCTTCCCGCTGTATGGCAAAATGAATATGGTCGGTCAATGTTAAATAAATGTTATCACTTAACTCCGTATCCAGCACTTCGGCTGCATGGGTCACGATTTCATTCACGACCTCCAGATGAGACACAGGAATATCGTTTAGCAGCTCAGTTAGTCTGGCCGTGAACTCGTTTTCATTTAACATGAAAATCTTATCTATTTTATGATCATCGACTTGGTCCCCAGCCACCTTTTTGAAGGAAATACCTCTTCCCATGACGATGACCTCTTTGCCTTTATCGTTTTTAGTCAACAGGACGTTGTTATTGAGCACCTTCTCAATAATCATTGAAGTTCCCCCTCCCATCCTTTACCAATAAAAAATGCCCAAGCACAATTCAACACTATTGTTAGCAATAGCACTCAATTGAACTCAGGCATTGCCCGCATCACCGGTCACAATCCTTCGATATAGTGCTATTGTAGCACAAAAAAAAGCGATTTCAACATATTTTATTCTCTTTCGACAAAAAATATTTCATATCAAGGCCCATTTGCCTAATTTGCAAGTCAATTGTGCCCTTAAGTGGTCGTACGCTCAATGAGACTGTATTCTAGCGAATGAAGCTCCATTTGGCGTCCAATCAGCTGAGGGGAAAGCATGAAAAAGGCATTTTCCGCCTGAGCCATAATGGGATTTTGAACCGTTGTAATCCCCATGGTGTGCGCCAGCTCCGTGTTATCAAACCCAACAATCGCCAGATCTTCCGGTACCCTCAGCAATTGTCTGCGCGCTTCGCAGAGAATGCCCACTGCTACATAATCGTTAGCACACAAGATAGCCTCTGGAAATTCCTCACGATGCTGTAACAAATTGCGCACGACCTGTTCGCCATCACGAATGTTATAAATAGAAGAATAGTTCCAGTGTGGCAGCACCGGCAGATTGTGTTCACTCATGATCTGCTCATAGGCTCGTTGTCTGCTGTGAGTATTGATGCTGCTTGGACGACCAAAAGCATTGGCTATACGTGTATAGCCTTTTTGTATCAAATGTTTTAATGCTAACATGTATCCTTCATATTGATCCATAGCGACGGAGCGAATATCGGTATGCTCCATACGTTGCCATGCCACGATCGGTCCATATTTACAATAGGTACTCAAAAAATCAGTGTCATTCACGCAGGAAATGATGACCAGCGCATCGACTCTTTTTCTTTTTAAATCCTCGAAAGCTTGAAGCTCTTTCTTTTTGTCTTCTCCCGAAGTATAAATAATGGTTTGGAATTCATATTGGCCTGCGATTTCCACAAAGCTGTCCAGAAATGCCAGCACAATTTCATTGATAGTTGAAGTGATGATACCAATCTGAAGCGTCTGACCCTTGGATAGAGAGATCGCATTCCGATTAGGAACATAATCTAATTCCTGCATGATTTTTAAAATTTTAGCTCTGGTTTCGTGACTTACATGGGGGGACTGATTTAACACTCTGGAAACCGTAGCTTTGGAAAAGCCCGCCAGTTTTGCAATTTGATCAAGATTCGACATGATGCTTCTCCTCACCTGAGAAAAAAATACTTGACATGAAACGCGTTACAACAATTAGGATGCTTTATGAGGGCATTACGTCTATTTTAAAGCATCTGTCGATGCATTTCAAAGGAGAACGGTTACCGTTAGTTATGGATTCGCATTGCAGCACCTGACGGGTTACTGACTAAAGTGAAAACATTAAATTAAGGAAAGAGGTTTTCATACCATGACGAAGACGCTAAAAGGATTCCCGAAAAACTTCCTCTGGGGCGGGGCAACTGCAGCCAACCAATTGGAAGGTGCTTTTGACGTAGATGGAAAAGGTCTGTCCAGCGCAGACATGATAGCCTATGTACCTAAATCAGAACGTAAGAACGATCATGCTATAGAAATTTCGTCCGAACGACTGGAGGACATCTTGGCAGGGAAGGTAAACGCCCGTTTTCCAAAGCGTGAAGGTGTGGACTTTTACCACCACTACAAAGAAGATATTGCCTTGTTTGCAGAAATGGGCTTTAAAGTATTCCGGATGTCCATCCACTGGTCGCGGATTTTCCCGAATGGATATGATGCCGAGCCGAATGAAGCGGGATTGCAATTCTACGACAATGTATTCGATGAGCTGCGCAAGTATGGTATTGAGCCTTTGGTAACACTGTCGCATTATGAAACACCGCTAGGTCTGACACAGAAGTATAATGGCTGGTTGGGACGCGAAGTCGTGGATCATTACGTAAAATATGCCGAAACGGTATTTACACGCTATAAGGATAAAGTAAAATACTGGCTGCCCTTTAACGAAATTAATGTCATGACTATGAGCCCGTTTACAGGCGGAGGTGTGGTTATTGACCGTGTAGAAAACAAGCAACAAGCGATATATCAAGCATTGCACCATCAATTTGTAGCAAGTGCATTGGCGACCAAACGGGGACATGAGATCATTCCGGGTGCTCAGATCGGCTGTATGCTGGCCCGCATTGAAAGCTACCCACATACGTGTAACCCAGAAGATATCCTGAAAGCACAGCATGAAAATCAAATGAACCTGTTCTTTACGGATGTGCATGCTCGTGGGGAATATCCCAACTATATGAACCGCTATTTTGAAGAAAATAATATTGTGATCCAGACAGAACCCGGCGATGCCGAAATTTTGAAAAATAACACGGTCGATTTTATCTCATTTAGTTACTATATGACCTTGACCGTATCGGCAGGGCCAGAAGGCGAAAAGGCAGCAGGGAACCTGATAGGCGGTGTGAAAAATCCGTATCTGCAGTCTTCCGACTGGGGATGGCAGATCGATCCGATCGGTTTGCGTGTTACACTGAATACGTTTTATGATCGCTATCAAAAGCCACTGTTCATCGTGGAAAATGGCCTGGGTGCGTATGATAAGGTAGAAGAAGACGGCTCTGTGCATGACACGTATCGCATTGATTACTTGCGTCAGCATATTGCCCAAATGAAGGAAGCGATTGCTGACGGTGTTGATCTGATTGGTTACACCAGCTGGGGACCTATCGACCTTGTGAGCATGTCTACGTCCGAAATGTCCAAGCGCTACGGATTTATTTACGTTGATCTGGATGATGACGGTAACGGAACGCTTCAACGCTCCAAAAAGGACTCATTTAACTGGTATAAAAATGTGATAGCAACCAACGGTGAAGAATTGTAATTCCATATCGTTTTGGCGGGTACAGCAGAGAAAATCCTCAGGATGCAATCTGCTGTACCCGCTTTTTGTATAGACACTCTATTGATTCTTTCAGAGGGCTTCACAAATTTTTCACTTGTAATAAGCTGAAATTTTTCTGTATAATGAATAAAAATTTCATATGTCTGGTTGATGTTTGCGGGAGATGGAATGAAAGTTCCAACCGAAGGGGCAAAACTCTCAGGTGCTTAGGCTGATTTACAGCAACGAGCAGGGACCGTAAACGGACAGAACTCTGGAGAGACCCTTAATTGGGCGCCGAAGGTGCACCGCAGATCACATCTGCTTAAACTCTCAGGCAAAAGGACAGAGACGCGAATAACCTGTGACAGGGATAGCCCTAGGCTTTTATAAGCTTTTAGAGGTGAAATCCTGCACAAGATGGTTGTATTTTTTCGTGCCTTTAACCTCTCCAGGAGTCGAATCAACAGATTTGACTCTTTTTTGTTTTCTACTATGCTGGAGGAGCGGGTTGAAATGAATTTGGTACATGTGTTAGAAACGATTAGTAGTTGGATATGGGGGGCGCCTCTCATCATCCTTGTTATGGGAACGGGGTTATGGCTGACCATACGTCTAAAAATGTTGCAGGTATTCCGCCTGCCCCTGGCGATCAAGCTCATCGGTAAGGCCCCGAATGAAGGTAGCGGGGATGTAAGTAGTTTTGCGGCTTTGAGTACAGCATTGGCGGCTACCGTCGGTACAGGAAGTATTGTCGGTGTAGCGACGGCCATTAAGCTGGGCGGGCCGGGTGCCTTGTTCTGGATGGTCGTTGCAGCCTTCTTTGGGATGGCGACGAAATATGCGGAAGGTGTACTTGCGGTAAAATACCGGGTGAAGGATCGGAATGGACAATTTTCCGGCGGCCCGATGTATTATATTGAAAAAGGCCTGGGACGCCGTTTTAAACCGTTGGCGATGCTGTTTGCTTTTTCAGGGATGCTGGTAGCGTTGTTCGGAATTGGAACATTCCCTCAGGTCAAGGCGATTGTATCTTCGACTGAAAACAGTTTTGGCGTTCCGCCGATTGTAACGGCGCTGACAATTGCTGTCCTTACAGGTCTTGTGACCATTGGTGGACTCAAAAGCATTGCCAAGGTATCGACGAAGGTCGTTCCTTTTAAAACAGGCCTGTATGTATTAATTTGTATCATTGTACTGATTCGATTTGCTGACCAACTTCCTGCCGCAATTGCGCTTGTGCTTCATTCGGCATTTTCAACTACATCGGCAACCGGCGGATTTGCAGGAGCTACGATTATGCTGGCCATGCGCAGTGGGGTAGCCAGAGGTATTTTTGCCAACGAAGCTGGATTGGGGAGCGCACCGATTGCAGCCGCAGCTGCCAAAACCAAATGGCCTGCGGAACAAGGGCTGATTTCCATGACAGGCGTATTTATTGATACGATGGTTATTTGTGTGATGACCGGGTTGACGTTACTGGTTAGCGGGGTGTGGAGCGGGCCTACCGATGCAGGCTTGATGACTCAGCAAGCCTTTTCCAGTGCATTTCCGCTGGGAGCAGAGCTGCTCACCATCATCCTGATTATGTTCGCATTCACCACCATGCTCGGCTGGAACTATTACGGGGAACGCTGTGTTGAATACTTGCTTGGGGTTAAGTGGATCAAGCCTTATCGTTATTTGTTCATTGTACTGGTTGGCGGGGGCGCGTTCATTAAACTGGATGCGATTTGGCTGCTGGCAGATATTTTTAACGCCATGATGGCTTTTCCGAACCTGATTGCACTGCTCGGCTTGTCGGGAATTGTTGTTGCAGAAACCCGGACTTATATGAATTCCTTGTATCCTAATAAGAACAAGGGTATTCTTGCTGGTGCCAATGTAGGGGCGGCTATCCAAGTAGAAGAAAAGGGACAAACGGTAAATTCATAAATACTAAAAGGGAGTATCCTCAGCCATCACAGGCTTGAGGGTACTCCTTTTTTTAGGTTATAAGACTGGTGATTACCGACATTTTATTTATTCTGAATATCTCTTAATCCATAACGTTTACAAACCTAAGAGTTATTACATGGGAGCATAATCGTAATTTGAAAATGCGAATCCGTAATAGTTGTATTTAAATAACCACCATATTTCTTTATCACTTGCTGGATGTTAAGTAATCCATACCCATGTTTTTTTAAAGGGGGATTGTATGTTTTGGTTGAGAATGCTGTATTGAGATAATTACTTTTTGAATTGCGAACATAAATCCATAGGGCAATATTATCGGTGAAAATTTCCAAATGAATTGAATGCTCTTTCTTTCTAGGAAGCTGCATTACAGCTTCAATAGCATTATCGAAAACATTACCTAAGACAATACATAGATCATGACTTCCAATACTAATATTTGCCGGGTTAATATGGATTTGATGGAAGAAAGCTATCCCACTTTTATTAGCGATGCTGAAAGTATGATTTACTAAAGCATCAATAACGAGATGTCCTGTTGTTATATGAAGTTTTGGTGAGTCTATATTTTTTAGAGTTTGGTTGATGTGATTAACACCCTCTTCCGTCCTCTGTTCTTGTAAACAAGCACGGACAAAAATTAACTGTTTTTTGAAATCATGAATACTTCGTTTGATATCACTAAGAGATCGAGTTGTTTCTTTATAACGTTTTTCTTGCATCAGCATTTGCTTTTGAAAAAAGCATGAGAGGTTTGACTTTTCTATCAACTTGTCCGTTAGAAAGACAATAATCACGTTCATTCCAAGAATACTGATGATTGACATTATAAAGAATAAATTATGTTTCATAAAAGAAAATAAACCGTAATGTATGAGCAAGTTAAACGATGTTCCTATTAATATTACAAAATAATACACAATCCCTATCTTGTATTTCCTTCCTTTTTTAAAATAATGAACTACTAGTACTGTAATAAGTATGAAGTGTAAAGAGGCGAAAAGTAAAAAAAGGTTAACTATTGGATTGGAAAAATGACTTTGCTTTGTTGTGCTAAATAAAAATAAAGAGTAATTAGAAAACGAGGTGACATTAATGTAAACGCAATGATTCAAAAAACTCACCCTTCCTGAAAACGAGAAATTATAAAACGAGCATACGCCTCACGAAGTGATTTAGCGTGAGAACGACCTACAGGGAATTCTTGTTCGTTTGACATAATAACAGAAGTAGCTGAAAACTTACGTATATGAACTAAATTCACAATTATTGACCTATGTATAAACACAAACGGATATTTTAATTGTTCATAAACCGCTTTCAACGTTCCGGAAATAAAATAGTTGTGTGAATCCGTTGCAATACAAAGTTCATTATGGATGTAATTGTTTTCACCTTTTGAGATGGCTATGATCTCAGAGTGTCTCAATACAAGATGCTCAGTTTTATTTTTCACAGACAGAAAGTGGGATACTGAAGAACGCATATAATGACATAGTTTATTTATTTTTTCTACAAAGAGTTTATAAGTAAGGGGTTTAAGTAAATATTGAAATGCTTGTACTTCAAAACTTTCTAGCATGTATTCTGGATAGTTAGTTAGAAATATGATTTGAACTTCTCGGTCAGGAAAAAGGCGAATAAGTTTTGCAGTTTCAATTCCCGATAATTCCCTCATTTCAATATCTAACAAGATAATATGAAAGGGGTATCGCTCTTGTGAACTGTAAGATTTGATTAGATCTTCCCCAGATAAAAAGAATTGTAGATTAAAATCTAAGGATTCACTTACTGACATACACATGAAAAAGTGTTGTAAAATTTTATGCATTGCGGGATCATCGTCACAAACAGCAACTTGAAACAAATAGACCACCTCAAATATGTTATATAAATCCAGTATATTGTAAAAAAAGTCTATTCGAAGTGATGTTTTACATATGAAAAAAATTACCATCAGGTTATGGAATTTTTGTTAGTAAAAGTTCAAATGCATACTTATACTGTGGAGAGGACGTAGCGCAGGCGAGGGAATGGATACGTTCTTCTTTATTGCTTAGAAACCTTATTTTCAGCCTTTATAAAAGTATTCAGTTAAGGCTCTACTGGTTCAGTTCGCGTCACGATAACGGCAGGAACAAGCAGTTGCACGCTCCTAGTACTTTTAATCTTTGTTGCTGTCTCAAGCAGTCTAATCCTTTACTTTCTTTGGACATATAAACAAAGAATTAACAAGTAACGTACTTTGCCATTAAAGAAATATAGGTAACAAAAATATTAATCTCACATGAAGCTGACATATTTGGTTGTTGAGATGGACTTCTTTGCATTTCAGGATACAAGCTTATTTTTTCTTTTTGCCTTATGCTACATTAAAAGCCGAGAAGGAAAAGCTATCTAGTATAGATATTGTCCAGAGAGAATAAAGTATATGAATAAACTATGAAGGTGTAGGATGGCTTTTAAATTCAGTCCGGTTTCGGATGATGGACATCTAATCTTGGTGGCTAGTGTGCACTGCGAGAATGCAATTACAACTCAGAATGAGCGTACATCTTATTTTTAAAACTTATGTGAATTTTGTCACTAGTTAATCGATTCATAATTACATAGGGACCGCATCCATTCTAAGGAGGGCTAAAATGAAAGCTTCGCAATATAACTTTATTTTTAATGACATTATTGAAAATACCGATAAAACGGTACTTTATAATTCTCGAACAGGTGCATTGGCAGTTCTTGAACCGGAGTACTATAAACAGTTTTGTGAACTTACAAACAATGGATTGGCAATTAATAATGATACTTATCTTAAAAATCTTATCGAATGTGGCTATATCGTAGAAGATAATATGAATGAAAAAGCATATGTAAAGGTAAACCTCTTAAAAAATCGGTTTGAATCTTCTAATTTAATGCTAACAATTGCCCCTACAATGGCCTGCAATTTTAGATGTGTATACTGTTTTGAGAAAGACCAATATCATAACAAAACTATGAGTCAAGAAACAGCTCAAAGTATAGTCAATTTTGTTAAAACAAATGCTAGTAAACTTGACACTCTTAATGTTACATGGTATGGCGGTGAACCCTTGATTGCAATGAAGCAGATAGTTAGGATATCGGAAGATTTTTTGGAAATATGTAAAGAAAACAATATACAATATACGGCCAGTGTCATTACAAACGGCTATCTTTTAAATAAAGAAAAAGTTCAAACGTTAATATCATGTGGAGTAAATGATATTCAAGTCACTGTTGACGGTCCTAAAGAAGTACATGATCTTAGACGCCCTTTAGTAAGTGGAAGAGGGACATTTGATGTCATAATGAATAACCTCAAGCAAATTAAAGGGATGATTAAAATATTTATGAGAATAAATACTGACCAAGACAACTGGTTGAATTTACATGAAATCGTAGGATTCTTAAAGGAAAATTCTTTATTGGAAAATGTAATACCTTATCTAGGATTAGTTACGCCGACGAATGGAAAGTATGAGGGAACTAAGTGCTTGACAGACGAGATGTATTCAAAATTTAATTTAAAATTTATGTCGGAAAATGATATCCCAATTAGTTATATTTATCCTGCACCTAAAGGTAATTATTGTTCTGCGGACAAATATAATAGTTTCGTTATTGATCCTCTTGGTCATTTATATAAATGTTGGAGCGATATTGGAATTATTGAGCAGTGTGTTGGAAATATAAATGAAGATACATCAGTGAATTGGAATACTGAGCTTCTTGGTTGTTATTTATTATATGATCCTACTGAAGATGAAAAATGTTCAGACTGTAAGTACTTACCTGTGTGTTTAGGCGGATGTCCTCACAATAGAATGGCAGACTTTAACATATGTGAGCAATATCGTTATAATTTGCAGGAGTATATTACCGAGTGCACGAAAGTATTACTGGCTGGACAATTAACGGAAAATAAGAAGGAGGTTTCTGAATCATGTTAATGCTAAAAAAAATGTGTATTGTTTTATGTGGTTTCTTACTTATGGGGATGCCATTAGGTGCTTCAAGTAATGCGGCTTCAAATGATGTTAAGAATATCAATCTAACGGCTATAAATTGTAATGTCACCGTTACAAAAACTTCAGCAAGTGATTTTAGCTATGAGTATAACAAATCCTTGTATACTGTCACTTCTACATTAAGTGGATCTACAATTTACATCACAGTAAAGGGGAAAGGCTCAGCTAACGGCATTTCCGACAGAGTTAATATTTTAATTCCTGATAAAAGTTATGAAAAAATAACGGTAGAAAGTACAAAGGCTGGAGTTTCACTTCCAGAGCTAAATACTAATCTTGATGTCACAGGCACAGATGGTTCTTCAATGTCTGTTCGTGTGCCCGCAGGCTACTCCAAAGCTATTAATTATGAGAATATAAAAGGTTCAGGTTCCTTAACTTTTAGTAAAGGAGCTTCGGATTACACGGTTACAGTTAAACCGACTGCAAGTGCATTAAGTGTTCCTACGGGATGGCCACTGTTTAGACCAAATTTAACATACAACTATATAAACGGTGCAGGTAAAGCAAAGATAAATATCACGCTCGAGAACAGTTCATTTTCTATTGCAGCTCCAAAGTGATAAGTAGCATATAGTTTCTAAACTGTATGTTATTTATATAAATCAAATCTTAGGGAGGTAGAAAACATGGACGTATTGGTAAAAAGTGCTGTACAAGTAAGTGCACATTGCCCTTTCCACGGTTCAAGTGGCTGTACTCTTTCTTGTTCCTACAAGCAGTAGCTTAAGAGGAGTACTATTACTTAGCGAGATGTTGTTTCAGCATCTCGCTAAGATTTACCTAATATGAAGCGAAGCATAGGTGATGAATATGATAGTCCTGGAATACTTGAAAAAATACCTTTTAAAAACACGCAAGTATGTATTTTTTTATATTGCTGTTACTTCAATATTGTGGATTATAGGAATTATTGTGCCATACATTACAGGCATATATATTGACTATTTAGTATCAAAAAGTAACATAAGTATCATTTTATATTTCGTGCTTCTACTAGGTATCATAAATTTAGTAAATATTTGCATACAATATTTAACTGCACTATTCTCTACGAAATTAAATAATCTATTATTATACGAAATCTGCAATGATATCTACCAAAAAATATTCAAAACCAAACTATCGGTCTTCAAAGATAAGGATAATGCATACTTAGTTGATCAAATCAATCATGATTCATCCACAGTAGTTGACTTTTTCTCTAATAATATTTCTAACTTAGCATTACAAGTAATTACAATAATTGTAAGTGGAATTATTGTTTTAAAAGCTGATGTACTATTATGCGTTATTATATTTTCGCTTATTCCATTTTATATATTTACATATATGGTTTTTAGAAAAAAATTATATAAAGCAAATCTGAAGTATAAAAAAGAAGCAAATGAATACTACTCTAAAAAAGTCGAACAAATTAACAAACTGGTTTTTATAAAGAAAAATGTACTCTTTAATGAAATGAATGAGCGGTTAAATAAAGCATTTAATTCATTATTTAGAGTTGCGACTTCACAAGTAAAAACTAATTATATTTTCTCCAATCTAAATCAATTTATATTGATCATCTGCTATATATTTGTAATCGGAATTGGCGGTCATAAAGTTGTAATTGGCCAAATGAGTATAGGGCAGTTCACCATAATTAACACGTACCTTTCAATGATCATCTCGTCAACTTCATATTTATTAAGCTTAGCAAGCTCATACCAAGAGACGAAAGTATCGATAGAACGGTTAAATGACGTTATGAATTCTAAAAATGATATTTATGGTAGCACAACACTTGGAGAATTAGAGAAAATAAGTATTAAAAAATTAGGTGTTAAATATTCTGGTGAAAGCGTATTTAAAGATTTTTCTTATGATTTTTTTAGAGGGGGAATTTACGGGATTTGTGGCCACAATGGTTCAGGCAAAACAACATTACTTAATACTCTGATAGGTCTTTATAGTGATCTTTACACAGGAGAAATAGCTTTTAATAATTGCTCCATCAAAGATATAGATATGCTTGATATGAGGCGTTATAGAATTTCTTATGTAGAACAGAATCCGGAGTTTTTAAATCTACCAATAAAGGAATATTTGAAATTTGGAATTACTTTTTCAAAAGAGATTGCCAGTAATCAAGATGAGCTTATAACAGCCTTTGGGCTTGAAGAGATAATAACAAAAGCTAACCTTGAAAATATACTAATAAATGAAAATGGAAGCAACTTTTCTGGTGGTGAAAAGCAAAAATTAGCTTTGATTCGTGCATTAAGTAAAGATTCTTTCTTAACGATTCTTGATGAGCCCACATCAGCCTTAGATTCAAGGAGTGTAAGTGGACTTATAGAAATATTGACCAAGCAAAAGTCAAGAAGGATAACAATTGTAGTATCACATGACCAGAGACTATTAGCAGCATGTGACCATATTTTGAATATCGAAACCCAAAAGGAACGTGATGATATTGGATTCCACAGTTATGGAGTTCTTTAGAAACATCAAAAAACAGTATGGGAATTACTCACGATTGTTTAAGTTGTTTCAGACAAAGAATAAATCCTATTTATATGATGTGGGCACAGGCAAAGTTATGGAATGCACTGAAATAGAATATGTATTTCTAAATAACTTACAAGTGTACGGAGATATCGAAGAGGTAATAAAACCTACCAAAGTTAATGATGATACATTGACTGTTCTAATTGACTTAATACATGCTGCGCAGGAACAGCATTTATTTCAAGCACCTCCTCTTTTATCCTTTGCACTATCAAAAGATGAGGTTTTAGAAAATGCAAGAAGTCATCTAGAACAGGTTACTCTGGAGTTGACCGAACAATGTAATATGGCATGCCATTATTGCATATATCATTCAGGGAACATAGACTTCAGGGAGTTTGGACGCAGGCACATGTCCTGGCAGGTAGCAGAGTTAGCAATCGATTATACTCTGAAAAACTCAGGTAAAAAAGTGGCGGTAACTTTTTATGGCGGGGAGCCATTAATAGAATTTAAATTATTAAAGCATTGTGTAGACTATGCTTTGAAAAATGGTGCTGATAAAGAATTAACATTTTCAATGACAACAAACTTAACCTTAATAACTGCTGAAATCGCAGAATATCTATCTACAATTCCTAACTTTGGAGTAGTTTGTAGTATTGACGGTCCAAAGGAAATACATGATTGTAGGAGGGTGTTTAAAAATGGTGAGGGCACGTATGACAAGGCAATTAATGGTCTTAAACATA
Source organism: Paenibacillus sp. EKM10P (assembly GCF_011800655.1). NCBI lineage: Bacteria > Bacillati > Bacillota > Bacilli > Caryophanales > Paenibacillaceae > Paenibacillus > Paenibacillus sp. EKM10P. The sequence goes on along the minus strand of NZ_JAALET010000012.1, from coordinate 69,094 downwards.
TAATTAATGCTTATGGAGAAAAGAGTAATTCTCTTATATCGCTAAGCATGGTAACACCTAGACCAGCTAATGATGTAGTTATGAAAAAAATTCAAAATTTCTTCAATTCTCTTTCGTGGGTACCTAAGGATATTACTAAAAATATTTCTTATGTGAGACACTCGTCTGACATAGAAAAAACGATTACTGAAAAAAGCTCTATGTATTGTTATGATAACCCTGTAGGGAACTGGACAATTGATCTAATGTTAAATAATACTTCTATATCAAAAAATACTCCCTTTACAATCGATTTTTTACACAAACAATTCTCAATAATACATGATAGGATTTTAACTGAAACTCCTTACCCGGACTATTGTTTAAACGGCTGCTGTTCACCTGCCTCAAGAAGAATTTATGTAACGGTAAATGGAGACTTTCATTTATGCGAACGCATTGGAAAATCACCTTCAGTTGGAAACGTTTATAGTGGTATAGATGAATCTGTGTTAATCGATCGTTATATAGACGACTATGGTAAGGAGAGTTTGTCCCAGTGTTCCAAATGTTGGGCTATACGCCTTTGTTCGGTTTGTTACGTCGAATGTTACGATAGTGATAAGTTTAATATCGAAAAAAAGAGAATAGCTTGTAGGCGTTCTTTAGATATGCTGGAACATGCATTGATAAGCTATCATACTATCTTGGAACACAAACCACATTTATTAGAGGAATTAAACCATATTACATTGGTGTAATTCCAATCTATAATCAAAACGAGTCGAAGGAGGATTATAAATTGAGAATTGTAAATCCATTTGGAAGGAAGCCTTTAATGGCAAATACCCTTGGAATTGTTCCTTTATCTTGTATCTGTTCTTCCGGTGCTAATAATATACTTCATGACTTCGGACATGGCTCGAATTGTGCATGTAAATGTCGCTCTGATAGGCAAATGAATAGTAGTGCAAACTATGATATGGCTTTAAGTTGACCTATTAGAGAAACGTTTATATAACTTTTGAAAAATCGCTTCTACTCTGTTAAATGAGTGGAAGCGATTTTTATTAATCGTTAGATAACTATAGAGAATAATTTACAAGGAAATATGGATAACAGGTAGACAGTGCATGTTCAATCGTGTGTAGACCCAGCCTCGGAAGTAGCCTATTTGAGGGTTCCATTTAGAGCAGTCGTTCCAATTAATAAAATCGCACGGAGCTCATAGTTGTGCAAGTCCTCTCCAGAGCTTAAGTCCATTTTCGATGACGCTTTAGAGCAAGTAAAAGGGGAATCAAGTGAAGCTAATCTTTGATCGCTCCAGCGGCAAGATCGGAAATAAATTGGCGGCTGATGAAAAGAAACAAAATAATAAGCGGAAGTACAGCCAGCAGGGTGCCAGCAATGACCATCGCATAATCCGTATTGTAAATCCCGTTCAACTGCGACAATGCAATCTGGAGGGTGAATTTGCGCTCATCCGTTAAAACGATTAATGGCCATAAGTAATCATTCCAAGCTCCTATAAAGGTAAATGCGCCGAGAAAAGCGAACGCAGGGCGTAAAATCGGCAGTGCTACATTCCAGTACAGTCGAAAAAAGCTGCACCCGTCCATACGCCCCGCATCCAGGAGCTCCTTGGGAATAGACTCTTCTGCATACTGACGAATCCAGAAAATCCCGAAGGCATTTACCATGCCCGGGATGATGAGCGCTTTGAACGTACCTACCCATCCAAAGGAAGCCATCATGACAAAGGAGGGGACGAGCGAAAGTTGTGAAGGGACCATCATTGTAGCTAGCAGAATGACGAATAGCACCTTTTTGCCCGGAAAATCAAACTTTGCGAATGCAAAACCGGCCAGTGAATCAAAAAACAGCACCAATAGGGTAATCGAACTGGCTACAAAAAGGGTATTCAAAAAGGCGCCGGCAAAATCAATCTGCTGCAATACTCTCGTGATGTTATCCAGGAAGTGGCTGCCGAACCACAATTGTGGCGGAAAACGATAGATGTCTGAGGTTGTACGGGTTGCCATGACGATTAGCCAGTAAAATGGAAACATCGACAGGATGATACCTACCAACAGCCCGGCATATAAAACAATGGATTTTGCACGTGTCTGTATCATGTGGTAAAGCTCCTTCCATCGTTATTTTTTACCTTGAACGAGTTTCCAATTGATGATGGAGAATAGAGCAATGATGAGAAACATGCCCCATCCGACAGCAGCGCCATATCCAAAATAGTTGTTAATGAACGACTCGCGGTACAGGTATAAAACGATGGTCATGCCACTTGCCCCGGCACCGCCGTCATTACCGACCAGGACCTGTGGCTCGGTGAACAGCTGCATGCCACCGATGGTGGACGTAATGACCGTAAACAGAATGACTGGGCGCAGCATCGGAATGGTGATGCGGAAAAAAGCTTGCGCTCCGGTTGCCCCGTCTATTTTGGCGGCCTCATACAGCACATGTGGGATACTCTGGAGCCCAGCCAGATAGATAATGGCGTTGTAACCCATCCATCTCCAGACGACCATGGAAGAAATGGCGATTTGGATACCCCATGGCACATTCAGCCATTGGATCATAGGTAGCCCCAAGAGCTGCAAAAGGTAGTTGAGAAATCCAAAATTGTTGGCAAATAAGGCGCCAAAGATGATGGCAACAGCAACAATAGATGTCACATTGGGCAGGAAGAATCCAACTCGCCATAAGGTGCGCATTTTCACAAAAGGGGCATAAAGCAGAAAGGCAACAATGAGTGCTAGAAATAGCATTGGAATCGTGGCGTACACCCAGATCACAAACGTATTACCTACAGCCTGCCAAAATTCGTTATCTGTCACAAGGTAACGAAAGTTGCCCCAGCCGTTGTAGGTCATGTCTCCGATCCCGTCCCATTTGTGAAACGCCAGGTACAATGAAAAGCCAATCGGAAACAAGCCAAAGATGCCAAACAGCAAATAAAATGGCGAGATCGCAGCATAAACAGCCCGGTGCTTCCAGATTTCTCTCAGCATATTGTCCACACGCCTTTTTTGAAGTTTTATTTTTTACCGCTGTAATTCCCGTTCAATTCGTTGCATTGTTTCCGTCCATAATGAGTCGGGATCGGCATTTTGCTTGGCCACATTGGCAAGACGACGGGTCACAATGCCGTGGATGACAGGATAGCGCTCGCCGAAATAGCTATTTTTCACATGACGTGCGGAGGCAGCAAAAATGAGGCCAGTGGCCTGACCACCAAAGAAAGGCTCGGGTGTCTCCATCACTGGATCGTCATAGACGCCGGGAGTGGATGGGAACAGGCCGATTTTATGGTAGGCTTCCAGTTGGTGTTCCGGGCTTTGCAGCCAGGTCAGAACTTCAAAGGCTTCTTTGGGGTGTTGGCTAGATTTGAGGATAGAGATGAAAGACCCTCCCAGATTGCCGTCTCCTCCAGGAGCACGGGCGACTCTCCATTTGCCCGCTGTATCCGGTGCGGCTTCTGTGAGAACTTGCTTCATCCAGATTGCCCCTACGAACGAGGCGATTTTGCCGTTATTGACCGAAGCATTCCATTCAGGAGTCCAGCCATCTGCATTGGCGAGCAGATGCTTCCTGTGGAAATCCACAGCGGTTTTCCAGCCCAGGCGGATGTCAGGAGATTGATTACCGATATAACTTCCGTCCGGCTTGAAGTACAGGTTCGTATGTTGAGCGAGTACCTGATTGTAAACGTTTACAATATTATCGGCCAAAAATGAATGGCTTCCGAATTTCTGCCGAAGTTGTTCTCCGGCTGCCATATAATCATCCCATGTGCGAATCGAGGCACTGACCTGTTCAGGATCACTTGGCAAGCCTGCCTGTTCAAACAGGTCGCTTCGATAGAAGAGGGCGGTAGGCCCAGTATCCATGGGAAATGCAATCATTTTACCATCAGGAGTGATGCCCTGATTCCATTTCCATTCCAAATATTGATCCTTCAGTCGGTCTGCTCCGAGTTCCTTTAGATCATAAAAACGATCCGCACTCGGGAATAGCTCCACCATCCAGTCGTTCAGAGCTACGATGTCCGGTTCACCGGAACGAGCTGCGAGCGTTGTCTTCAGCTTGGCTTTAAAGTCACCGCCTATTTTTTGAGTTTTTAATTCAATGTTGGGAAACTGTTTTTCGGCTTGGACGAGCAATTCATCGTCAATAGAACGGTTCCAGTACCACAATGTAAGCGTTATCTTTTTGCTGTTTGACAAATTAACTTCAGATGATTGACCTTTAGAGGATAGGGACCCACTACAACCACTAATCATAGTGAGAAAAGCAAGACATAATACCAGCCATTGCCATTGTACTGTCTTCACATCATTTCCCTCCTTGCTGTCTGAATAATCTGCCTACTGAACAAGTTGTAAATGGTTTAGCTCCATCATATGAAGCTGTTACCCATTTATGTGCATTGCCTTAACCAAAAACAAAAAATTTGAAACGTTTATCCATAAAAAAAAGCACGTGCGTCTGTTATAGGAAGATCGCACGTGCTTAAGGCAGGGGATTAGCTTCATGACATCAATCGTTGTATCTCATCTTTCAGAGCTTCGGATCGAGTACCGAAAATAACCTGTAGGGTACCGTTCCCAAGCCTGATAATTCCTGACGCTCCGAGCTGCTTAAGAGCTTGATCGTTAACCGCTTTGTCGTCCTTGACGACAAGACGCAACCGCGTGATGCAGGCATCAATGCTTTGGATATTGTCTGAACCGCCGAGATAGGTTAGGACCTGGCCTGCCTGACTGGACTGGGGGCCGGATGAGGCGCTTGCTTTTCCAACGGGTATGGATTTGTTAGCCTCAAATAGAAGGGTGTCATCTACATCGTCTTCGCGCCCGGGAGTCTTTAGGTTGAATTTGAGGATGATGAAGCGGAACAGAAAATAATAAATGAAGGCGAAGACAAGCCCGATCGGGATCATTCGCAATGGGTGGGTGGAGAGCTTCATATTGACCAGATAGTCAATGAGTCCTGCTGAAAAGGAAAAGCCGAGTTTGACATCCAGTAGGTATACGACTAGGCCGCTCAGACCTGTTAGCAGAGCATGAATGCCGTAAAGCAGAGGTGCAATGAACATAAAAGAAAATTCGAGGGGCTCAGTAATACCGGTCAGGAACGACGCTAGTGCAGAGCCGATAAAGATGGAAGCGACAGCTTTACGTTTTTCCGACTTGGCCGTATGGATGAATGCGAGAGCCGCCGCTGGCAGAGCGAACATCATAATGGGGAAGAAACCGGACATGAACATACCCGCCGATGTATCGCCTGCGAAAAAACGTGTCAGGTCACCATGAACAACTTCACCTGCAGCGTTGGTATAGTCCCCAATTTGAAACCATGCGATCGAGTTCAGCACATGATGCAGACCGAGCGGGATCAGCAGTCGATTGGCAATCATGAACACCATTGACCCGATTCCACCAAAGCCAACAATCCAGTTGCCGAAGGCTGCAATGCCATCTTGTATTGGACTCCAGATCATGCCAAGCAGAATGGCTAAAATCATGGTCGTGAAGGCGGTAATCATGGGGACAAAACGTTTGCCCGAAAAAAAGCCAAGCCAATCTGGAAGCTGAATATTGTGATATTTTTTGAACAGATAAGCAGACCATCCGCCGATAAAAATACCGCCCAATACGCCCATGTCCAGCTTGACGTCGTCTGGAATATACGCAAATATACCCGGTACGGCCGCCAAAATACGGGTCAGCACCAAATAGGCAATGACTGCCGAAAGTGCGGCTACCGCGTCGCCTGCCAGACCAATAGCAACACCGATGGAGAAAATGAGCGCCAGATTGCCAAAGATAGCACCCGCCCCTTCATTCAGAAAAGGAGTGACATAATGATTCAGAAATCCACCAACTCCAGGGCCAAGCGGAATATCCGTTTCATAATTAATGAGAGCCAGCCCTTGCAAAATCCCTGCGGCGGGTAATGTAGCTACTGGAAGCATTAACGACTTGCCGATTTTTTGCAGAAATTTCAGCATAACATTCTTCCCTTCATCATCAAGTTGGGGAGTGTCGTATTCATTCTGAAATCCTTACATTCAGCCATTTTTTTACATCATAAATCGGGCAATCTAACATGGTCAACGATTATTTTAGGATATCAGAAGACGTAAATCCGCAGTTGACATCGCTTACATGCTTATATAATATCAAATTTAAGTTAATAATCGTGACGGAGACAAGAGAGCCACGCAGACATCCCATGTTACAGCACAGGGTTGGTTTGTGATGGCTTTTCTTTTTTTTGCGCGATGAAAACGATCAAAATCGGATGATCTATTGAGGAGGTTGGTTGTATGTCGCCATACGCAGCCGAATTCATAGGGACAATGATTCTTATTGCCCTAGGTGGCGGAGTGTGCGCAGGGGTGTCCCTGAAAAAGTCTTTTGCCCACGCTTCCGGCTGGATTGTGGTCGGATTGGGGTGGGGGCTCGCGGTAGCTATTGGGGTGTATGCGGTGGGCCAAATCAGCGGAGCGCATTTGAATCCCGCAGTTACACTCGCGTTGGCATTTCAGGGTAGTTTTCCATGGCAGGATGTTCCCGGTTATATTGTGGCTCAGGTTCTTGGAGCCATGGCGGGTGCAGTGATCGTCATTTTGCATTATTGGCCCCACTGGAAAGAGACGGAGGACACAGCAGCCAAACTCAGTGTATTTGCGACAGGACCAGCTATTGATCATCCGTTTGGTAACGTGCTTAGTGAAATGATAGGTACTTTTATCTTTGTTCTTGCTTTACTGTCGTTTGGTGCCAATTCGTTTACAGACGGCCTTAAACCGCTAATTGTTGGTTTTTTGGTTGTCAGTATCGGTTTATCCCTTGGAGGCACAACGGGCTATGCCATCAATCCAGCGAGGGATTTTGGGCCGCGTCTGATGCATTATTTACTACCGATACCCGGTAAGGGAGCATCCAACTGGAAATATGCATGGGTGCCCATTGTAGGACCGCTATTGGGGGGATCTTTCGCAGGGCCGTTTTATCAGGCCGTTTTTAAGGGGAGTATGACTCCGGCGTTCTGGATTTTATTAGGGGCTATCGTGGTTGTACTCTTGATTACCTTCCGTATTAGTCGTATTTATAAAAATCATAAAATGGATCACAAGCTTACAGCGTAAAAACGATGGATTTACACGGGGAGAGATGAACATGGGAAAATATATTTTGTCACTAGACCAGGGAACGACAAGTTCAAGAGCGATTTTGTTCAATAGCGAAGGAGATGTGGTGTACTCGGCCCAGCGGGAATTTCCGCAATATTTTCCTCACCCCGGCTGGGTAGAGCAGAATGCGAATGAAATCTGGAGTTCTATTCTGGGCGTTATTGCCTCCTGTCTTTCCGAATCCGGTGTAAAAGCAAAACAAATTGCTGCCATCGGCATTACCAATCAGCGAGAATCGGTGGCCGTGTGGGACAAAAATACCGGATTACCCGTGTATAACGTACTCGTATGGCAATCACGCCAAACCTCGGATATTTGCGAAGAACTGAAGCGGCAAGGGCATGAGGAGTTGTTTCACAGCAAAACAGGGCTATTGATCGATCCGTATTTTTCAGGCACTAAAGTAAAGTGGATACTGGACCATGTAGAAGGAGCGCGGGAAAGAGCGGAACGAGGTGACTTATTATTTGGTACGATTGACTCGTGGCTAATCTGGAAACTATCCGGCGGAAAGGCCCATGTAACAGACTACTCCAATGCGGCCAGAACGCTGATGTACAATATTTATGAGCTAAAGTGGGATGAAGAGCTACTGGATATTCTGGGAGTTCCGAAAATCATGTTGCCTGAGGTAAGGCCTTCTTCCGAGGTATATGCGCACACCGTGGATTATCATTTTTTTGGTCAGAATGTACCGATCGCCGGTGCAGCGGGTGACCAGCAGGCAGCCTTGTTCGGTCAGGCTTGTTACGAAAAAGGAATGATCAAAAACACTTACGGTACAGGTTGCTTCATGTTGATGAATACGGGAGATCAGCCGGTTGAATCCAAGCACGGTCTGATCACGACCATCGCTTGGGGGCTGGAGGAAGGCAAAGTGCAATACGCACTTGAAGGGAGTGTGTTTGTTGCGGGCTCTGCGATCCAGTGGCTGCGAGATGGGCTGCGCATGTTCCGTGAAGCAAAGGACAGTGAGCCTTACGCGGCCCGTGTTTCCTCCACAGAAGGAGTATATCTTGTACCCGCTTTTGTCGGGCTGGGCAGCCCCTACTGGGATAGCGAGGTACGTGGAGCGATGTTTGGTCTGACACGTGGGACCACGAAGGAGCATTTTATCCGTGCCACCCTGGAGTCGCTCGCTTATCAGACCAAGGATGTGCTTACAGCCATGGAGATTGATTCAGGTATTACGGTGAAGATGCTGCGAGTGGATGGAGGAGCCGTGTTGAACAATTTCCTGATGCAATTCCAGAGCGATATTCTGGATGCGACGGTGGAACGGCCAGTTATCCATGAGACAACGGCGCTGGGTGCCGCGTGTCTGGCAGGGTTGGCGATAGGATACTGGAAGAGTACAGATGAACTTCGTAAGCGAGTGAGAGTGGAAACTTCTTTTACCCCTACGATGGATGAAGCAACACGTGACAGCCTGTATGAAGGCTGGAAAAAGGCTGTGAATGCGACGATGGCCTACAAATAATGGCTTAAACGAAAGGGCTCTTGTTATATAACTGCAAAAAGGTGACTTCTGAATTCGACAGGAGTCACCTTTTTTAGGTATGTGCTATCCCTCAACCCTTGTAGGGTTCCAATGTTGCCGGGCTCCGCAGGAGGTGCGAATGACGAGTTCGGGCTCCACTTTAATACATTTCGTATCCATTTGTTTATTCATCAGGTCAAACAGCACCATAGCAGCCAGACGACCTATTTTTTGCTTGTCTTGTTTTACAGTCGTCAGTGGAGGATCAGTATAACGACAGGCTTCAATATCATCACATCCTACTACGGCAATATCCTCGGGTACCTTCAAGCCGCTCTCCTTGAAAGCACGAATGGCACCAAAGGCAAGCAGGTCGGTAGCCGCAAAAATAGCTCTTGGTAAATTTTCTTGCTCTATCCACGCCTTTGCGATCTGGTATCCATCCTCTGCTGCATAGTCCTTGCCATACACGATCCATTCCGGTCTGACATCAAGGCTAAACCGCTTTAGTGATGAGATAAAAGCTTCTTCTCTCTCTTTAATAACCAAGGAGGGGCGTTCTATGCCTATAAAACCCATTTCGCGGTATCCATTCATGTAAAAGTGCTCAACAACTTTCATTGAAATCTTCTGATTGTCGGACATGATGTAGCAGGAGCTGGCTCCGGTTAATTCGATATCAACACCGATGCAGGGGATAGGGCTGGCATCGAGATCAAAAACACTCTTCTCCACTTCGTCTCCGGCAATAATAATGCACCCGTCCACTGAGAAATATTTTGAGCGAGCCAAATAGTCCTCTCCATTATCCAGAAATTTCTCATTTGAAAAAAAAAGCAGGTCGTAACCGAGCAAGCCAATCTGCTTTTTGAAAACATTAATGATGTCTACAAAAAAAGGATGACTAAAATCGACATTCAGCTTGCCAGCGAATATAACGCCTACCAGATTAGATTTTTTGGTAGCAAGCGTTTTAGCCGAGGAGGAAGGTCTATAGCCTGTTTCCTCCATAATTTTGAGTACTCGCTGCCGGGTTTCCTCACTGATATCTGTGTAATTGTTTATGATCTTCGAAACCGTTGCTACTGAAACGCCTGCCATGCTAGCTATTGTTTTTATATTCATGGAATCCTCCGTAACTAAACTGATTTAGTTCATTTGACCTTGCATTCTAAAATTAATGATTACTCGTATTCTATGCTACCTCATAGAAGAGAGTCAACCGTGCTATTATAGGATAAATCCTAATATATTATGGATAATGAAGTTCGATTTAACGATAGTTAATGATTTTTTGATAATTTACAAATTGCTATTTACAAATACAGGCTATTCGATACATAATAGTAGCTGTAATTAACTAAACCGCTTTCGTAAGAGTGAGTGCATTTATTCTAAGATTACAGGGGGAATTTTGCAATGCTGAAAAAGTGTTTTTCTTTACTTGTTGTAACCGCTTTAATCGTGGTATTAGCCGCTTGCGGTAAAGGTAACGAAGCTGGGCAGAACGGGAATAAAAAGGTCACGTTAAAAATTATTCATTGGCAGCAGGAGAATATTAATAACTATATAAAGGAATTTAATAAAAAGTTTGAAGAGAAGTATCCTGATGTTCAGGTGGAGTATACGACGGTTCCTGCTGATTCCACTTATGATCAACTGATGCAAACGCGTATGAATGCGGGTTCAACCGGTGATGCAGATATTATTCCTCTGAAATTCAGCTTCGTAGGCGCACCGCAGGAATGGTCTAAGGGAGCTGCTGATCCGATGTGGAAGCAGTGGATCGAGGGAGGACTCATTGCAGATCTGTCAGATCAAGCTTTTATCAAAAACTATAATCCTACAGATGTCAAAAATGCCATGACCTATAACGACAAGGTATATGGTGTGAACATGGGGAAGGTGGCCCTGACAGGACTGTTTTATAACAAAGAGATTTTTGAAAAATATAATCTTGCTGTGCCCACGACATGGGACGAACTGGTGAATGTTATGAAGGTGCTCAAAGATAACGGCGTAGAACCGATTGGTTTCGGCGGTAAAGATGTATGGCCTATTAATCTTGCAGTCCAAGGACTTCAAGCCTCTATCCATGATGATCAGCTGGAATATATCAAAGGGCTGTGGACAGGCAAGACCAAACTGACTGATCCTGTCCAGCTTGAGGTGCTGGAAAAATCACAAATTTTGATGAACAATGCCATTGGTGGATTTATGGGAATTGACTATGGCACCTTGCCAAGTTTGTTTGCTTCAGGTCGTGTAGCTATGATTGCAGATGGTACGTGGGATGCAACTACGATCCAGACAGCCAATCCAGAGCTGAAATTTGGTTATTTCCCGATTCCGGGCAGTAACGACCCCGCCAAAAATAAAAACCTGGCAGGCAAGTATGATATGACCTGGATGGTACTAGAAAAGTCACCAAACAAGGAGTATGCGATCAAATGGCTTGAAATGCTCTCTGAGAAACAGAACTACACGGATTTTGTGAACGCTGCTGGATTTTTGCCAACACAGTCTGATGTGAAGATAAGCAGCGATTTCGTTAATGAAATCCAGCCTTCACTGGAAAACTTCAAGCTCTCTTGGGATCAGCTGTTTATCAATCGTAAGAATGTTGGACAGTACATTAAGGAAGCCAGTGTACATGCGGAATTTTTGGCGCCTGCCGGTCCGTTAAAAACGCCTTTGGAGCTTGCGCAGAAATCTCAAGCAGACTGGGATGCGGCAGCCCCTAAATAATCCATAGATTTTACATGAACACAATGGTAACTGCAAAGCTCCCATAATAATGTGAAAAGGTGTGAGACCCATGTATCCCTTTGGAAAGGGTGCTGCCCGGATAATGCCCTATCTTTTGCTGAGTATCCCGGTGCTGCTCTATTTGCTTCTTGGTTTTGGACCCTCTATGGTAACCGTGCTTTTTTCCTTTACAGATGCTACCGGGGTTCCGGGACAGACGTGGAATTTTATCGGATTCGAGAATTACACGACCTTTTTTACCTCCTCCGATTCTGGAGATCGCATTGCTTCCATTGGCCGTTCCTTATATTTTGCCGTAGCGGTGGTTGTGATCCAAAACGCAGTTGGGCTATTCATGGCTATCCTTATTAATAAAAAGCTCAAAGGTGATGTGTTATATCGTTCTGTATTTTTTCTGCCCGTTGTGCTCGGGGTAACGGTATCCGGTCTGATCTGGCAGTTGCTTGCCAATCCGCTTGGCGGTCCTGCGCAAGCATTGCTGAACTTTTTTGGAACCAGCTCCAACTTCTTTGGGGATTATGATATTGCATTTGAATTGGTCATTTTTGTGCAAATTTGGATGTACATGGGTTACTCGATGACTATTTTCTTAGCTGGACTCCAATCCATTCCTAGTGACTTATATGAAGCGGGATATATGGACGGCGCTTCTGGATGGAAAGCGTTCAAAAATATTACCTTTCCAATGATTGCACCGTCTTTTACCGTCAATATGCTGCTGTCCATTATCGGCGCCTTGCAAACCTTTGACATTATTTATGTGCTGACAGGGGGTAAATTCAACACGACGACACTTGCATTTGATGTATATGCCACAGCCTTTGGCTCCGGGACATCAGATTATGGTCTTGCTTCCGCAGTTGCGATGATCCAGTTTGTATTCGTGTTTACGGTATCGATGATTGCACTTTATTACTTGCGCAGAAGAGAGGTGGAAATGTAATGAGCAGTAGCAAAGGAGCCAAAATAGTGAGCTACACCATCGTACTGCTCATGCTTTCGTTATATGTACTCCCGCTTTTCTACCTTTTTAATGTATCGATGAAGACGCAAAGCGAGTATTTGATGGATCCTGTAGCGCTAGCCAAGGGTCTGCGTTTGGAGAATTTCATGGATGCTTGGGATAAAGGGAATTTCTCTCAATATATGTGGAACAGTATTTTGTATACAGGAGTTTCTACGTTATTAACCCTGATTATATCCGTGTTTGCCGCCTTTCCGCTAGCACGGGGATATGTTAAGTTCAGCACCTTCTTTTATGTGTTTTTCCTGATTTCCATGTATCTCCCCAATCCGCTAATTCCGCAATTTGCCCTTATTAATAGTCTGGGACTGTACAATACACAGCTTGGTTTTATTTTGCTGAAAACGACAGGTACCGGCATCGCTTTCCTGATGTTTGTGGGGTATATCAAGTCTGTCTCCCGAGAGCTGGATGAAGCGGCTGCAATGGACGGATGCGGTTATTCACGTTATTTGTTCACGATTCTTGTACCACTGATGAAGCCCGTGTTGGCGACAGGCATCATTTTGACAGCCATTGGTGCATGGAACGACATTATAGGTCCTACCATTTATTTGTCTGATCCCGCCTATCAGCCAGTGACCAAGGGACTGTTCTCTTTCTATGGACAATACATGAACAACTGGCCGCTGCTTGCTTGCGGTATCTTGATTGTTACACTACCGCTGGTTATTTTGTATATTTTCCTCCAGCGCTTTATTGTCGGCGGTGCAATGGCTGGAGCTGTGAAGTCTTGATTCCTGAAAGGACGGTACCGAGTATGAGCGAGAATACCTTTATATTTCCTGCCACGTTTATGTGGGGAACTTCAACCTCTTCTTATCAAATTGAAGGGGGTACAGCTGAGGGCGGCAGAACGCCCTCCATTTGGGATGCTTTTTGTCAAATCCCCGGGAAGGTAATCGGAGGGGACTGTGGAGATGTAGCATGTGATCATTTTCACCACTTTAAAGAAGACGTGCAATTAATGAAACAGCTTGGTTTTTTACATTATCGTTTTTCTGTGGCTTGGCCGCGCATTATGCCCGCGCCTGGTGTGGTTAACGAACAGGGGCTACTGTTCTATGAGCATCTTCTAGATGAAATAGAGTCGGCGGGGCTGATTCCGATGCTGACGTTGTATCATTGGGATCTACCACAGTGGATTGAGGACGAGGGTGGATGGACACAGCGAGAGACTATCCAACATTTTAAAACGTATGCCTCTGTAATCATGGATCGATTCGGCGAGCGGATAAACTGGTGGAATACGATCAATGAGCCTTATTGCGCCTCTATTTTGGGCTATGGTACAGGAGAGCATGCCCCTGGCCATGAGGACTGGAGGGAAGCCTTTACTGCCGCCCATCATATTCTAATGTGTCATGGGATTGCCAGCAATTTGCACAAGGAGAAAGGGTTAACGGGTAAGATTGGCATTACGTTGAACATGGAACATGTGGATGCGGCTTCCGAGCGACCCGAGGACGTGGCCGCTGCCATCAGAAGAGATGGCTTTATTAATCGTTGGTTTGCGGAGCCATTGTTTAACGGAAAGTATCCTGAAGATATGGTGGAATGGTACGGAACGTATCTGAATGGATTGGATTTTGTACAGCCTGGTGATATGGAGCTGATTCAGCAACCGGGGGATTTTTTGGGCATTAACTATTATTCCCGCAGCATCATTCGATCAACGAACGACGCTTCGTTGCTGCAAGTAGAGCAGGTTCACATGGAGGAGCCAGTAACGGACATGGGATGGGAGATTCACCCTGAATCTTTTTATAAGCTGCTGACACGTATTGAGAAGGATTTTAGCAAGGGCTTGCCCATTCTGATTACGGAAAATGGAGCAGCGATGAGGGATGAACTGGTAAATGGACAGATTGAGGATACCGGGCGTCAGCGCTATATTGAAGAACATTTAAAGGCCTGTCATCGCTTCATTAGAGAGGGAGGCCAACTCAAGGGTTATTTTGTCTGGTCTTTCCTTGATAACTTTGAATGGGCCTGGGGCTACAGCAAGCGTTTTGGCATTGTGCATATCAATTATGAGACACAGGAACGGACTCCCAAACAAAGTGCGCTGTGGTTCAAGCAAATGATGGCAAAGAACGGGTTTTAAATAGAAAAGGGGGATACGATGCAGCCGTATTATTTTGACAATCAAGGACGTTTTGTGATTGAAAATTTTGCGCATGCCAAGCCCTTTTCCAGTTTCTTGCCCGGCATTGCTGGTGTTCAGGGGATTCCCCTGTGGGCGTATTATGTTAATCGTGGACAAGGAATTGCGAGCTTTGGTGTGGAGGATAAAAATGGAGCGATTATGGAATTTTTTCCGGCTAACCGCAGCTATAGCCTCGTACCGATCCATGGCTTCCGTACCTTTTTAAAGGTAAAAAGGCAGGATGAGTGGAGCTATATGGAGCCGTTTTCGGCTGTGCGTCCTTTAGAGCATGAGCAACAAAAAATGTTAATATCCCGCCATATGCTGGAAATTAATAGCTCTCATCCAGATATAGGGCTGGAGGTGCGTGTGCAATATTTTACGCTTCCTCATGAAAGCTACGCTGCTTTGGTGCGCAAGGTTGAGATTGTCAATCATTCCGATCAAGAACTTGAGCTGGAGGTGCTGGACGGCATGCCGGCTGTGCTGCCCTTCGGTATTGACAATACGGCTTACAAGGAGCTTGGATATACACTGAAAAGCTGGATGGATGTGTATAACCTCAATAACAGCATACCTTACTATAAGGTACGTGGAAGTACAGCGGATACAAGTGAGGTCCATCAGATTGAGGCGGGACATTTTATGTATAGCTTTGTGGAGCAGGATGGCAAGGCCAGACTAGTACGTCCCATTGTCGATCCATCCATTATATTTGGTGAAAATACGTCCCTGACCTTCCCTGACTGCTTTATCCATACACGTGTCGAAGACCTGATTTCACAGCAGCCAGTGACGACGAATAAAGTGCCTTGTGGGTTTAGCGGTTATGCGGCACGATTGGCGGCAGGTACAACTGTAAATCATTGTTCGGTCATCGGGCATGTGAATGATATTCAATTGATCAATAAACGGATTACAGAAATTGCAACGATGTCTTATATCGATCAAAAGGCGAAGGAAGCTAGAACGTTAGTTGAAGAGTTGACGGATGGAATGGCCACGCAGACATCCATTCCGTTGTTTGACGAATACTGTCGTCAGAGCTATCTGGATAATCTGTTACGTGGTGGTTATCCATTATTGCTGGACAACGGCACGGAGCAACCCTTTGTGTATCATGTATTTTCGCGCAAGCATGGGGATCTGGAACGAGACTATAATTTTTTCAAGCTTCAGGCGGGGTATTATTCTCAAGGAAATGGTAATTTCCGCGATGCGAACCAGAATCGGAGAAATGATGTGTGGTTTAACCCGGACGTCGGAGATTTTAATATTCGTTTGTTTATGAGCCTGATTCAGCCGGACGGCTATAACCCGCTTGTTGTAAAAGGCTGTAGCTTTCAAATACGAGAGCTCGAACCGTTGCTGGAACAGGTGGAAGTGGCGGCCCATTCGTCTTTGTGTACTTTTTTTCAATCATCATTTACCCCGGGCGAGCTGATTCAGCACATCATTCATGACAATATTGGACTAAAGCAAACGGTAGAGACATTTGTGACCGAAGCCCTCAAGCATTCCGAGCAATGCTATGAGGCTGATTTTGGTGAAGGCTTCTGGATCGACCATTGGACTTATAATATGGATCTAATCGAAAGCTATTTAAGTATCTTTCCAGACAAACAAGAAGAACTCCTGCTCTCGACAAGAGAGTACATGTATTACGACAGTCCGGCATGGGTACAGCCGCGTCAAAACAAATACGTGCAGATGAAGGATGGACGTATTCGTCAGTACGGAGCGGTTGTAGAAAGCAAGGAGAAGAAAGCTCAACTTCACATGCGGAGTCGTGATGTTCACTGGGTTCGAACCGGACGAGGCAACGGAGAGATTTACAAGTCCAATTTGTACGAGAAGCTGCTGTCCTTGGCTGCCATCAAGCTGTCTACATTAGATCCAGAAGGCTTGGGAATTGAGATGGAGGCGGGGAAACCAGGATGGAATGATTCCATGAACGGACTTCCGGGGCTGTTTGCTTCGGGCTTTAGTGAGCTATGCGAGTTACAGCGACTCGTAAGATTTTTAATACATGCACAGATGAAGCTTTCGGCAGACTTTGTGCTGAGACTACCGCTAGAGGTCGCCAGGTTGATCCAAGAATTAGGGCTCGCAGTTGAAGAGTACTACCACGATTTTAATGATGCGGAGCCTGGGAATGGTAGTGCCGATCATGGCTTCTGGTCACGGATTTCGGATGCTAGAGAAGCATATCGCGAAACGGTTCGTTTTGGATTTGAAGGGACCGAAGCAGCATTATCCTTTGCTGATGTGCTGGTGTTTTTGCAGCGGGCTGAACGTAAGATTCAAGAGGGGATGGATAAGGCTCTGCGTATAGGAAAGGGGATATACCCAACCTTCTTTTATTATGAAGCCAAAGAATTCGAGGTACAGGAGGATGAGAACGGGGGGGTGTTTGTAAATATACATTCCTTTAAACGCAAGGATATACCGTTCTTCCTAGAAGGGCCAACCCGGGCTATGAAAGTAACTGGCGACATTATAAATGGGCGCAAGCTGTATCGACTTATCAGACAGAGCGAGCTTTACGACAAAAAGCTGGGTATGTATAAGGTGAATGAGAGTCTGGCGGGACAGCCGTTTGAACTTGGTCGTTCCAGAGCTTTCACGCCAGGGTGGCTGGAAAATGAATCGATATTTATGCATATGGAATATAAATATTTACTTGAGTGTTTAAAGGTGGGTCTATACACTGAATTTTTTGCAGACATCCAAAAAGCGCTACCCCCTTTTATGGACGCTGCGATCTATGGAAGAAGTACGCTGGAAAACAGTTCCTTTATTGCTAGCAGTGCTAATCCTGATGCAAGTTTGCATGGAACGGGATATATTGCGAGGCTGAGTGGATCAACGGCAGAATTTATTCATATGTGGCTATGGATGATGACAGGCGGGCAGCCATTTGGCTATGATTCTAGGGGGCTTACCTTGAAGCTGGAGCCCAAGTTGCCAGGCTGGCTGTTCACAGCTACAGGTGAGTTAACCTTCTGCTTTCTCGGAAGCTGCCAGGTGACGTATTATAATACAAGTCGCATGGATACTTACGCGCCGGACTGCATAGTGAAACAGTATATACTGCATTATAGCAATGAGGAACAGAAGACAATAAACCAGGCTGTATTAGACCCAAAAGAGGCGCAGGATGTGAGAGACCGGCTGGTTTCTCGTATCGAGGTGCATCTGGAGAGATCGCTTTAATTCATTTAAGCCGTCATGCTGCCAAACGGAGCATGACGGCTTTTAAAACTTTAGACTCTTGTATTAGTGCGAATTATGCGGAAATATCTTGCAAATCCAATATAACAGGGCAGTGGTCACTGCCTGTAATATGGCAATCAATACTCGCATCTATTAAAAGCGGACGAAGCCGCTCCGAGACGAGGAAGTAATCAATCCGCCAGCCGATATTCCGTTCTCTCACCTTTGGCATATAGGACCACCAGGAATAAACATCCGTTCGATCAGGATAAAAATATCTGAAGGTGTCTATAAATCCAGCGTTGAGCAGCTGTGACATGCGGTCTCGTTCCTCGGGCGTGAAGCCAGCATTTCCGTAGTTGGCTTTGGCATTTTTGAGATCGATCTCCTGATGAGCCACGTTCAAGTCTCCGCAAATGATGACAGGCTTCAGAGTGTCTAGTTGTTGCAGATAGTTGCGAAAACGGTCTTCCCATTCGAGCCTGTATGGCAATCGGGATAAATCCCGTTTGGTATTCGGTGTGTACACATTGACAAGATAAAATTTTTCAAATTCCAGCGTAAGGGTTCGACCCTCCGGTTCTTCATTTTCTTCGAGTCCATAATGCACAGAGAGCGGCTTGATTTTGGTGAAAATAGCTGTGCCAGAATACCCTTTTTTCTCAGCATAATTCCAGTATTGCATGTATTCCTCCATGTTCTCCATGAGGATTTGTCCTTCTTGAAGCTTCGTTTCCTGTACGCAAAAAATATCGGCATTCGTTTCTTTTAGATAAGTATAGAATCCTTTGGTTACACAGGCTCTTAAGCCATTTACATTCCAAGATATTAATTTCATTTGATTAAACTCCTTACTACTCCACGCAGTCAAGCGGTGTAATGGGTATATCCTCGATTAAAAGGCTGTCCCAGACAAGCGCTCGAACAGCGCTACGGAAACAGCCTTTTCTACATTAATAGGTTGTAATACGATGCTGGGCTCCAACGTTCACGGTGGGTCCTATTTCGCTGGAAAATAAAAAAAGCTTCCTAAATAGGAAGCTTCGGCTATACGTCCCAGGAGGGATTCGAACCCCCGACCGACGGCTTAGAAGGCCGTTGCTCTATCCAGCTGAGCTACTGGGACATAAAATTCAAGCGAATATTAATATATCATATGGATGAAAAAGATTCAAGTCTTATTTTACATATATCGCTTATTCGGGCTCTACACCACATAAATTCAGACTACACATCGTTTTTTTTGCCTTATAAAAGGGTATGTTAGAATACAGGTGAATATGTTGAAGACGAGTGGTTGAACTTCGGCTGCTGTTTCTCATATAATCTACAAATACTTAGCTTGCGGAGGAGAGGGGGTGCCTTGAAAATAAAGGACTCCAAGGTGACGACAAAAGAAAATAATATCGTATTGTTTCCGAAGACACTGGACTACTATCAAATTCAACTTACGGTGATGCTTGAAAACGAACGTTACGGAGAGGCGATGGCGATGCTGCGCTTTTTGATGCAGTGTCAGGGACAGGAGCAGAAACAATACGATGAATGGAACGCTCTATCACAATGGTTGGAAGCTGCATTTCCACAGTATGCTGACAGCGGAGCGGTAACGGACAGTGTGGAAGAAGACGAAGTCAGTGAAGTTGAGTTGGCTCGCCGTCATGCACGTTTTAAGCAGGAACAGGATGCAGGCTACGGTAACAAGCTTTTGCAGATGGCTATGGATCAACCGTTATCCGAACAGACGATTCTAGCTTTGGAACAGCTATCCTACTTGGAACTGCCGGAGATCGACGATGCTTTGCTTCGCTGGATTACTGAACGGGAAATCCATCCTCTTCTCCAATTCCGTGTTCTACAGACATTGAGACGCCGCGGAATGGAAGGAACGATAGAAATCAGACGGGGTGATGAACAGACGGAAATCGATATTGAAACGGTTCCGTTACAGCCTGATGAGTTTCCAGAGGCGATTATGCGTATTTTGGAACGGGTAGCCGACCAGACTGAAGTGCATGAGCCCACACTATTCTATTTTGCACAGGAGCTGTGGTCACAGTTTGTGATGGCCGTGTACGGTACTAAAGATTATAGATCAATGTTGATAGAGGAGGACGGAATGCCGGATATTTGGGCAGCAGCACTCCATCAGACCGTTTCGGAAAGTTTGAACGGGAACAACAATGAAGAAGAAACCCGCGCTATATATGGCATTACAGATGCACTGCGCTTCCGTTTTGAGCAAGCATATCGGTCGATGCGATTATTCGTAGCGGCGGGAATGAACACTCCTTAATGACCGGAAACGTTTACCTGTTAAAGCATTCAAGGGCTGCTCTTGAAAAAGACAGTAATGTTAGATATACTATAGTGGTTATTTTGTGTGCGTTGATTGTAATGAAAACTAAGTGAAGATTTTGTTGGAGGGGAAAGCATAAAATGAAAGCAACTTGGGAGAAAATAGAGAAGAACCTTGGGGTTCTTGAAGTTGAGGTAGACGCGGATCGTGTAGCCGCTGCACTCGACAAAGCTTTTAATAAAGTGGTTAAACAAGTAAGCGTACCAGGATTCCGTAAAGGTAAAGTGCCACGTCCTATCTTTGAAAAACGTTATGGCATTGAAAGTCTGTACCAGGATGCAATTGACTTCCTGTTGCCAGAAGCATACAGCCAAGCTGTAGAGCAAACAGACATCTTCCCAGTAGATAGCCCAGATGTTGAAATTGATCAATTTGCTAAAGGCGAAACTTTCAAATTCAAAGCAAAAGTTACTGTTAAACCTGAAGTAACTTTGGGCGATTACAAAGGCGTAGAAGTGCCTGTAAGCAAAATCGAAGTAAGCGACGAAGAATTGGCTCAAGAGCTGGAGCGCCTGCAACAACGTCATGCTGAATTGGTTGTCGTTGATGAAGATGCTGCTCAATCCGGCGATACAGCTATCATTGACTTCGACGGTTCCGTAGACGGTGTACAGTTCGAAGGTGGACAAGCTGAGAAGTATTCTCTGGAACTGGGTTCCAATACCTTCATCCCAGGCTTTGAAGATCAAGTGATTGGTTTGCACACTGGTGATTCCAAGGACGTTGAAGTAACGTTCCCTGAGAACTACCATTCTGCTGACCTCGCTGGTAAACAAGCTGTATTTAAAGTGAAAGTTCATGAACTGAAACGCAAAGTTCTTCCTGAATTGGACGATGAATTTGCTAAAGATGTAAGTGAATTTGACACACTTGCTGAATTCAAGGAAGACTTGAAAAAGCAATTGCTGGAACGCAAAGAAAACGAAGCTAAAGCAGCTCGTGAGGGCGCTGTAGTGGAGAAAGTTGCTGAAAATGCAACAATCGACATTCCTGAGGCAATGGTTAAGAGTGAAGTGCAAAACATGGTTCGCGATTTCGACAACCGTCTGCGCAGCCAAGGCATGAATCTTGAAATGTTCCTCGGCTTCTCCGGTCAAAGCAAAGAAGACCTGGAAGAGCAAATGAAAGCTGATGCTGAGAAGCGCGTACGCAACAACCTCGTGCTGGAGCAAGTGGCTAAAGCAGAAAACATCGAAGTTTCCGAAGCGGAAATTAATGAAGAGCTGCAAAACATGGCTGATGCTTACAAACGTTCTGTAGAAGAGATCCGCAGCATTCTGGAAAGTAACGGCTCGTTCGCTAACTTGAAAGAAGAGATCTCACTGCGCAAAACAATCGCTTTGCTGGTTGAAAACAGCAAAAAAGTTGAAGCGCCAGCTGCAGCTGCTGAGTAATTTAAACGATAAAATATACGGTGTATGCTGTAACAGGCTGCAACGTAGTAATTAGATAAGGATAAGGCACGTAGTGAAAGTTACGTGCCTTATTTTTACCTTAGACAATCCAAATTTTAGTCGTTTATGGAAAGCGCTGTGAATGGTGTTTTCTGTTTTACATAAGTCACTACCGTACATTTGCACATACATACGAAACATGGTTAAATATGAGAAGGTCTCGGCAGGACGTCTGTAAATAGCCTGCATTTTATATATGAGCACAGGCAAATATGACACGAGACTCTGAACATGTTAAAATATTTTGTAAGGTGTTCACGTTTCATGATTGCCGCTTCCGTTTTAATGGGACTTAAGGAAGCGGATGAATACAGGTGTTCATTTTAATAAAGAAAAGAGGTTGGTCGTGATGAGTCTCGTCCCTATGGTTGTGGAACAAACGAATCGAGGAGAACGATCTTACGATATTTACTCGCGGTTGCTTAAGGATCGCATCATTTTCCTAAGTGGCCCGATTGATGACGATGTCGCCAATCTCGTCATTGCACAGCTATTGTTCCTTTCTGCGGAAGACCCGGAGAAGGACATTAATTTGTACATTAACTCGCCAGGCGGTTCTGTTACTGCAGGCATGGGTATATATGATACAATGCAATTCATTAAGCCGGATGTATCGACGATTTGTGTAGGTATGGCTGCTAGTATGGGCTCTTTATTGCTCACAGCTGGTGCACCAGGCAAGAGATATGCACTTACCAATAGTGAAGTTATGATTCACCAGCCGCTCGGCGGCATTCAGGGGCAAGCCTCCGACATGCTGATTCATGCGGACTGGATTATCAAAACACGTGCCAAGCTGAATCAAATCTATGTGGAGCGTACAGGTCAGCCCCTCGAAAAAATCGAACGTGATACTGACCGGGATTTCTTCATGGAAGCGGAAGAGGCGAAAGCATACGGTATCATTGACCAGGTGCTGTCTAAACCGATTAATCTGTAAAGGGGTGGCTCTATGTTTAAATTTAATGATGAAAAAGGACAATTAAAATGTTCTTTCTGCGGTAAATCTCAGGATCAGGTTCGCAAGCTTGTTGCCGGACCGGGCGTATATATATGTGACGAATGCATCGAGTTGTGCACGGAAATTGTGGAGGAAGAATTGGGTCATGAAGAAGAAGTAGATCTAAAAGACATTCCAAAACCAATGCAAATCCGTGAAATTCTGGACCAATATGTTATTGGTCAGGATCAAGCGAAAAAATCATTGTCTGTTGCGGTATATAATCACTACAAACGTATTAATACACAAAACAAAATTGATGATGTGGAATTGCAAAAAAGTAACATTCTGATGCTTGGACCTACAGGTTCGGGTAAAACGTTACTTGCGCAAACCATGGCTAAAATTTTGAACGTCCCATTTGCAATCGCAGATGCCACTTCCCTTACGGAAGCTGGTTATGTGGGTGAAGACGTTGAAAACATTTTGCTGAAACTGATTCAAGCTGCCGATTATGATGTAGAAAAAGCCGAGCGCGGCATTATCTATATTGACGAAATTGATAAAGTAGCCCGCAAATCCGAAAACCCGTCCATTACGCGTGACGTATCGGGTGAAGGTGTACAGCAAGCGTTGCTTAAAATTTTGGAAGGCACAGTTGCTTCTGTACCTCCGCAAGGTGGTCGTAAGCATCCACATCAAGAATTCATTCAAATTGATACCACGAATATCCTGTTCATTTGCGGTGGTGCCTTTGATGGTCTGGAGCAAATGATCAAACGTCGTATCGGTAAGAAGGTCATCGGCTTTAACGCGACTAGTGAACAAAAAGATCTGAAACCAGGCGAATATACCTCCATGGTATTGCCAGAGGATCTGCTGAAATTCGGTCTGATTCCGGAATTCGTAGGACGTTTGCCAGTTATTTCTACGCTGGAGCCGCTTGATGAGAAGACATTGGTTCGTATTTTGTCTGAACCAAAAAATGCCTTGACCAAGCAATATCAGAAGATGCTGGAACTGGACAATGTGCAGCTGGAATTTAAGCAAGATGCTCTGGAAGCCATTGCTCGTGAGGCGATCAAGCGTAACACGGGTGCCCGTGGCCTTCGTGCAATCATCGAAGGTATTATGCTCGACGTTATGTACGAAGTTCCTTCCCGTGATGATGTGACGACTTGCGTCATCAACGAGCAGGTAGTAAAAGATAAAATCGCACCGGAACTCGGTGGTACAGATAAGGATAAAAAACAAGAAGAGAGCGCCTAAGGATTGATACTTCGCGATCTCTACAATATGAGAAGCCAGATCTCCACTTCACTAAACCCGTATGAGGTTTTATGGGGTGGAGGTTTGGCGTTAATGGGAGAGAAAAGTACATGTTCTTAAGACAAGACACACGTCCCGTTAAAGTCGGGAATCTGACGATTGGCGGCAGCAATGAAGTCATCATCCAAAGCATGTGTACAACCAAAACGGCAGATGTGGAAGCTACAGTAGCTGAGATTCTTCGCTTGGAAGAAGCCGGATGTCAGATAGTGCGGGTTACCGTCAACAATGAGGAAGCTGCCGCAGCTATTAAGGAAATTAAGAAGCGGATTCATATTCCGCTGGTTGCAGATATTCACTTTAATCACAAGCTGGCTCTACTGGCGATTGAAAATGGGATTGACAAGGTTCGTATTAACCCAGGCAACATTGGACGACGTGAAAAAGTGGAAGCAGTCGTTAAGGCGTGTAAAGAAAAAGGGATTCCGATTCGGATTGGTGTGAACGCCGGATCATTGGAACAGCATTTACTGGATAAGTATGGCTACCCGACGCCAGAAGCGATGGTAGAAAGTGCACTGTACCATATCGGGATACTCGAAGAGCTTGATTTCCATGATATTATCGTATCACTGAAGGCTTCTGACGTTCCAATGGCGATTGCGGCTTACACGAAGGCAGCTGAAATTATTAAGTATCCCCTCCATTTGGGCATCACCGAAGCCGGTACACTCTTTACTGGAACGGTTAAAAGCGCAGCGGGTATGGGAGCACTGTTGGCAGCTGGTATCGGGTCCACCATGCGTATCTCACTAAGTGCCGATCCGGTCGAAGAAGTGAAGGTAGCACGGGAGTTGCTCAAAACGTTTGGGTTGATCACGAATGCAGCTACATTGATTTCTTGTCCGACTTGCGGGCGTCTGGATATTGATCTGTTCTCTATTGCGAACGAAGTAGAGGATTACATTGCAAAACTCAAGGTGCCGATTAAAGTATCCGTACTGGGGTGTGCAGTTAACGGTCCGGGTGAAGCGAAGGAAGCTGATATCGGAATTGCCGGAGCACGTGGAGAAGGTCTATTGTTCCGTTATGGAAAGATGATTCGCAAAGTCCCTGAGGCTGAAATGGTTGACGAATTGAAAAAAGAAATTGATATCATCGTCAAGGCTTATGAGGAAACAGGTAAAATACCGGGACGTGAAGAGCGTCACACTGCCGAGAAGGTGTAGGCAAAAGCGGTTATTTTAAAACAGGTATAATCATAAACTATGGTCATTGTATAAGCGCCGTGGAGAGCAGCTCTGCTACAGAACTGTTTTTCGCGGCGTTTTTGTATTTCTCTCTGATCTTTTGAAAGACAGCCGTTTAGCTCTCGTGGAAAAGGAAATACTGTCTTTCATAGAACAGCATTTTCAAATTGCTGAGATGAGAAACGGAGGAAATACGATGGACTTGACTATGATATTGTTATTGGTGCAAATGTTTTTCGGGATTGTCATTGGTCTGTATTTCTGGAATCTTCTGCGGAGCCAGAAAACGAACCGTAGTGCGGTGGATCGGGAATCTAGGAAGGAATTGGATAAGTTGCGCAAATTGCGCTCTATTTCACTTACTAAGCCGCTGGCTGAACGCACGCGACCTGCCACGTTACAGGATATCGTCGGTCAGAAGGACGGTCTGCGAGTGCTCAAAGCGGCGTTATGCAGTGCAAATCCGCAGCATGTCATTATTTATGGCCCTCCTGGTGTAGGGAAAACGGCTGCAGCACGTGTGGTGCTGGAAGAGGCTAAGAAGAATCAGTCCTCCCCGTTCAAGGGGGATGCTAAATTCACGGAGATTGATGCCACAACGGCCCGTTTTGACGAACGTGGTATTGCGGACCCGTTAATTGGTTCAGTACATGATCCAATCTATCAAGGGGCAGGAGCGATGGGTGTAGCGGGTATCCCTCAACCTAAACCCGGAGCTGTAACGAAGGCTCATGGAGGGATGCTGTTCATTGATGAGATTGGCGAGCTGCATCCAACGCAGATGAATAAGCTGTTGAAAGTGCTGGAGGATCGAAAGGTATTTTTGGAAAGTGCATATTACAATTCAGAAGACTCGCATACGCCTGCTTACATTCACGATATTTTCCAAAATGGTTTGCCTGCGGATTTCCGTTTGGTAGGTGCGACGACCCGTTCGCCGCATGAGCTGCCACCTGCTATTCGATCCCGGTGTATGGAAATTTATTTCCGTGCCCTGCAACCTCAGGAGATTGCTCGTATTGCTGAAGATGCTGTACACAAGTTGGGCTTTGGTCCTTGTCCAGAGGCAGTTGAGGTTGTACAGCGTTATGCGACCAACGGCCGGGAGGCAGTCAATATGATCCAGCTTGCTGCTGGTTTGGCGCTTACCGAGAAAAGGGAACGACTCGATGCTTCGGATGTAGAATGGGTAGCGGGTAGCAGCCAAATTCAACCTCGTCCTGATCGAAAAATACCGGGCTTGCCGCAAATCGGATTCGTTAACGGATTAGCTGTATACGGTCCGAACATGGGCATGCTGCTGGAAATTGAGGTTACTGCGGTTCCGGTTCCTGAAGGAAAGGGAAGCTATAATATTACGGGTGTTGTGGATGAAGAAGAGATCGGAGGTAACTCCCGTACACTGCGTCGTAAGAGCATGGCTAAAGGCTCTGTGGAAAATGTTCTGACTGTTTTGCGTACGCTCGGTTTGTCCCCGTCCAATTACGATCTGCATATCAATTTTCCCGGGGGGACGCCAGTAGATGGTCCGTCGGCAGGGATTGCGATGGCAACAGCTATTGCCTCCGCGATGCGGGGAATTCCGGTGGATCATGAAATTGCCATGACTGGCGAGATTAGCATCCATGGTCGAGTCAAGCCGATTGGTGGCGTATTAGCCAAGGTCGAAGCTGCTTTTCAGGCTGGTGCCAAAAAAGTGATCATTCCGCAGGATAACTGGCAAGCTCTATTTGACAGCATTGAGGGACTAAAAGTCATCCCTGTACAGTCGGTTACCGAAGTGTTCCGTCATGTGTTTGGAGAAGAGATGACCACGGATGCGCCTGTACATGCGCCAATTGAGACTTTTCGCCCATCTCAATCCTCCTTGTTACAGGCAGATGGAACACATAATGGGACGATTTCAGATACGGGATCTTGCTAATGAACTAGTCTTTCATTGGTTTTTTTATAAAACATTTGATAAAATATGAAAGATAGCAACGTGAGGATTGTAAAATCCGGAACCTGAGAATCACTGGAGGTGCGAAAGCGATGGGACCCACCAAGACAAAAGGTCGTCGTTTTCCTTTGCTGCCTTTAAGAGGACTTCTGGTTTACCCGAGCATGGTTCTACATCTCGATGTGGGCCGGGAAAAATCGGTCAAGGCTTTGGAAAAAGCGATGGTTGAAGACAATTTGATTCTCCTGTGTTCTCAATCAGAAGTTAATATTGAAGAACCCACACAAGAGGATATTTTTCGAGTCGGCACGGTAGCCAAAGTACGCCAAATGCTCAAGCTTCCCAACGGAACCATTCGAGTATTGGTGGAAGGGCTGGAACGTGCTGAGATTATTCAATATACGGACAATGAAGAATATTACGAGGTAATGGCGAAGGAACTGCACGAGGCAGAAAATGTGCAGCCTGAAACGGATGCGCTTATGCGCACTGTATTAACTCAGTTCGAGCATTATATCAATTTGTCCAAAAAGGTAACACCGGAGACTCTCGCTGCGGTATCTGATATTGAGGAGCCAGGACGCCTGGCTGATGTGATCACAAGCCATTTGACGCTCAAAATTAAGGAAAAGCAGGATATATTGGAGACGATCGACGTAACTCAGCGTCTGGAGAAGCTTCTAGATATTTTAAACAATGAGCGTGAAGTGCTGGAGCTGGAACGT
Organism: Paenibacillus sp. EKM10P; assembly: GCF_011800655.1. Taxonomy (NCBI): domain Bacteria; kingdom Bacillati; phylum Bacillota; class Bacilli; order Caryophanales; family Paenibacillaceae; genus Paenibacillus; species Paenibacillus sp. EKM10P. Next base: position 41,316 of record NZ_JAALET010000012.1, on the reverse strand, counting down.
AAAATCAACCAGCGTGTGAAGAAGCAGATGGAAAAGACGCAGAAGGAGTATTATCTGCGTGAACAAATGAAGGCGATTCAGAAGGAACTTGGTGAGAAGGAAGGTCGCGCAGGAGAAGTTGAAGAACTACGCAACCAGCTAAGTGAACAAGAGTTGCCGGTTCCGGTGAAGGAGAAGGTCGAAAAGGAAATTGACCGTCTGGAAAAAATGCCGGCAAGCTCTGCCGAGGGTGGTGTCATCCGCAATTATGTCGATTGGCTGTTAAGCTTGCCGTGGAACAAGTTTACCGATGATGATCTTGATATTGTCAAAGCAGAAGAAATACTCGATAACGACCATTACGGGCTGGATAAGCCCAAGGAGCGGGTGTTGGAGTATTTGGCCGTGCGCAAACTGGTGAAGACCATTAAGGGACCCATTCTGTGTCTCGTAGGTCCGCCAGGAGTCGGCAAGACCTCGCTGGCTCGCTCGATTGCCAAATCCATGGGTCGGGAATTTGTTCGCATCTCTCTCGGAGGTGTGCGGGATGAAGCGGAAATCCGTGGTCACCGCCGGACTTATGTTGGCGCGATGCCGGGTCGGATTATTCAGGGAATGAAGACCGCAGGAACATCTAATCCAGTCTTTTTGCTGGATGAGATTGATAAAATGGCCTCCGACTTCCGGGGCGATCCATCGGCGGCATTGCTCGAAGTGCTCGATCCTGAGCAAAACAACACGTTCAGTGACCATTTTGTTGAGTTGCCGTTTGATCTGTCCAGCGTGATGTTTGTTACGACAGCCAATGCTGCACATAATATCCCACGTCCGCTGATGGATCGTATGGAGACGCTCTATATTCCCGGCTACACCGAACTGGAGAAGCTGGAAATCGCCAATCGATATCTATTGCCTAAGCAGAAGAGAGAGCATGGCTTGGGAGAGGAACAATTGGTTATTGGGGAGGATACGCTGCTGCGTGTCATTCGCGAATATACCCGTGAATCCGGTGTGCGAAATCTTGAACAGCAAATGGCTTCTCTGTGTCGCAAGGCAGCGAAGTCAGTTGTTTCCGGTGGTGAAGGACCGATTCAAATCACACCGGATAATTTGAAAGATTATTTGGGTATCGCCAAATTCCGTTACGGTGTAGCAGAACTGGAGGATCAGATCGGTACGGTTACAGGCTTGGCATGGACCGAGGTCGGTGGTGAAACACTGATGATTGAAGTGACGGTCGTGCCTGGTAGCGGGAAACTGATTCTTACGGGTAAACTGGGAGACGTTATGAAAGAATCCGCGCAGGCGGCATTCAGCTACACTCGTTCCAAGGCAGTCGATCTGGGCATTGAACTGGACTTCTATGAGAAAAATGATATCCACATTCATATTCCTGAGGGAGCGATACCAAAGGATGGCCCATCTGCCGGAATTACGATTGCTACCGCATTAATTTCGGCTTTAACCAACCGTCATGTATCCAAGGATGTAGCGATGACGGGCGAAATTACCTTGCGCGGTCGCGTATTGCCGATTGGCGGTTTGAAAGAAAAGTCGCTGGCTGCCCATCGGGCAGGCTACAAAAAAATTCTGCTTCCCAAAGATAATGAACGGGATTTGAAGGATATTCCCGACAGTATCCGGCAGGATGTTGAATTTGTCCCCGTTGCCCATATGGATCAGGTGTTAAAGCATGCTTTGGTTGAGCAGGCAAGGGTACATTAGAGAGGAATTAAAGACACAATGAAAGTAACAAAAGCAGAATTTATAATAAGTGCGGTTGGCCCGGATCAGTTTCCTGTGGACGCTTTGCCAGAGATTGCTCTGGCGGGGCGCTCCAATGTTGGAAAATCATCACTGATTAATCGGATGATTAACCGTAAAAATTTGGCGCGTACCAGTTCAACGCCAGGTAAAACCCAGCAACTCAATTATTACCGGATCAATGATGAGCTCTATTTTGTGGATTTTCCCGGTTACGGTTATGCTAAGGTATCCAAAACGTCTCGCAAGGCTTGGGGGCAGATGATTGAGTCTTATTTGCTGGAACGTGAGCCGCTTAAACTGGTGCTTCAAATGGTAGATTTGCGCCACCCACCCTCCAAGGATGATATCATGATGTACGACTGGTTGCGTCATAATGGGCTTCCGGTCTGTGTTGTAGGCACAAAAGCAGATAAAATCCCTAAAACACGGCGAGAAAAGCACTATAAGGTAATCAAGCAGGAACTCGGAATACTTCCCGGGGGTTTGTTTATCCCCTTTTCATCCGAAGAAGGCATGGGCAAGGAAGAGCTGTGGTCGGTCATCTCCAGCTATATCGAGAATGACGACGAAGAGCAGACGGAATTGTAAGGTTAGGGGCGTCCTGAAGGACGCCTTTTTTTCGTGATGTTGGATTAAAAACATTAAACTTATTAAATGGGTAGGAATAATATATAATAAACAAAGGAAATCGTGGGATTTAAGCATAAAAGTGAGCATATGGTGGATAATGCAGCTGCGACTCCGTTATTTTTCGTTTATTTCCGATGAATGCCGGATATTTATGATTTGATGCGCAAGAAAGCGCTGCGGGTCTGATGTATAATAAAGCATAAAGCTTACACTACAGGATTGAGGAAAGAATTGAGGAGATTGGTATGGCACAGCGGTTAGCCACAGAGTATGTAAAAACCACTTTGACCTTGTCAGAAACCCAAATGGACGAATTTTTACAGGCAGTGAATGATCCTCAGGTGCATTACCGCATTAAAGTTCTGGATAACGGAAGACAGGAAATCGTTCTGGAGCATATTGCAGGTGAGGAAGTTCATTTATTTTTTGAAGCCAAAGAGGGAGCGTTTGTCTGTGAATTAACTTGCCGCTTAGTTCATCCACAGCTAACCCTGTTTATACGCCAACTATTTGTTCGTTTTAAGGGTGAAGGTATTGTTTACCGCATGTATCAAGGATTCACTATGGTGTATTTTTATAATGAAGGTGCGGTTCGCAAAATTATGGAAAAGGATGCAGAAGGCTCCAGGTTGGTGTTTGAATATAGAAATACAGTGCAAGAGCTGCAACAGCTTTTTCAACATCAGAACGTCGAAAAGGAAATAGCAGATGTATACAATCTCATTAATTCGTTACTTGATGAGCGGAATCTGGCGCGTACTTTCTCTGAGCTGGAACAGATTGACCACAAGCTTCGGATGAGTTGCTCCAAATTATTTGCCTTGGAAGCTTAAGAGGCTGAATATATGGAATGAATTGTTATACAGTGTAGTCCCTTTCTTTACCGAAAGGGGCTTTTTTATTCCAAAAAAATGATTGCATTTGCTGCACATAGATGTTATTTTTAATCTCGTTGAAAATGAATATAGGAACCAGGATTCACTCAGGACATTGAATGTTGCGAGAGGTTATCCCTCGGGAAGTGAATGACGTAGGTCCTAGCGGATGAAATTTTTTTCAAACATTTTATTCCTAGGAAGGGGGAACCGAAAGATGGAATTGGAATACTCAACTTTCGGAAGACACGTTGCCGTAGATACTTGGGGTGTTGAGTTTGAATTACTGAATGATGCGCAGTTTCTGGAGGCTCAATTAGTTGAAGCTGCTGAAGCTTGCGGAGCAACGGTGATGTCCGTTCAATCCAAGCAATTCGAACCACAGGGAGCTACCGTGCTTGTACTGTTGTCGGAGAGTCATCTCTCTATTCATACGTATCCTGAGAGAGGGTTTGCCGCTATTGATTGTTATACTTGCGGTGAGACTGTTGATCCGCAGTTAGCTATTGATTACCTGGTATCCGTTCTAAAACCGAAAAAAACATATGCGAAGAAGCTGATTCGCGGCTTGGGAGAACTTCAGGTGGAATCCCCGGAGTGCAAGCTGGCTGAGTTGGTGTAAATCTCCTTTATGGAGCCGTGTGCGTCCTATATCATAACCATGGAACATTTCCATGGTTATTTGTTTTAAAAGTGGTTTACACTAAACTAAATCATACAAAACGTGCTGGATGTTTATGAAAGCCATCCAATTTTCATAAACAATTCATAAAACAGCCGAAGGGGATTCGGACTTCTGTGATATAATTAACATAGTTTATGATAACAGTGAGTATTCTTATTACAGTTTAGGCAGGTGAATTTTACAATGCACATCGTCGTTGTTGGGTTGAATTATCGTACGGCGCCTGTGGAAGTCAGAGAACGGTTTACATTTGCAGAACAGGATTTGCCAAAAGCGCTGGAACAACTCAAACTTACCAAAAGTGTGTTGGAGGGCGTAGTTGTCGCAACCTGCAATCGGACTGAAATATATGTTGTGGTGGACCGCCTTCACATGTGCGGTTATTTTATACGCAGTTTTATGGAACAATGGTTTGGTATTCCTCGTGATCAGTTTACACAACATTTATATATATATGAGGACGAGCAGGCAATTCGACATTTGTTCCGCGTGACTTGTGGTCTGGATTCTATGGTCATCGGAGAAACACAAATTTTGGGACAGGTAAAGAATGCCTTTCTTCAGGCTCAATCTCAGAAAATTACAGCAACGTGGTTTAATATGTTGTTTAAGCAGGCCGTCACATTGGGCAAGCGTGCCCATTCGGAGACGTCTATTGGAGAAAGCGCCGTATCTGTTAGCTATGCAGCCGTTGAGTTGGGCAAACGGATTTTCGGGATGTTTACGGATAAAAAGGTACTGATTCTCGGTGCTGGTAAAATGAGCGAGCTTACCGTTAAGCATTTGTACAGCGGCGGAGCTGCCGAGGTTATTGTAGCAAATCGAACTTTGTCCCGCGCCGAGGATCTGGCCTCCAAGTTTAACGGAACTCCAGTTACGATGGAGGAAGGCATGAATCGGTTGGCGGATGTGGATATTGTGATTAGCTCGACTGGTGCTCAAGGGTATATTCTGGATCGCAATCGTGTCGAAGCCAGTATGAAACGTCGTCAGTCTCGTCCTTTGTTTATGATTGATATCGCGGTTCCACGCGATTTGGACCCAGCTATTGGCGAATTGCAGAATGTTTTCCTATATGACATTGATGATCTGGAAGGGATCGTGGAGAGCAATCTGGAAATGCGTCGTACTGAAGCTGCAAAAATCGAGCATATGATTGAAGATGAGCTTAGTGAGTTTTATCAATGGTTGAAAACGATGGGAGTGCGTCCGGTGATTCGTGCATTACAGGAAAAATCGGAGTCCATACATCAGGATACGCTGGAAAGCTTGTATAACAAGCTTCCCGAGCTGGATGAACGGCAGCGTAAAGTGATAAGCCGTTTGACGAAGAGTATGCTGAATCAGATGATGCATGATCCGATCAATCGGGTTAAGGAACTGGCTGTCCAAAAGCAGGGAAATGAGGCGCTAGACATGTTTAGCCACATTTTTGCTCTGGAGGATCGTTTGGAGGACGCCGCTCAGAAAGTAGATAAAAGCGATGCATCTGCGTTAATAAAACCGGAGGCTGGTGTTCATGGAAAAACCGGTCAGGCTCAGGCTTTGCCAGCGTCGTTTGCGCCGGCCAGCCTGTAAAGGTGGGTGAACAGACGTGGCCTCAGGCATGCTTATATATGATTCAATGATTTATGTTTTTGCCCTGAGCCTTCTGTTTGTATTTTCGGATGGAATTCGTCGCAATGCGAATGCTAAACGGACAGGTACAGGGCTTCTTATTGTCGTTGTAATGCTCCAGCTTGTTTTTATGGGAATGCGAACCTGGAATGAAGGGCATCTTCCTATTTTTGTGACCTACGACTTTCTGTTTCTGTTCTCATTTATCCTGGTACTGATTTCTTTGATTCTGTCACGTTATCAGCGATCGGAATTTGCGGTGTTGCTGCTTAATATCATTAGTTTTGCTGTTCTTGTGCTCAACAATATATGGATGGAGCCGATCGACAACCCGCTTGGAAATTGGCATACCGTACATGGGCTGCTTCTGATTCATATTGCGCTGGCTAATCTTGGCTTTGTCGCGATGACGGTAGCGGCTGTATTTTCGGGGTTGTATCTGTTTTTGCATCGTAAATTGAAAGTCAAGAAATGGAATGACACGATCAAGCGCCTGCCGAGTCTGGAAATGATGGATCGGTATACACATATGGCGCTTTTAATTGGTACTCCTTTGCTGGGAGTTTCTATTGTTGTTGCTGTTATTTCTATTATTGCCGAGGAACGCTGGCGTCTTTTGCTAGATACCAAAGTGCTGATGACAGCGATTGCCTTATGCGTGTATATTGTATTTTTAGTGAGCAAAAGATTGAACCAGCGTTCTGGCCTGGTCATGGCAAAGTGGTCTTTGGTTGGCTACACGCTACTCATTCTTAATTTTTTGCTGAATTCCTGGTCTGTATTTCATCAGTGGACGGGGGAGTGAAAAGCCACTTGCAGCATTTTGTCCCGATTTCGTTGAATTGTAACAATAAGCTCTGTTGTGTTGTAGGCGGCGGCAGGATTGCGGAACGAAAGGTTAAGGGGTTGATGGAAAGTGGGGCATCCATTACCGTCATTAGCCCGAATATAACGCCGGATTTGCAGATCCTGGCCGATCACAAGCAGCTCCACTGGGTAAATCGCGTATATCGCGAGGGTGACCTCCAGGGAGCCTTTCTTGTATATGCCGCTACGAACCAGAGAGAAGTGAATAATAAGGTTGCGCATGAGGCCAGACAAAGGGGTATACTGGTAAATGTGGCGGATCGCTCGGAAGAGGGAGATTTTATAACGCCGGGCATCATCCGACGAGGGAGACTGACGATTAGTATTTCCACCGAAGGGGCAGGCCCCGCTGTGACCGCTGATATTACATCAGCCCTGGATACGTTGTTCGGTAGCGAATACGAGCCTTATCTGGATTTCATGCACGATATGCGACAAGTCATCAAACGCAAGATAAGTTCCCCACAGCAAAGGGCCAAACTATTAAGACGCTTGGCGAGTAGCGGAATTTTGGAACAGATACGACGTCATGAATTTATGGCTTGGACCGAAAAAGAAATAGATCTATGGATTGCGCAAAATCAGGAGGAATAACATGCGAACAATTGTGGTAGGCAGCAGACAGAGCGCTCTGGCGTTAACTCAGACCGGGCATGTCATTGAGGATTTGAATGCACTGTGCGCGGAGCATGGATTGGATTTACAATTTGTCGTGAAGAAAATCCTGACCAAGGGTGATCGAATATTGGATGTAACCTTGTCCAAAGTGGGTGGCAAAGGACTTTTTGTCAAAGAGATTGAACAGGCCATGCTGGCTGGTGAGATTGATATGGCAGTACATAGTATGAAGGATATGCCGTCCGAATTGCCAGAAGGTCTTGTCAATGGCGCTGTGCCGCGCCGTGAGGACCCACGCGATTGCCTGATCACATTGGGCGCCAAGAGTCTGGAGGATTTGCCTCCAGGAGCGAAGGTAGGCACAAGCAGCTTGCGCAGAGCCAGTCAAATCAAGTCCATGCGACCTGATCTACAATTAGAGCCAGTACGTGGCAATATTGATTCCCGTCTGAAAAAGCTGGAGACGGAAGGTTTTGACGCCATCATTTTGGCAGCAGCTGGTTTGCACCGGATGGGCTGGAAAGACCGCATTACGTCCTATATACCAGAGGAGGCATGCTTACCGGCAGTAGGACAGGGAGCGCTCGGTATTGAATGCCGTGCGAGCGATGAAGAGCTATTGGCATTGTTGAAACTCTACAACCACCAGGATACCTCGGCTACGGTTGCGGCTGAGCGAACCTTTCTGGGTGTGTTAAATGGGGGATGCCAAGTGCCAATCGGAGCTCATGCGGTTTGGGCTGGTCAAGAAATCAGCCTCACAGGGATGGTAGGTTCGCCAGATGGCGAGGTTATTTTGAAGGAAACGCTCCAGGGAAATGATCCGCAGAAGCTGGGAGAAGCGGTGGCGGCCAGTTTGATAGCCAAAGGAGCGGAACAGATTCTGGCGCAGGTGAGGGGATAATGGAATGGTGGGAAAGGTATATTTAGTAGGTGCAGGACCCGGAGATGCAAGATTAATTACGGTCAAGGGTTGGGAGTGCATTCAACTGGGCGATGTCATTGTGTATGACAGACTGGCAAGCCCTCGCCTCTTGGGGCTGATGAAGCCAGGGGCCCAAAAAATATATGTCGGCAAACTGCCAGATCGTCACACCATGAAGCAAGAGGAAATTAATCAGCTGCTGGTGGATTTAGCCTTGGAAGGAAAGACAGTCGTCCGGCTCAAAGGGGGAGACCCCACTATTTTTGGGCGAGTCGGCGAGGAAGCCGGGCTATTACGTAAACACGGTATTTCCTATGAAATCATACCTGGCATCACATCAGCCATCAGCGTGCCTGCGTATGCAGGCATTCCCGTTACACATCGGGAGATGGCCTCGTCGCTGTCTATCATTACAGGTCATGAAAGTCCTGATAAACTCGATAAAAGTATTCATTGGGATAAAGTAACGAACGCAACGGGTACACTGATCTTTATGATGGGTGTAGCGAAGATCGGCTATATCAGTGATCAGCTGATAAAGCATGGTAAGCCGTCCGATACTCCAGTTGCTTTGATTCGTTGGGGGACCCGCGCCGAGCAAGATACGCTAGTGGGTACGCTGGCGGATATTGAAGCCAAAGTGAAGGCAGCGAATTTTCAACCGCCCGCCGTCATCGTTGTCGGAGAAGTGGTCAATCAGCGTGAACAGTTAAAATGGGCAGAGGATATGCCTTTGTTTGGCAAGCGAATTTTGGTTACTCGCGCACGCGCGCAAGCCAGCAGTCTGGTTCACCGGATTGAAGAGCTTGGCGGTGAACCTTATGAATTCCCAGTTATCCAGACCGTCGTCCCTTCGGACGAGCAGGCAAAACAGAAAATCAAAGAGGCGTTTGCGCGACTTCCTGAATATGACTGGGTGTTTTTTACCAGCGTTAACGGAGTGGAATACTTTTTCACTCATTTAAAGGAACAGGGCAAGGATGTACGTGCGCTATACAAAGCTCGTATTGCCGCAGTGGGACCAGCTACAGCAGCCGCACTTCGAAAACACGGAATTGTAGCAGAACAGATCGAAGGTCCTTTTCAGGCAGAGGGACTGCTTGAAACATTTGAGCAAGATTTGCAAGCAGGGCAAAACGTATTTCTTCCAAGAGGTGATCTCGCTCGCTCATGGCTGCCGGATCAGCTGAGGGAGATGGGACTGCATGTGACCGAGGCTGATTTGTATCAAACGGTGCTGGCTGCCAACACACAGGATGATGAACTTCTCAAGCTGCTGGAGGAGCGTGCCATTCACGCGATTACGTTTACCAGTTCCTCAACCGTAACCTTTTTCTTGGAAGCCCTCAGACAAATGGGGATCAGTGATCCAGTATCGCTGCTGGAGGGAGTTACGATCGCTGTGATCGGCCCCTTGACTGGTGAGACAGCAACCCAAGCCGGATTGACTGTCAGTTTGATGTCAGAGAAGGCGACCATTGAAAGTCTAATTCAATCGCTATGTGACTGGAAACAATCAAGTACGGTTATGACATTATAAATTTTAATTTTTACAAATGAATGTATAAAAAAATGGAGGTTTGTAATTATGAGTGTCCCTTTTACCAGACATCGTCGTTTGCGTCAGTCAGCTGCCATCCGCAGCATGGTGCGTGAAACGGTTTTGAATCCGTCTGATTTCATCCAACCGATCTACGTAACATTTGGTACTGGAGTGAAACAGGAGATTAGCTCCATGCCAGGTGTATACCGTTTTTCTCTGGATCGGCTGGAGGAAGAACTGAAAGAAATTAGTGAGCTTGGCATTCCTGCTGTGCTCCTGTTTGGCATACCAGAAACCAAAGACAGTGTAGGGACTTCAGCTTTTGTGGACAACGGTATTGTTCAGGAAGCTACTCGTTTGATCAAATCGCGTTATCCCGAACTGCTGGTCGTGGCAGACACTTGTTTGTGTGAGTTTACGGACCATGGACACTGCGGTATGGTACACATGCATGAGCATGATGGTGAAGTGTGCGGTGAAGTATTGAATGATGAATCTCTGGAGGTGCTGGTACGCACAGCCGTTTCTCAGGCCAGAGCCGGTGCAGATATTATCGCTCCTTCTAATATGATGGACGGTTTTGTACAGGCGATTCGGCAGGGACTCGATCTGGAAGGTTTTTCACATATTCCGATTATGTCGTATTCCGTCAAATATGCGTCTGCTTTTTATGGTCCTTTCCGTGAAGCTGCTGATTCTGCGCCGCAGTTTGGTGACCGCAAATCCTATCAGATGGACCCTGCCAATGCACGTGAGGCGTTGCGGGAAGCGGAGTCTGACGTGATGGAGGGTGCGGACATGCTGATGGTGAAGCCTTCTCTTTCTTATCTGGATGTAATGCGCACCATTAAGGACCAATTTGATTTGCCTATGGTGGCTTACAACGTCAGTGGTGAATATGCAATGGTCAAAGCGGCAGCCCTTCAAGGCTGGATTGATGAAAAGGCGATGGTGCTGGAGATTCTGACAAGCATGAAGCGTGCCGGTGCAGATATGATTATTACCTATTCTGCCAAGGATGCGGCAAGATGGTTGAATCAATAAGTGTATTTTTCAGAAGACAGGAGTGATTAGAATGATGGACGAACAACGAACGGTACGCAAGGATACGCGTTCCAAAGCAGCCTTTGATGAGGCAAAACAATATATTCCGGGTGGCGTAAACAGTCCGGTTCGAGCTTTTAAATCCGTGGGTATAACACCGGTATATATTGATCGTGGGGAAGGATCACGTGTATATGATATCGACGGTCAATCCTATATAGACTATGTATGTTCGTGGGGACCGCTTATTATGGGTCATGCGCACCCTGAAGTGGTTAAAGCCTTACAGGCTGCTGTTGTAAAAGGAACCAGCTTCGGAGCCCCAACGCTTGCGGAAACGGAAATGGCCAAGCTCGTATGTGAGCGTGTTCCTTCTATGGACATTGTTCGAATGGTCAACTCGGGGACCGAGGCGACAATGAGTGCGATCCGACTCGCGCGTGGATTTACGAAACGCAGTAAAATCCTTAAATTTGAAGGTTCTTATCACGGTCATGCGGACAGCTTGCTGATTAAAGCGGGCTCTGGTGTTGCGACCCTAGGTCTACCTGATAGTCCGGGTGTACCTGAAGTCGTGGCCACACATACAATCACTGTCCCTTATAATGATTTGGCGTCGGTGAAGCTGGCTTTTGAGAAATTTGGCGAAGAGATTGCTGCGATTATTGTCGAGCCAGTAGCCGGCAATATGGGTGTTGTACCGCCACAGCCTGGATTTTTGGAAGGATTGCGTGAGGTAACCCGACAGTACGGAAGTCTGCTGATTTTTGATGAAGTGATGACTGGATTCCGGGTAGGACTTCATTCTGCTCAAGGGCGCTTTGGTGTGACGCCGGATCTTACGTGTCTGGGCAAAGTGATTGGTGGTGGCCTACCTGTAGGTGCATATGGCGGCCGTCGCGACATTCTAGAGCAAATTGCACCATCTGGCCCGATCTATCAAGCGGGTACGCTGAGCGGAAATCCGCTGGCTATGGCAGCAGGTTATTCGACGCTTAAATTGCTGACACCGGAAGTATATGATCGTCTGGAAGAACGGGCAGCACGGCTTCAGGCCGGATTCGAACATAACGCGCGTGAACTGGGTATTCCTGTCACGATCAACCGTGTCGGTTCTATGGTGTGTCCGTTCTTCACAGACGAGAAGGTTGTCAATTTTGACACTGCTAAAACGAGTAATCAGGACCACTTCCGCCGTTACTTTACTGAAATGGTGAATGAGGGCGTTAGTGTAGCTCCATCTCAATTTGAGGGCATGTTCGTATCAGGTGTGCATACCGTTGAGGATATTGATGCGACCGTTGAAGCGAACTATCGCGCGCTCAAACGTCTATGAGTTGGAAAGGCAGCTGGAAAAGAAGAGGACCGTGGCTGGAAGTCACACCAGGGCGAGAAATTGCAACTGATGAAAATCGCGCTGAGCTTGTAGATAGCGTTGAAGCTGTGGACCGCTGGTTGCTGAACCGTCTGGGATTACCGGACAAGCTGTGGCGCAGGCTACGGCATGAAAAAGGGATTGAACTTACAGGGGACCGGCTGCGGCTGGCCCTTTTTCCTGTAGTGGACCTCGGCGTCATCCCACGTTGGTATGATTTGAAGATACTATACGAGGATGATTTTTGCTTGGTTGTACACAAACCAGCGGGGATGGCGGTCCATCCAGACGGTGGTGTAAAGGATGGTCCGCTAACATTGGATCATGCTGTCGCATCCTACTATGAAATCAACGACATTCATACAGCAGTACGGCATGTACATCGTCTGGATGTGGACACGACAGGCCCGGTGCTATATGCAAAAAATGAATTTTCGTTGCTCAAGCTGGACGAACAAATGCGAGCTAAAGACATCGGTCGTCGCTATGTAGCTTTGGTACGAGGGAAAGTACCTCCATCGCTGCGGACGTTGGATTGGCCGATTGGCAAGGATAGGCATCATAAACAGCGCCGCCGTGTATCCCCAACTGGACAGAAGGCGGTTACCCATGTGGAAGTTGGTGAAGTATGGGGGAGTGGTCCGAATGCGGTCAGTCTCGTGTATCTGACGCTGGAGACAGGTCGGACGCACCAGATACGCGTACATCTTAGTCATGCTGGCTATCCTTTACTTGGGGACGTATTATACGGCGGTCGTGCTGCTGATTTTGGCAGACAGGCCCTTCACGGAGAGCGGCTCACCTTTTGTCATCCGCTGAGCGGCGAAACGATTATCGTCGAGGATGCTTGGCCGGATGATTTTCAAAAGCTGCACAAACAGCTATAAAAGATGGCATGCCTTCTATTTTGGCGCATATACTTGAACCTAGAAACGGTTTGCAATATGGAGTTTCCGTGCGCCTGACACGAGTCAGAGGATGTGCGGAGGCTGCCCAAAGGAGGATGCCATCCTTGAATAAACAACAGAATGATCAGCCGCAAGGCTTGCGTTTTGATATCTATGAACGCATTCATTTGACGGAGGAAGCTGCCGGGATTGCCGAGTTGGAGGAAATTGAGCTTCTGCCACGCATTCAGGTTGTAACCCACGGCGACCATGCCGCTTTGCGAGGGCATTTGCTGCTGGAGGGCGTGTACCGCACACCTGAACAGATGACGAGCGAGCTTCATCATTTGATCCCTGTGGAAATTACCATTCCGCTTAACCGGGTAGGAAGATTGGAAGATATCTCCGTGGAGATTGAAAATTTTGATGTGGACCTGCTCTCTTTACGTAGTCTAAACATTACAGGGGTGCTTTCTTTGCATGGGGTGGAAAGCTCGCATGCAGAGGAGACGGCGGTTTGGCTGGATGAGGAATTTACTGTGGTGCATGCACCTGAACATCCGGCTCTATCTCTTTACGGCGCTGGAGAGCATCGTCACGAAGAGGCTTATTCTACCCAAGACTCGGTATACAACAACATTTCAGACCCGGAAACTTCATACAAAGTACCAGCACAACAAGAGTCAGCTTACTGGGAACAGTCGTCAGAGGATCAAGGGGAACAGAAGCCATCATTGGAGCATCAAGCTTATGATCCGATAGTAGATCCGAACCGATATTATGAGCCGTGGACGGGAAAAGTAGTTGAAGACAGCTCTTCCGAAGTTAAGCGTGAGCAGGAGGCGTCGGAAGTGTGGGCATTTCAGCAAGAGGAAGCAGAGACGGAAGGGAACGAGCCCAAAGTATCCTCTGCATCTCCTAATGTAGCATACGACCCTTTGCTGTCAGAGCCACATTCTGCCACAGAGTCGGAGATTTATCTGGAGCCGCAGTTGGAAGCAAGTCAGGCGAATGACTTTGACTTCAGGCCTGAAGCGTCAGAACAGGTAAACCATGAAGTTCAGGATACCTTTACTGAGGAAAAGCCAGAGATGCGCGTGGCGCTTAACAGTAAAAAGAATGAAGGAGCAGACGAGCCGGACCCGGTTGTCTACTCATCATTGCTTCAATCCAGCCGTTCGGTGAAGGAAGCCGAACACCAGCAGCAATTGGAACATGAACCGCAAGGTCAGGATCAGAAAGCCGAGGAAGAGCGTGAGGATGCCAAGTGGAAAAATCTTTTTTTCCATACACAGGATGAAACGCCTTTCCGCAAGGTGCGGTTATGCATTGTACAGCGCGAGGATACACTGGAAACGATAGCAGACCGTTATCAGCTCAGCACACGGGAGCTTCAATTGTATAATAGATTGGCAGAGCATCATGTAGAAGAAGGGCAGGTATTGTACATCCCTTGATTCGGTTGCTGAAACATGCGACGAAGTGCTGACTATCGTCAATGAGAAATGGGTGTTGACTATAGTCAATGGGAAATGTATGATGTGGTATAGTTATTGAAAGACTGAGATCGGGAAGAGTAGGCAGCAAGCCCTTCAGAGAGTGGAATTGCAGCGCTGTGAGGTTCCGCAGGAAGCTACTGGCCGAAGTCACCCGGGAGTCGCCTGTTTGAACGGTTCCTCATTTCATTCCTTCGGAAGGTAAGAGGTTCACGGTAGAATAAGGCCGGTCCGCAACCGTTATCTGCATAAAGTGTCACACCATGTGTAATGGATCAGTGGATACATGCACTAGGGGTGAAACAAAGGTGGTACCGCGAGAGAACAGCCTTTCGTCCTTTGAGGATGAAGGGCTTTTTTTATTTGCCAATTGAAAATCATGGAGGTATCCTGATATGTCAGAACAAGACAACAAGACAACCTTGGAAATGCCAACAACGTACGATCCCAAATCAGCAGAACAAAAATGGTACAAAACGTGGATGGAGAAGGGCTATTTCCGCGCCGGGCAACATCCAGAGGCAGAGCCTTTTACTATCGTTATTCCACCACCGAATGTTACGGGTATGTTGCATATTGGACATGCTCTTGACTTTACTTTGCAGGATATTATTATCCGCGCCAAGCGGATGCAGGGTTATGATGCCTTGTGGCTGCCAGGGGCAGACCATGCAGGTATTGCTACTCAAACAAAAGTAGAGCAGAAGCTACGTGAAGAAGGTTTGACTCGCTATGATTTGGGCCGTGAGAAGTTTTTGGAGAAAGTGTGGGAGTGGAAAGATCTTTATCTGGACAATATCCACAATCAATGGGAGAAAATGGGCTTTTCTCTCGATTATTCTCGTGAACGTTTTACATTGGATGAGGGACTGTCCAAGGCGGTACGCGAAGTATTCGTTAAACTGTACAAAAAGGGTCTGATTTATCGCGGTAAACGCATCATTAACTGGGACCCTGCTGCACGTACCGCATTGTCGGATATTGAGGTGGAATACAAAGAGGTGAACGGAAATCTGTATCACCTGCAATACCCTCTGAAAGACGGTAGCGGATTTATTACTGTAGCCACTACACGCCCTGAAACGATGCTGGGCGATACGGCTGTAGCTGTACATCCAGAAGATGAACGCTATAAGCAAATGATCGGCAAAACGCTTGTGCTTCCAATCATCGGGCGTGAAATTCCGGTCATTGCGGATGACTATGTAGATAAAGATTTCGGTAGCGGCGCGGTTAAAATCACACCGGCTCACGATCCGAATGACTTTGAAATGGGTCAACGTCACCAGTTGCCTCAAATTACGGTGATGGACGAGACGGGAACGATGAATGCTGAAGCAGGCAAATATCAGGGACTGGATCGCAGCGATTGCCGTAAGCAAATCGTCGCTGATTTGAAAGAGCAGGGTGTACTGATTCGTATTGAAGAGCATGTACACCAAGTAGGTCATAGTGAGCGTTCTGGCGTAGTTGTAGAACCTTATCTGTCGACGCAATGGTTCGTGGAAATGAAGCCTCTGGCAGCTAAGGCGATTGAAGCACAGAAGGCTGGCAACGGTGTAAACTTTGTACCGGATCGCTTTGAGCGTACTTATCTGCATTGGATTGAAAATGTGCGAGATTGGTGTATTTCCCGTCAATTATGGTGGGGACACCGTATTCCGGCTTGGTATGATGAGGAAACCGGAGAAGTTATTGTATCGGCGGAGGACCCTACCACTTTGCCTGAATATGCCGGTAGAAAGCTCAAACAGGATGAGGATGTACTCGATACTTGGTTCAGCTCTGCTTTGTGGCCGTTTTCGACCCTAGGTTGGCCTGAGCAGACAGAGGATCTCAAACGCTATTATCCGACGAATGTTCTGGTGACAGGCTATGACATTATTTATTTCTGGGTATCGCGTATGATCTTTACCGCGCTGGAGTTCACGGAAGAGATTCCGTTCAAGGATGTACTTATGCACGGTTTGGTTCGTGACGCGGACGGAAGAAAAATGTCCAAATCCCTGGGCAATGGTGTTGATCCGCTCGACGTGATCGACCAATATGGTACCGATGCAATGCGTTATATGATCTCCACCAGCAGCACACCTGGACAAGATCTTCGTTTCCGCTGGGAACGTGTGGAGCAGGCGCGTAACTTTGCCAATAAAATCTGGAATGCATCACGCTTTGCGCTGATGAATCTGGAAGGCGTCACTGCGGCAGATATAGACATTACTGGTGACTTGAGCACCGTTGACCGTTGGATTCTGCACCGTCTAAACGAAACTTCACGCGACATCACGCGTCTAATAGATGCTTATGAATTTGGCGAGACAGGTCGCCTTCTGTATAACTTTATTTGGGATGATTTGTGCGACTGGTACATTGAGTTTGCGAAGCTTTCCCTATATGGCGATAATGCAGAGGCGAAAAAGAAAACACAATCCGTACTTGCATACGTTTTGGATCGGACACTGCGAATGATTCATCCGTTCATGCCGTTTATCTCCGAGGAAATATGGCAGCATCTTCCGCATGAGGGAGAAACGATCACACTGGCCGCTTGGCCTGCTTACGATCCTGCTTTCGAGGATAAGGACGCGGTCGCTGAAATGAATTTGCTGATCGACGTGATTCGTGCTGTGCGCAATATCCGCGCTGAAGTCAACGTGCCGATGAGTAAAAAAATTGAATTGCTCATAAAACCCGGCGATCAAGCCGTTCTTGATATCATTAACCGCAATGGGGAGTATGTACGTCGATTCTGTAACACGTCTGAATTCGACGCAGGCTTAGAGTTCACCGCTCCAGATAAAGCCATGACATCTATTGTTAGCGGCGCAGAGCTATACCTGCCGTTAGCCGGACTGCTAGATATTACCCAGGAAATTAGCAGACTTGAAAAAGAACTTCAGCATTTGAACAGTGAAGTGGAGCGCGTGGAGAAAAAACTCTCCAACCAAGGCTTCGTGGCGAAGGCACCAGCCAAAGTCATCGAGGAAGAGAAGGCCAAGCAAGCCGATTACTCAGATAAGCGCGCTAAAGTTATCGCACGTATTGAAGAACTCAAGGGATAATTTCACTCACAATAAAATGACCTGAAGGTGAAGAGGATGTCAGATACGATCAGGGGCGGCGACATAGCCCCTTTACAAAGTTATGATGAAGCAGTGGAATGGATTAATGGGTTGATTCCGTTTGGCATTAGACCCGGATTGGAACGAATCGAACAGCTGATGAGTAGGCTGGGTGATCCGCAACGACATCTGAAATTTATTCATATTGCAGGAACCAACGGTAAGGGCTCGACTTGTGCTTTTCTAACCTCTGTGCTTCTGAAATGTGGATACGATGTTGGGACCTTTACTTCTCCGTACATCACCCGATTTACGAACCGTTTTCAATTCAACGGGACCGATATTCCAGATGAAACGCTGGTTTCACTGGCCAATCGCTTGTATCCGTTGGTGAAAGAAATCGCAGATAGTGAGTTGGGATCACCTACGATGTTTGAGGTGTCCACAGCGTTGGCTATTTTGTACTATGCTACGGTATCTTTTCCAGATGTTGTGGTATGGGAGACAGGCCTCGGGGGAAGGATGGATGTAACTAATATCGTGAGTCCTATCGTTTCGGTCATTACGAATGTCGGCTATGACCATACGGACATTTTGGGAGATACACTGGAACAGATTGCAAGAGAAAAGGCTGGGATCATCAAGCCGGGTGTACCTGTCGTCAGTTGTGTTTCCCAGCCCGAGGCTATTCAGGTCATACGTGAAACGGCGGTCAAGCAAGGAGCTACCTTGTACCTGGCAGGAGAACAATTTACGTATGAACGGTTAAACGGGAATGAAACAGGTCAGACCTTTTCATTCGCCGGACCCTTCCGACATATGGAAATCGACATCACGTTGTTAGGTGAGCATCAATGTTCTAATGCGGCAGGAGCTCTGATGGCACTTGAAGTCCTACGTCAGTATATGGCTTTTGTGTTGGATGATGAGGATCTGCTGGAGGGATTTAGGCAAGCTGCCTGGGCAGGGCGCCTCGAACAAGTCAGTACCTCGCCGAGAATTGTCCTTGATGGGGCTCATAATCCAGAAGGGGCGCAAACGCTGGCCAAGAGTCTCCCACAAGTGTATTCGTACAAAAAATTGATTTTAATGATGGGGATGCTATCAAACAAGCATCATGAGGCATACTTGCAGCATATACTGCCACTAGTGGATACGCTTATCCTGACCGAGCCCGATTTTCGCCGCAAAATGAATGCCGCTGATTTGGCTCATCTCGTGGAGAAGCTGCGGCCGTCTTATGCCAAAACGGATTTAAAAATTATTGTAGAAGGTGACTGGAAAAAGGCTTTAAACCTGCTTCAGTCACATACGGAAGCGGAAGATCTGGGGGTGGTGTCCGGCACGCTGTATCTTATTGCGGATGTACGGGCTACCCTTATGTATCAAACCGATTCGGAAAAAGGTTGGTGAAATTTGTTGATTACTTCGGAACATGTTCATTTTATCGGTATCGGCGGCTACGGGATGAGCGCGATTGCTCGGGTCATGCTGGAGATGGGATATACCGTGACTGGCTCAGATGTGGCATCACAGGAGCTGACAGAAAAACTGGCGGCAAAAGGCGCAAAAATATATATTGGACACACGCCTGAACATATTGCGGGCGCAGATATCGTCGTCTATTCAACAGCATTGTCACGTGACAATGTAGAGCGGGTGGCAGCAGAAGAATTGAATATTCCAACACTGCACCGTTCGCAGATGCTGGCTCGCTTGCTTAACGAACGTAAGGGTATAGCGGTTGCGGGTGCGCACGGGAAAACGACAACCTCTTCTATGATCGCTCTGGTTATGGAGAGATGTAACGTTGACCCAACGTATATTATCGGCGGCGAAATCACGAATTTGGGGACGAACGCCAAAGCGGGGAAAAGCGAGTTTGTCGTTGCCGAGGCGGATGAGAGCGATGGTTCTTTTCTACAATATCATCCTTGGCAGGGGATCGTAACCAATATTGAAGCAGATCATTTGGAAAATTACGATGGGGACTTCAATCGCCTAAAAAGTGCTTACGTGCAATTCTTGAGCCAAATTCGGCCGGATGGAGCAGCTATTGTATGCGCAGATGATCAGAACATCCGAGAGATGCTGCCTCAGCTCCAAACTCGGGTCATTACTTATGGGGTAGAGCATGAAGCGGATTACATGGCGACAGATATCCAACTGGGTGACCGCCGATTAAGCTTTACGATGAGCCGTAAGGGAACAGCACTCGGAACGATTGAATTGTCTGTACCTGGTAAACATAACATGTATAATGCGATGGCTACCGTGATTTCATGTCTGGAAGCAGGGATTCCATTTGATCAAATTGCTGCAACTATTGTGGAATTTCATGGAGCGAAACGTCGTTTTCAAGTGCTAGGTGAAGGCAATGACATTTTGATTATTGATGATTATGCGCATCACCCAACAGAGATTGAGGCTACGATCAGTGCAGCGAGAGCAACTGGCAAGCGTATTATTGCCGTGTTCCAGCCACAACGCTACAGTCGTACCTTTTTCCTGCTGGATGCGTTCAGCCGTGCGTTTAGCGAGGCTGGTGAAGTGATCATTACCGATATTTATTCACCAGCGGGAGAAAAACAGATTGAAGGTGTGCATTCTTCCAAACTGGTGGATTTAATCGTCCAAAACAGCAATGCGAATGCAATCTATTTACCAACCAAAGAAGCTGTGATCGAAGAGCTGAAAGATCGGTTACAACCAGGCGATCTTGTGCTGACAATGGGAGCAGGAGATATCTGGAAAGCTGGCGACGCGTTAGCACGCCATCTTCGCGGGCAACAAGTGTAATACGTATGAACATGGGCTGTTACGCCAATGTATTATAGCTTTGAAGGGTATTCCGAACACGAAGGTGTTTCGGGATACCCTTTTTTTGTAAAGCTGAGGCATATTTTCTCAGCTTGACTCATACAACAGACTATGAGGAAGTATGGGACAAGGAGGGAGTGCATCCATGAACAAGGCCAAGATGACATTCCGGTTCGATCAACAGTTGCCGGAAACAAGCCGGGAGGATAAGCTACAGGTGCTTCCGAACCAAAATGAGTCATTTACGAACGGACAGCGTGACCCGATTAGAGATACGGAGTTATACCACGATGATGAGCTTTATCAAACGGATAACCAGCATAAAGGGATGGAACGGACTAGCAGTATGGAGAAACATACTCGAACTACACAACATTCAGAGCTTGGTAAGCCTGTTGAGACGAACAAACGCACTGCAACTCGGCGCTTTACTCCAACATTGAGGGTACAAGAGGGATGGGACGACCCTTTTGGTCGTTCGGCAGCTTCCTGGTCAGATGCGGACATTCTACCGGAAAGTCCGGAAGAGGACGATGTTGAGGTTGAGGAAACCTATTATTCCGGTCAAGAGTATAGAAAGCGTCCACCTCACCCTTCCAGATGGAGATTAATCGGTTCTGTAGCCAGCGCGTTGGTGACTGGAGGCATGTTCGGATATATTTTGTTGTTGCTGTTTAACGGAGGCGGTATGGTCCCGGGATCTGATCCTTCTGCTGATGAAGCTGTACCTGTTTTTAAAAAATCCGTTGATGTCGATAACACGTATGCAAAAGAGAATGCTGCTCCTGTCGCCGTCGTAGCGACTCAAGTGCCTCCACAAACCTATTATTTGCTGCAGTATGGGGTTTTCAGCACTCCAGAGCGGGCTTTACAGGCAAAGGAAGAACTGTTGAAGGCAGGCATTGCAGCAGGAGGGGATAGCGAGGATCAAAACCGGGTATATGCAGGAATATCGTCGGATAGGGAGCAAGCCAAGTTGCTCAGTAATCAATTGAAGACACAAGGAGTGGAATTGTATGTCCGCGAGCTCGAATTACCCGGATTCGAAAAAGCGGCTTACGGAGGTAATGGTGATAAACTCACTACCTTTTTTCAGTTAAGCAACTCATTAGTGGGGAAGCTGAGCGGACTTTCTTCAAATTTGCTCAGAGAAGAAGGCTCAAATACGGTGCCAGCCTCCGACATGAGCGAGCTGAACGACCTGCATCAGCAGTGGACACAAAATATCGCTGTGCTTCCCACTGGTCTTCCGAAGGAAGCGGCTGCCACCGCAACCTCGCTTGAAAAGGCGATGAACAGCGCAGTCTCTGCACTTGGAGAATATAACAAGAATACAGCCAAGGAACACATTTGGGAGATTCAGTCCTCCATGATGGAATATGTTTTGCGTGAGAAGGAATTTATTCAATTCATAAAACAGTAGACTAACCATACTTTCCGGCAAGGAACTGGAAATAGTTCCCCATGCCGGATTTCTGTTTGTATTGCAGTACAAATCACCGTATAATAATGAAGGTGTCAAAAAATGGCGAGGGAAGATCAGGATGAAAAAAAATGTAGGAATGCTTATACTGTTTTTGTTGCTCGGTTGGCTTTTGGGTGCCTGGATTGCTAAGGCCCTTCAATCGGTCAAAGTCCTTTCCTTTCTGACCCACCCCACTACGATATCCTGGTCGCCGAGAGCGGATCTGGATATTATCAGCTACAACATAACGATAAATTTTGAATTGAGCCTGCTTAGTCTGATCGGCATCATCGCCGCATTCTGGCTGTACCGCAGGCTCTAACTGATGAAAAGGAGCTTCCCTTATGGACGGGAAAATTACGCCCCGCATTATTCTGGCATCGACTTCACCAAGAAGGAAGGAATTACTCGCATATTTGAGACTCCCCTTTGAGGTGGTGCCGAGTCATGCGGATGAAAGCACGCCTGAGAGCTGGACGCCTCAGCAAATCGTGGAGACCCTTGCGGCCCGCAAAGCCGAAGCGGTCGTGCGCACTGCTGCGCAGTCCCAGGAAGCTGGATTGGTGATTGGCAGTGATACGATTGTCGTGCTGGAGGATTCGGTATTGGGCAAGCCTGCCGACCATGCGGACGCAGTTCGCATGTTGACTGCATTGCAGGGAAGAACACACCGTGTGTACACTGGGGTAGCCTGCATACATACCGGAACCGGCAAGATGCTTGTTAGACATCGCCAAACGGATGTCACAATGAAGCCTTTGAGCCAAGAACAAATTGTGGCATACGTAAATACTGGTGAACCGTCTGACAAAGCAGGATCGTATGGCATTCAAGGCATGGGTGCTACGTTGGTGGAATCTATTCAGGGTTGTTATTTTAACGTCGTAGGATTGCCGCTTTCTTTGCTGTCGGACATGCTGTCCGATTTTGGAGTAAATGTGCTGCGTCCATAAAAGGGGATAAACATATGCTGGAGTCGCCAATACTGATGCTTCGCGACCTCCCCCATGAAGAACGACCAAGAGAGCGCATGATGACATATGGGGCGGATGCCTTGAGCAACGCGGAGTTGCTAGCAATACTACTGCGTACAGGAACACAAAGAGAATCATCTGTGCATTTAGCGCAGCGTATTTTGCAGCAGGCAGGGAATCTGCGTCAACTGGTGGATATGAGTCTGAGCGAGTTGACCCAGATTAAGGGTATTGGAAATGCTAAAGCGATACAGCTAAAAGCGGGTATCGAACTCGGGCGTCGATTGGCATTGTCACGCCACTTGGAGACCCCGGTGATTAGTTGCCCGCGGGATGTGGCAGATCTGCTGTTCGAGCAGCTTCGTTATTTGCAGAAAGAGCATTTTGTTTGCCTGTTTCTAAATACCAAAAACCATGTCATTGCTCAGGAAACGCTATCTATGGGCAGCCTGAATTCCGCCATCGTGCATCCTCGTGAAGTATTCCGGGCTGCAATCAAGTGCAGCAGTGCTTCGATTATTTGCGCTCATAACCATCCGAGCGGTGATCCGAAGCCAAGCCCGGAAGATATCCAGTTGACCCGCCGCTTGATGGAAGCGGGCAACATCGTGGGTATCGACGTGCTTGATCATATTGTGATCGGGGACGGGACCTTTGTAAGTTTGAAGGAACAAGGTCTGATATAATATAATATTTAAATCAAACATTTAAACACGACCGGATAAACCGGCCTGAATAAACCGTTTATACAGGGATAACAGATTTCAGGGAAGAGAAAAGGAGATTAACATCATGCTGGGTGGCTTTACAAAAGATTTGGGAATTGACTTGGGGACGGCAAACACGCTTGTATACGTAAGAGGTAAGGGAATCGTGGTTCGTGAACCATCTGTAGTCGCATTGCGTACAGATACAAAAACCATTGAGGCTGTTGGGGAATCTGCGAAAAAAATGATCGGTCGCACACCGGGAAATATCCGTGCAATTCGTCCAATGAAGGATGGAGTCATTGCCGATTTTGATACGACTGCAACGATGATTAAATATTTCATCCGTCAGGCGCAAGCACAACGTTCATTGTTTCCGCGCCATCCGAACGTGATGGTTTGCGTGCCTTCGGGCATTACTGCAGTGGAACAGCGTGCTGTTGAAGATGCGACCAAGCAAGCAGGCGCAAGAGAGGCGTACACGATTGAAGAGCCGTTTGCAGCGGCAATTGGCGCTGATCTGCCAGTATGGGAGCCTACGGGCAGTATGGTTGTCGATATCGGTGGAGGTACAACCGAAGTTGCGGTCATTTCCTTGGGGGGGATCGTAACAAGTCGTTCTGTACGAGTGGCTGGCGATGAAATGGACGAGTCCATCATTCAATACGTGAAACGTCAATACAACCTGATGATTGGTGAACGGACTTCTGAGCAGCTGAAAATGGAAGTTGGTTCAGCTATGCCATTAGAGCAAGTGGAAACATCGGAAATCCGCGGACGCGATCTGGTTACAGGCTTGCCGAAGACAATTACGATTACCTCCGATGAAATTAGCGAAGCATTGTCAGACACCGTGAATGCGATCGTGGACGCAGTCAAAGTAACATTGGAAAAATGCCCTCCCGAGCTGGCGGCGGACATCATGGATAGAGGAATTGTACTGACTGGTGGTGGAGCACTACTGCGCAACCTGGATAAGCTGTTGGCAGGTGAGACCGGAATGCCGGTGATCGTAGCGGAAAATCCTCTGGATTGTGTGGCAATCGGTACGGGTAGAGCACTGGAAAATATCCATTTGTTCAAATCGCGCAGCAGTTCTGCCGTCCGTTCCAAACGTTGAATCGGGGGTGTAGGAACTGTTTAAGCTGTTTGGCAATAAAAGACTATTTGTTCTATTGATCGGAATCGTTCTGTTTATTGCCCTTATGGGGATTACACTTGGACAGAGAAGTTCCTTAACCTGGCCCGAGAAGTTCGCCAGAGATTCAATTGGCTTTGTGCAAGGTATCTTTTACAGGCCCGCTTCAGCAATAGCGGGCTTCTTTGAAGATATTGGCAATATGCGTAGTATTTACGAAGAAAATGAGCGGTTAAAAATAGCCGTGGCTAAGCTGACTCGTGACCAGATTCAGACTCATAATTATGTTGAGACAAATGCCAGATTGCAGAATGAACTGAAGTTCACCCAAACGCAAAAGGCGAAAAATAATTATGATTATCGTGTTGCTCAAGTGAACAGTGTTAGCAATGATTCCAAAACGCTCGTGATTGATATTGGTGAGAAGGATGGAGCCAAGGTTGGTCAGGAAGTCAGTTCACTTGAAGGATTTGTTGGAGTCATTAGCCGCACGGGGAATTTTACGTCTACCGTTACGCTGTTGACTACATTGGACCCTAAAAATCCGAATTCTTATGCTATTGCAGCGACAGTCTTGGGTAAGGAAAATCAATCGTTTGGTATGATTGAAAGCTATGATCCGGGTACGAACAGATTTCAAATGACTCGCATTGAAGAAAAAGATCCAATCGCAAAGGGTGATCAGATTATTACGTCTGGTGCAGGCGGGAAGTTCCGCAAAAACCTAATGATTGGAACGGTGGAGAAAATTCAGGTTGGAGAGTTCGGCAAAACACGGACAGCGATTATTAAACCGGCAGCCAGCTTTGTGGATTGGAAAGAACTGCTCGTCCTCTACACTCCTGAGGTACCGGAATAATGAAGATGCGCGGTCAGGTTTTGATACTGCTGCTGTTTGTCCTGTTTATAGCTGAAGGAACGATTCTTCCGTGGCTTCTCCCGGATAGTTGGCATTCAAGAATGGTCCCAAATTTTGTGTATGTCGTAATTTTGTTTGTATCTGTGTATTACAGCCGTCATACAGCGTTGGTGCTAGGTATTGTTTTTGGACTTATTCATGACGTAGTGTACTACGGGTTTATCATTGGCCCTTATTCTTTTGCAATGGGATTGTCTGCATACTTATTAGGGCTTGTGTTTACAGCTAGACGTGCACCGATGCCCATTATGATGGCGGCCGTGTTGATTGGTAGTTTCTTGCTGGATTCTATGCTCTTTGCCATTGATCAGCTGTTCCAGCTGAATCATCAGACTTTCAATTGGGCACTTGCCCAGTATATGATTCCTGATTTATTTATCCATTTTCTGTTCGCCCTCATCATTTATGTCCCTGTTCGCAAGCAATTACAGCGTTTGGGTACCCGTGTGAAAAAGGAAGAGACTGTCTAGGTCTTTTTACACACATTTTGTCCGGGTTAGCAGGGATTTGACGTCCCGGGGACGAAATGATTGAGATAGGAGGGACAGGCTAATGGCGGTGAAATCGAATCATGTCACGATTAAAGGCATCAAAGATGGCCTGGTATTCCTGCTGGACGATCAATGCGAATTTGAGGATTTGCTGGGTGAGCTGCGTTTTAAGCTGGAGCACAGTCATCAAAATATTTTAACAGGCCCGATCATTCATGTGGATATTAAGCTGGGAAGTCGGGAAGTAACGGAGGAGCAGAAGGAAAGTATTCTGGAGATTTTAAAGCAGAAGGGTAATCTGCTCATCAGGTCTGTAGAATCACCCGGATTGCCTGCGGTAGTGCAGGGCAAGCCCCCCATTCACACGGTGACAGGGATTATCCGCTCAGGACAAGTGCTTCATCATGATGGAAACTTACTCTTTTTGGGAGATGTTAACCCGGGTGGAATTATAACTTGTACCGGTGATATTTATGTCCTTGGCGCTCTGCGGGGCATGGCGCATGCAGGGATGGAGGGAAATAGTGAAGCGATTATCGCGGCCTCCTATTTTGCACCAACACAGCTGCGAATTTCCGAAATGATCAGCCGTCCACCAGATGAATGGGAGACGCGTGAATCCGGCATGGAATTTGCGTATCTCAAGGATGGCGCTATGCAAATAGACAAAATGAGCAATATTGTGCGTCTGGGCCGCGATTTTAACGTGTTCAAAGGGGTGTAGCACATGGGAGAGGCTATCGTCGTCACTTCAGGAAAAGGCGGCGTCGGCAAAACGACGACGTCAGCCAATATAGGAACAGCGCTTGCACTGCTCGGCAAAAAGGTGTGTTTGGTGGATACGGATATCGGTTTGCGTAATCTAGACGTTGTGATGGGTCTGGAAAACCGGATTATTTATGACCTTGTTGATGTAGCGGAAGGTCGTTGCCGTCTGAATCAGGCACTGGTTAAGGACAAGCGTTTTGAGGAGTTGTATATGCTGCCAGCTGCTCAAACCAAGGACAAGAGTGCTGTTACGCCGGAGCAGGTCAAGGATATTATTTTAGAGCTTAAGAAGGATTTTGAATATATATTGATCGACTGCCCTGCGGGTATTGAGCAAGGCTTTAAAAATGCCATTGCTGGTGCGGATCAGGCCATTGTTGTGACTACTCCAGAAAATGCTGCTGTACGCGATGCAGATCGGGTCATTGGTTTACTGGAAAGTTCACATGTGATATCACCTAAGTTGGTGGTTAACCGTATTCGCAATAGTATGGTTAGATCCGGAGATATGTTAGATATTGATGGGATTCTACAAGTGCTTAGCATAGACCTTATTGGGATTGTACCGGATGATGAAATGGTAATTAAAGCAGCTAATACAGGAGAGCCTACTGTTATGAATCCGGATGCACAGGCAGCGATTGCCTATCGGAACATTGCGAGACGAATCTTGGGCGATACTGTGCCTCTTATGCAGCTGGACCAGAAGAAGAGCGTGATGACACGCTTTAAGAAATTTTTTGGTATGGGTGGATAAGGAAAACAGGAAGATTTCTAAGGTAAGTGTTACAGTAGCGTTCATTTGTAATACTAGACACTTAAATAAGTGGCAACTTATTTAAGTGTTTTTGGTTTGCTTTTTTAATTTCTATGATAATGGTTCGTAAATTTAGGTCATTACATAAATGTTATAAATACAAAACATATCCGGTGCGCTAGCGCCGGTTTTTTTGATTTTTTAGGGTATGTAATTCCCACCCGGACAACATAAGTTGAAGCCCGTCCTCATAAGATGTAATAAACTTACCTCGCTGAGGGGGCTGAATAAGATGGACAAAAATTCCGGAATCAAGCAGCGCAGAAAAGAACGTATACAGCAGCTAATCGAGGGTAACAAAGCGGAGGCGTATTCCTCAGGCACAGATCAGGACAGGTACGGGTACAGAGAAATGAAATCGATGCCTGTAGTCAGTGCCAACTCGCCCAGAGACCCAGAAACCGAGTGGAAAAATGATCGACAACGTTGGCAGCAATCTTTTGGGGCAAATCGTGGTCCGTCTTTTTGGAGTTCCTTTTGGCGCAGAACTGTCATAGCAACAGTGTTATTTGGAGTGGTATGGGGCTTATTTCGCTGGGATATTCCCTATGCAGTAAATTTGAGAATGTTTGTCGCGGATGCCTTGAATAAGGACATGGATTTTGTAGCCGCCGGACAATGGTATAAAACTTATTTTGACGGAGCTCCTTCCTTTTTACCGATTTTTGGCGAGGAGCATGAAACGAACCAGGTAGACGCTAGTCGAAAGGGCTCTCCACCGATTGAAGGCAATATAACACAGCCGTTTGTACTGAGCCTTAAAGGAGTAGAAATTACGCCGAATGTTACCGATAACGGGGCAATCGCTGTTAAAAGTATAGATGCAGGACGTGTATTAGACGTATTAAACCATCCCAAAAGTGGGATTTCGGTTACAGTTCGTCACACTGGGGGCATCACAGCAACTTACGGAAGGCTTTCACGCTCTACCTTAAAAGTGAACGATTGGGTTCAGGAGGGTGAAGAGATCGGTGTATTGCCAGCAAGTCACAGCGGTAGCGAGGTGGCAACTTTATTTTTGGCAATTCAAAGAGGGGATCAATACATTGACCCGTCGGAAGTGGTAGCCCTTGATTAATGTCCGAGGGGTGACCCTATCACTGCATCCACTGTTTGTACTAGTTATGCTGACCTCTGTATTAACTGGACATTTTATCGAGATCATGACCTTGTTTACACTGGTGTTTATACATGAACTAGGTCATGCGACAGCTGCTTCGTTGTTGGGGGCGCGGTTGCTTTCCATACAGATGTTACCCTTTGGAGGAGTAGCTGTCATTGAGGATCAAGGGAAGCTCAATGCGTGGAAGGAAATTGTCATTGCTCTAGCGGGCCCCCTGCAAAACGGAATCATGATCATCATTCTTTTGTGGCTTAGGCATGTGAGTGGGTTGGAGCATGATTATGTAAATTATATAATTCAGGGAAATGCTGTTATTGCATTGTTTAATTTGTTGCCCATTTTACCGCTCGATGGTGGGAAAATATTACAGTCACTGATTAGCTTATTCTTTTCTTATCATCGCACATTAGTATGGACTTTTAGAGCCAGTATCGTAACCAGTCTGCTGTTTTGCCTGTATGGTATTTCGCCGTTATTAAGGCAAGATGAGCCTTTACATTTAAATCTGCTGGCGGTAGGGATTTTTTTGCTTTATTCTAATATTGTGGATTATCGGAATATCCCTTACCGTTTTATACGTTTTTTGCTGGGGAGGGACGAGCTTTTTTACCGCGAAGCGGCTAAAGGAAGCATTGCTTTACCTATTGTATCCCTGCCAGTGAAACATTTGGAGCCTGTTTTGCGTCTTTTCAGAAGAGATCGATATCATATGGTTTACGTTATGAATGAACAGGGACGGATTGTAGCTGTATTGCCGGAGCAACGACTTATACGCTCTTATTTTGCGGCACGCCCGCCAAATGGTGGAGAATCCAAGCCTAAATAATGTTTTATGAATTGAGGAAGAGGCTGTATTCAGAGAGGTTGAAAAACCATGAAGCAAATGATTGTACAATGCCAACAGCAGATGACCCAAATGGCACTGTTGGAAGAGGGACGGTTGGTTGAATATGCGGCTGAACTACCGCGAAAACGGGGAATTCTAGGTTCTTTTTTCAAAGCTAGGGTGGTCAATGTGCTACCGGGAATGCAAGCCGCTTTTGTTGACATTGGACAGCGCAAGAATGCCTTTTTGTATGTGGATGACGTACTTCATGCCCATTTGGACAAGCAGCCAGAGGTAAAGCCGTCCATTTCTGAACTGTTAAAGGTGGGGCAGGAAATCGTAGTACAGGTATTAAAAGAGGCAGTTGGTAGCAAAGGAGCCAGGGTGACCACTCATTTTTCACTTCCCGGCCGCTGGATTGTTTACATGCCCCGTGCTGATTATGTGGCCGTATCCAAGAAGATTGAGCGTGAGGGAGAACGTGCCCGTTTGAAAGCAATGGGAGAGCAACTGCGCACGGGTGAGGAAGGGGCCATCATTCGTACTGTTTCAGAGGAAATGAGTATAGAGGCGATTGAAAATGATCTGAATCAACTACGCAAGCAATGGGCGGCTATTCAGCGTAAAGCGGGCGAACACTCTGCACCGTGTGAATTGCACCGGGATCTGAGTATCGTTCAGCGTTTAATTCGCGATGTGTTTACACCTGAGCAGGATGAACTGGTCATTGACAGTGAGGAGCAAGCAAAGGATGCAGAAATAATGCTGCAACAGATCGGTTCTGCGAAAGCTCATGTAAGTATATTTCGCAGTGCAGAAGAAACTATTTTCAAAGCTTATGGCATTCATGAGCAGCTGGAACGCGATTTTGCGCGAAAGGTATGGCTTCAGGGTGGCGGATACATTGTCATTGATCATACGGAGGCATTGACCGTCGTTGATGTGAATACTGGGAAGTTTACGGGCGGCAGTAATCTGGAAGAGACGGTGACCCAGACTAACATTGAAGCAGCAGAAGAAATTGCCCGCCTGGTACGTGTCCGTGATATTGGTGGTATTATCATCATTGATTTTATTGATATGGAACAAGAGGAGAATCGTAGGGAAGTATCCTCTGTGCTGGAGGCAAGATTAAAAAAGGACCGGACTAAATCCTATGTTGTCGGTTGGACGCGGTTAGGTTTACTGGAAATGACCCGCAAAAAAGTGCGTGAAGAAAAGACTCTCGTATAGAACGTGCGTAATCAAAATTATTTCAAAACTAAAGGTTGAATGTGTACGAAGCTTGTGCTACAATCATTTAGTATGTGTGATGCGTAAGATTGGCTGCACATGCTGTAACCGCTCCAATCAGGTACTGAAGTGCAGTATCTTAAAGAAACTGCCACCTGCTATTAGGCGAGTCTGAGACATAAGGAGGTGCAAGCAAATGTACGCAATTATCGAAACAGGTGGTAAGCAATACAAAGTTCAAGAGGGCGACGTATTGTTCATCGAGAAGTTGGAAGCTAATGATGGTGAAACTGTAACGTTCGATCGTGTTCTGGCAGTGTCCGGCGACAATGGCTTGACAGCAGGTACACCGCTTCTTTCTGGAGCTTCTGTAACGGCTAAAGTTGAGAAGCATGGTCAAGGTCAAAAGGTCATCGTATACAAATACAAACCTAAAAAGAACTACCATGTGAAGCAAGGTCATCGTCAACCGTACACGAAAGTGACGATTGAAAAAATCCAAGCGTAAGAGGGTGCGATAATTGATTATCGTGCGTATTATACGACTGGAGGATGGCAGCATACAGGGGTTTTCTGTTAAAGGCCATGCGAATTTTGCTAAATCTGGCGAAGATATCGTATGTGCTGGTGTTTCGGCGGTAACCGTAGGAACTGTCAATTCGATTGTAGCTCTTACGGACGTTGAAATGGAAACGGAAATGGAAAACGGCTTTTTAAGCGCGTATCTATCTCCTGAAAGTTATCATGATGCGAACGCACAGGTTCAACTGTTGTTGGAATCCATGGTGATTATGCTGACAAGCATTGCTGAATCATACGGTAAGTATATTCAAATAGAAAATAAACAAAGAAGGAGGTAGACATCATGTTGAAATTGACATTGGATCTTCAGTTATTCGCATCGAAAAAAGGTGTAGGTTCCACAAAAAACGGACGTGACAGCAGATCGAAACGTCTTGGAGTGAAACGTGCTGACGGTCAAGCAGTTACCGGCGGTAGCATCTTGGTTCGTCAACGCGGAACGAAAATTCACCCGGGCACGAACGTGGGCATCGGTAAGGACGACACTCTGTTCGCGAAAGTGGACGGCGTTGTGAAGTTCGAACGTTGGGGCCGTGATCGCAAAAAGGTGAGCATCTACCCGATCGACGTTGCTCCAGTAGCAGCTACTGTAGAAGCTTAATAGCGGCTTAGACACGCTGAAAAGCCTCCGGCACTTTTGTCGGAGGCTTTTTTGCATGATGGTAATGAACTGGAAAGTTAGTCTGTGCTATACTGGATTAAGGTTGTTGACTAGTCCATTTAATTATCGCAGAACGGAGAGAAGCCATGTTCCAGCGGATAAGAGCGCCTTATCTGGCGTTGGGTTCCATTCTGATTCCTTTGGTTTTTTCACTGCTCTATCCCAAAGCATTAACGATTATCATACTAGCTGTGTGGGCTGTAGCTGCTGCTTGTTTTGGTATGTGGTATACCCATAGACAGGTTGAACTTGAGCGGAAAGCTGCTTTGCGTTCTTTTGAGCGTACAGCGATAGCGACGCTTAACCATCATCGGCATGACTGGATGAATGATTTACAGGTGCTTTATGGCTATATTCGTATGAATAAGCATGATAAATCAGCTGCTTATGTGGAAACAATAAAAGGGCGGGTGTCGGAAGACAGTAAAATATCTAAGCTGGGTATTCCCTCGCTGGTGTTTTATTTGCAGTCTTTTCGCGTGAACGCCGGAAATTTACAATTGTCGGTAAAGGTTGAGGAAGAGTTAAAGTTAGACGCTGTCATGTCTCCCGAAGACGGCGAGTCGCTTGCCTCGGCCGTCATACAAACGGTGCGTGCGTATCAATATGGCGGGGGCCGGTCGTCCTGGGGAGAAGTGCGCAGATTGACACTTTATTTCGGTATGGATCAGAATGATGTTATCGTCCGCTTTGAAGGAAGTGACATACCTACCGATTTAAATATACTAAAGCAGGTCAGATCCGTACTCGGAAGTGAACGCCTTCGAACAGAGAAGCTCCCTACAGGAGATATGCTTCAAATTCGAATGCAGTGCCAGACATAAGGAAGGTGTAACCATGTTTGTAGATAAAGCGAAGATTTTTGTTAAAGGCGGTGACGGTGGAGACGGATTAATTGCGTTTCGCCGTGAGAAATATGTTCCTAATGGTGGCCCAGCTGGTGGTGACGGAGGGAACGGTGGAGATGTGATTTTCCGTGTAGATGAGGGTTTGCGCACCTTGATGGATTTTCGATACCAACGGCATTTTAAAGCCCAGCGTGGAGTAAAAGGTCGCAACAAAAGCCAACACGGAGCCAACGCAGAGCACATGATCGTCCGTATACCACCGGGAACAGTTATCATGGATGATGACACTGGTGAAGTATTGGCAGATATGACACGTCATGGCCAACAGGTCGTTGTAGCTAAAGGAGGACGCGGAGGACGCGGTAATATTCGTTTTGCTACACCAAGCAATCCAGCGCCTGAATTGGCTGAAAACGGTGCGGAGGGGCAAGAACGTTATATTACACTTGAGTTAAAAGTGATGGCTGACGTAGGCTTGGTCGGATTTCCTAGTGTAGGAAAGTCTACCTTGTTGTCAGTTGTATCTTCCGCAAAACCTAAAATTGGCGCATACCACTTTACAACGATTACCCCAAATCTGGGCGTCGTAGATGTGGGGGATCAGCGGAACTTTGTGATGGCCGATTTGCCTGGTTTGATCGAAGGAGCTCATGAAGGCACTGGACTGGGTCATGAATTCCTGCGGCATATTGAGCGGACGCGAATCATTATCCATGTTGTGGATATGGCGGGCTCTGAAGGGCGTGACCCGTTTGAAGACTGGACCAAAATAAACGACGAATTAAAGCAATATAATGCAGCTCTGGCTGAGCGTCCACAAATTGTGGCGGCCAATAAAATGGATATGCCGGAAGCTGAAGAAAATCTTGCTCACTTCAAAGAGCAGATTGCTGCAATACGTCCTGACCTTGAAATCATGCCTATTTCCTCTCTGACACGTCAGGGGGTAAAAGAACTGCTCTATCGGGCTGCTGATCTGTTGGATCAAATGCCGGACGAGCCAGTTGTTGAGGAAGTAGCAGAAGTCAATGAACGTAAGGTATTTAAGTTGGATACGGCCGAAGACGAGGGCTTTACGATTGTACGTGAAAACGACACATTCGTAGTGCACAGCCCCAAAATTGAGCGCATGATGAAGCGCATGCAGATGAATTCTCATGATGCCATCTTAAAATTAGCAAGAACGTTGCGTCATATGGGTGTGGATGCTGAGCTACGTAAGCGTGGTGCCACAGATGGTACATCTGTACGCATTGCTGATTTCGAGTTCGAATTTGTAGAAGGTAGCAGCTACTACTAAAAATGAAATAAGGCTTTAAAACCTGAACGGTTACTGCACTATAGGGAATTCTATAGAAGGCAGTAGCCGTTTTTTTGTATTGTTAGCTTGCCGATTTTCAAGAGTTTCGATATAATGTCCTCTATACAAAAACATAAGTCTTTGAGGAGAGGACGTTCTTGAAAGAGCGCTATTACTTGGTACGGGAAGATATTTTGCCTGAAGCTATTGTTAAGACCATACAGGTAAAACTGCTGCTGGCTTCGGGGGATGTTAAAACCGTGCATGATGCCGTGGAGCAAGTTGGGCTAAGCCGAAGCGCCTTTTATAAATATAAAGATGGCATACATTTGGTTAACCAGTTGGAGCGCGAGCGAATTGTCAATATCTCTATTGATCTAGAGCATCAATCCGGCATGCTGTCTAGGGTGCTCGGCAGAGTGGCAGATTACGGAGGTAATGTGCTGACAATCCAGCAAAGTATTCCACTGCAAGGCAGAGCCAACGTAGTCATCTCAGTAGAAATGTCCAGGCTTAGTGATGAATTGGGTGTTCTGCTGGAGGGCTTGGAAAGTATTTCTGGAGTCAAGCGGGTCCGCCTGATTGGGCAAGGCTGAGGCGATACAGTTCGTTAGATAAAAGTTGCAGGAGGGGAATGGATGAAACCGGTCAAAGTAGGATTGTTAGGCTTGGGGACTGTAGGTACGGGAGTCGTTCGAATCGTTGAGGGTAATCAGGAAGACTTGAGCAGACAAGTCGGTTCACCGATCGTCATTGAAAAAATAGCTGTAAAAAACATAGAAAAGTATCGTGCCATTGAAGTGGACACCGCCAAGCTTACGGAGGACCCGTGGGAAGTCATTCGAGATCCTGAAATTGATGTGATTATCGAAGTCATGGGTGGGATTGATCAGACGAAGGAGTACATTCTCGAAGCGCTAGAGAGGGGCAAGCACATTGTAACGGCCAACAAGGACTTAATGGCATTGCACGGTTCTGAAGTATTGGCAAAGGCACAGAAAAAACAATGTGATATTTTTTATGAGGCTAGCGTAGCGGGCGGTATACCGATCATTCGTACGCTCATCGAAGGTTTCTCCTCTGACCGTATTACCCGCATTATGGGGATTGTGAACGGGACAACAAACTATATTTTAACTAAAATGAGCCAGGAAGGAGCCTCGTATGAGGAGGTTCTTAAGGAAGCCCAAGAGCTTGGATACGCAGAATCTGATCCGACCTCAGATGTCGAAGGGTTGGATGCGGCCCGAAAGATGGCGATACTTGGGACCCTTGGTTTCCGTTCCAATGTAGAGCTCAAGGATGTAAGCGTGAGCGGCATTTCCAAGGTAACCAGTGAAGATATTGCTTTTGCTAAAAGATTAGGATATGAAATGAAATTACTTGGCATTGCAGAGCGTCAAGGTGATGAATTTACGATTAATGTTCAGCCAACTATGGTGCGCAAGCAGCATCCATTGGCTTCGGTGAACGGGGTGTTCAACGCAGTTTATGTACATGGTGAAGCGGTGGGTGAAACCATGTTTTATGGTGCAGGTGCAGGCGAAATGCCAACAGCTACATCAGTTGTGGCTGACCTGGTGGCTGTAGTGAAAAACCTCAAACTCGGCGTAAATGGGCTTAAAGCAATCGTACCCTACAATCCTAAAAAAATTAGCAATGACGAAGACGTGTATTTCAAAAATTTCGTGCTTTTGCACGTGGATGATAAAGCGGGGGTATTGGCACAGATTACGCAGGTATTTGCTGAATTCAATGTCAGTTTGGCATCTGTCGTGCAGCAACCGAATGAGACTAATCCCGATGCTGAAATTATTATCGTGACTCATTTAGCTAGCAAAGCAAGTATGAAAAAGGTTTTAGAGCATTTTGAAACTTTGGACGTGATTCGCCGCATCAAGAGTGTATATCGGGTAGAGGGATAGTCAATAAAAGCAGGAGGAATCATCTGTATGACCGTTTTGAAAACAGCAAGAGTGCGCGTGCCTGCGAGTACAGCTAACCTAGGACCTGGCTTTGATACATTGGGCATGGCGTTGTCTCTATACGCATGGATTGAATTAAAAGAGGCCGAGCAGACAGCTTTCCATCTGTACGGAGATCAAATGAATGGCGTTCCCCAAGATAAAACCAATTTGATTTACAAGGTAGCACAAATGGTTTTTCGTGAAGCAGGTGTATCTGTTCCTGAGCTGGAAATTTCGATGTACTCGGATATTCCGCTTACCCGTGGTTTGGGCAGCAGTGCTTCCGCCATTGTAGGTGCCCTGGTGGCTGCTAATACGCTGATTGGCTCGCCTCTGTCGGATTCCAAGCTATTTGACATGGCAAGCGCTATCGAAAAGCATCCGGACAATGTCGGAGCCTCTCTGTTTGGTGGTATTATTACTGCTATGTGGGATGGCGAGCATGCCAAGCACTTACGGATTGAACCGGATGCTAATCTAGAGGTAATGGTAGTTATTCCAGATTTTCAACTGTCTACGTCGAAGGCCAGAGAGGTCCTGCCTACCCACGTATCCTTGAAGGATGCTGTATATAATATAAGTCATGCTTCAATGCTGGTAGCGGCATTGGCATCGGGCCGAACAGATCTAATCGCCGAAGCGATGCGGGATCAGCTTCATCAGCCTTACCGCGCGGCACTAGTGCCGGGTATGACAGAGATCCTACAGGATGCGCACCATTATGGTGCATTGGGTGTGGCCCTTAGTGGTGCTGGACCGACGTTGCTGGCATTGATGGATCAACGGGAAAATCGCAAAGCGGAGCTAGAACTGTATTTAACGGAGACAATGAACAAAGAAGGGATCACTGCGTCTGTTTTGAAATTGAGCCCAGAGGTTGAAGGGGTTAAAGTATATACAGAAGGGAATACACACCCTTTTATGGATATGATTAAAGGGGAACTTACGATATGAAACGAATTGCACTTCTTCCTGAGGGGACTGTTTCTCATGAAGCGATTAAATATTTGTTAGGAGATACACCCTGTGAACTTCTATTTTACAAACATATAGCAGACGTATTTCAGGCAATAGACAAGGGACAGGCAGACTATAGTGTAATTCCTATTGAAAATACGATTGACGGCTCTGTGAGTTTGCATATGGACTGGCTTGTACATGAGGTAGACATTCCAATGCAGGCGGAATGGGTATATCCTTCGATTCAAAATCTTATTGGACATCGTAGTGAATTTCTTGGGGATCAGGACGAGCTGGATTTGAGCAAAGTAGTCAAAATTATGTCCCATCCTGTAGCGCTTCCCCAATGTAAAGAATTCATACAAGCTTTCGCTCCTCAAGCTGAGCTGGAGAGTGCAGGAAGTACGGCCGAAGCCGTCGAAATTGTTAAACATAACCCAGGTAAAGGTTGGACCGCTCTCGGAACCAAGCTTGCGGCTGCCAAACACGGATTGGACATTTTGGCCAGCAAGGTGACGGATCACGATAACAATTTTACCCGCTTTGTCTTGATTGGACATGAACCTGTAAGGTTCCCGCGTACGCCAGAAGGCCAGCGAACCAGTATTTTGGTCACGCCGCCACAGGATTTCCCGGGAGCGCTGCATCAGGTTTTATCTGCATTTGCATGGCGCAGGTTAAACCTGTCTCGTATTGAATCGCGTCCGACCAAAAAGCAATTGGGGAATTATTATTTTTACATTGAAGTTCTGGAATCTCTGCATTCCGTTTTGCTTCCGGCAGCCTTTGCAGAGATCGAGGCTTTGGGGTGCCATGTACGCATTCTTGGCTCTTATCCAAGCTACAAGTATGTTGAAGCAGCGATCGAACCTATTTTGAAGGAAGATTAATCGGAGGTGTGGTTGTAATGGCAGAACAATGGATCTATCTGGATGGGCGGCATGTAACTAAGGAGAACGCAAAGGTTTCCGTATATGACCATGGTTTCTTGTACGGAGACGGTATATTTGAGGGTATTCGTATTTATAACGGAAATATTTTTAAATGTAAGGAGCATTTAGAGCGTCTGTATGATTCTGCGAAATCTATTCAGTTGAACATTCCGTTGTCTCCTGATGAAATGTTGGAAGCCATGGCTGAAACGATTCGCCTTAACGAAATGCGTAATGGATATATTCGATTGGTTGTATCCCGTGGTGCTGGAAATCTAGGTTTGGATCCCCTTCGTTGTGCAAAAGCGAGTGTCATCATTATCGTCGAGCAGCTCGCCATTTACCCGGAAGAAGCTTATTTGACAGGCCTGAAGACAATCTCTGTCTCTCAGCGTCGCAACATCCCGGATGCTTTGAATCCAAAGATTAAATCATTGAACTACCTCAACAATATCCTGGTGAAGATCCAATCTAACTATGCTGGTGTAGGTGAGGCTATTATGCTCAATTCCCAAGGATATGTGACGGAAGGTTCTGCTGACAACATTTTCATTGTCAAAAATGGAGTGTTGTACACACCGCCTTGTTATTTGGGAGCGCTTGAGGGGATTACTCGTAATGCTATCATCGATTTGTGTGCTAAGCTTGGATATTCGCTTAAGGAGCAACCTTTTACATTGCATGATGTATATGTCGCGGACGAGGTGTTTTTTACGGGAACTGCGGCAGAAGTGATTGCAGCTTATGAAGTAGATGGTCGTACGATTGGCTCCGGTGTTGCTGGTCCAGTGACTTTGGAGCTTCTGGCTGAGTTCCGGAAGATTGTGGATCAGGATGGCTATAAAGTGTGGCAGGACTAAAATAATCGAGATCCTTTTGACTGAATGCTTGTAAGAGTATTCGGTTGAGAGGATTTTTTTGTTTGTAGGGGGTCATTCGCCCGGGAGGTGCATAGGATGTAATAACAGAAGCCGGGCGTTTATCCCGCCCGAACGAAAGTCTAGGAGGTTTGTGACCTGTGAAAATACACATCGTCAAAAAAGGTGACACTCTATACTTACTGGCACAGAAGTATAATGTGACACTAGAGAAAGTTATTGCCGCCAATCCCCAATTGGCAGACCCTAATCAGTTGAGCATCGGTGAGAAGATCAAAATTCCGACAGATCCTGTTACGATGGAAACACAGCCGTCAACGGTCTATCAACACAAGGTTAAGCAAGGTGATACGTTATGGAAGTTGTCCAAGGCGTGGAATGTACCGCTTAAGATAATTATTGATGCCAATTCCCAACTTAAAAACCCGAACGCACTTCTGGTTGGAGAAACAGTTAATATTCCACACTACAAAGAAAACGCATCTGATCTTTCTATGAATAAAAAAAATACCGCAGTGAAAGAAGAGATGACACAGCCTAAAACCGAATCCCCGACCAAGGAAGAACTTACCCAGCCCAAGGCGGAATTAACACAGCCTAAACCGGAGAATATACCTAGCCCTAAAGAAGAAATGACACAGCCGAAAGAAACAGTGAATCCTCCTAAGCTTCCTGAATTAAAACTGCCTGAAGCTCCTATGGCGCCCGTCAATATGGCACCCGTGAACATGGCACCTGTCAATATGGCGCCCGTAAATCCTGCTCCACCTCAATTGCAGCCCATAATTACTCAAACTGCCCCACCTCAACAAATGCAACCTATAGTCACCCAACCTATAGTCACTCAACCGATTGCACCTAAACCGCAGCTTCCAATTAATATCGAAAAGCAACCTGTAACTGAAAAGTTTTGTGGCTGCACAAGCTCGAAGCCGATGGAAAATTCCTCATGGCCATTACAGCAACCGACATTTGATTACAGTCCGCCAATAAATGCAATGCCGAACTCGTTGTATCCGGGGATTGGGTCTCCTCAGAATTGGGGGAATGCTCCTGTAAATACTTCCTTTGCAGAACATGCCTCTCCTACTGTAGTTGCAGATCAGGGCTATCATCATGACTGTGAGCATCCATGGTGCTGGGGACCTGTGCAGACAGCAGCACCCATACATGCTCATCCCACACCTTATCCTGCCTATTCAGATTGCTGCTGCACCCCTGGATATTATCCGAGTCATGAAGCGTCTGAAAATACATCCTATCCTGTCTATCCTCCATTTATCCACCAAGGGGGTCCGCAGCAGCAACCAGAGAGTGCAGTCCAGAGTAGCCAGTGGGGCAACGCATGGGGAGGACCACAATATAGTATGCCTGCAAGTGGATACGTGTCCGACTTTAGCCAACCAATGGCTCAACACGCCGCGAATCATCCATATCATCCGTTCGCACATGGAAATGCACCTATGTATCCATTAGAGGGATATACAACGCCCTATATGTTTATGCCAGACTGTGGATGCCGGGAAGGAAACATCGAGTCGGCGCCAGCCTCTCCGGGAACGCAAGAGGTAGGTAACAATCTGACTATTCCATCGCAAAATGAAGGTGCTTCTTCAAAAAAAGACAATAGCGCGTCTAAAGGCAAATCAAAAGACAACTCTAGCAGTACATCCAAGGAAGAAACATCTAAAGCCAAGGTTTCAAGTGAACATGCTACTGTTAAGAAGCATAAATCCCGTAAATCGACAGGAGGAAGATCTCGCTCCTCATCCTATAGTGCTCGTGCACGTCAAAATCCATGGATTAATGACTGACGCAGAAAAATATAAGAAAGAGGTAAACGCTATTACTGTCCCGATTTGTTAGTCATAAGGTGAAAGGAATAAATGTTAAAGAGGCTGTTATTCTGCTAGTTGAGAATGATAGTCTCTTTTTTTTTAATGCAGTAATCCTACACATGAATAATGTCACTAAAAAAGATGTTGCTAATTAGCATAGTCATGTGGTATATTCTTATAGTTGTCTTTTACAAGATAATTAGCAACATAAAAACAAATTAGAATTTATTGAAAAATTCTCTTAAAAAAATGTTGCAAAGATAAAAGAAACATGATATATTATTTAAGTCGCCGCTGAGATGCGGTGAAGAAACGAAGTGAGTTAGAGTAAAGAGTTACGCAGGTTTGATCTTTGAAAACTGAACAACGAGTGAGTACGGATTTTGTTTACAAAATCCAAAAGAGATATTTTATCTCGTCAGTTTCAAAATGAGCTAATCGCTCTTTCTATATTGTTTTATCTTCGGTTCTTCTCCTTGGAGTGGATGAAGATGAAACAGGTTGACGTTACTTTGTAACGTCTTTAATGGAGAGTTTGATCCTGGCTCAGGACGAACGCTGGCGGCGTGCCTAATACATGCAAGTCGAGCGGGGTTGTTTAGAAGCTTGCTTCTAAACAACCTAGCGGCGGACGGGTGAGTAACACGTAGGCAACCTGCCCACAAGACAGGGATAACTACCGGAAACGGTAGCTAATAC
>NZ_JAALET010000112.1:0-281 GCF_011800655.1 Paenibacillus sp. EKM10P | reverse complement strand
AACTGTGGTGTAGAGGCCTAACATGCCTGCCTGTCACGCAGGAGATCGCGGGTTCGAATCCCGTCAGTTCCGCCATTAGTAATACATTGCTTGGTAAAGAGTCTTATTGTGAGGCTCGGTAGCTCAGTCGGTAGAGCAGAGGACTGAAAATCCTCGTGTCGGCGGTTCGATTCCGTCCCGAGCCACTTTTAATTGAATAGTTTTTGTGCCGGTGTAGCTCAATTGGTAGAGCAACTGACTTGTAATCAGTAGGTTGGGGGTTCAAGTCCTCTCGCCGGCAC
>NZ_JAALET010000111.1:0-284 GCF_011800655.1 Paenibacillus sp. EKM10P | reverse complement strand
CGAAACTATCCGACAGCGGAACATACCTTCCGCAGCTACGTGGAAGAAGTGAAGGTTCGGGCCCTGCAAGCCTACGAACATCAGGACTATCCATTTGAGGAATTGGTGGAAAAGCTGAATGTGAAGCGGGATATGAGTCGCCATCCGCTGTTCGATACGATGTTTACCCTGCAAACGACGGAGGAAGGCGAGCTGCAACTGGCAGACCTGAGCTTCCGTCCATACGGCTTGGAGCAAACACCAGCGAAGTTTGACTTCACGCTGGAAGCCAGAGAGGAAGAGGC
>NZ_JAALET010000110.1:0-285 GCF_011800655.1 Paenibacillus sp. EKM10P | reverse complement strand
ACACGACCGTTAAGCCCTCCAGCGCCGATGGTACTTGGACCGCAGGGTCCTGGGAGAGTAGGACGCCGCCAAGCAAAATCCTTTAAAGGATGATAAAATTTAATGAATTAGGGCCTTTAGCTCAGCTGGTTAGAGCGCACCCCTGATAAGGGTGAGGTCGGTGGTTCGAGTCCACTAAGGCCCACCATTTCTAGATTGACTAAAAGTTTGGGGCTATAGCTCAGCTGGGAGAGCGCCTGCCTTGCACGCAGGAGGTCAGGGGTTCGATCCCCCTTGGCTCCACCA
>NZ_JAALET010000109.1:0-287 GCF_011800655.1 Paenibacillus sp. EKM10P | reverse complement strand
CACTCCAATAACGAGATGCTTCCTGTGCATCTTGGTGTTCCAACCATTCGATATAGTCACTATACGGCTTGACAGGTGCGAGCTCTGGCTGCTTGTTCTCCAGCAAGGCAGCATATGCACCAAACACTTCGTCCGTCATCAGGGACAGGCACCAGCCGTCCATTACGATATGATGGAAGCTCCATACAAACCGGTACGAGTGATCACCCTTGCGGAAGACAGCTACGCGCATGAGCGCATCCTTGCTTAAATCAAAGCCACGAGCTTTGTCCTGAGTCACAAATTCA
>NZ_JAALET010000108.1:0-287 GCF_011800655.1 Paenibacillus sp. EKM10P | reverse complement strand
CACTCCAATAACGAGATGCTTCCTGTGCATCTTGGTGTTCCAACCATTCGATATAGTCACTATACGGCTTGACAGGTACGAGTTCTGGCTGCTTGTTCTCCAGCAAGGCAGCATATACACCAAACACTTCGTCTGTCATTAGTGACAGGCACCAGCCGTCCATCACAATATGGTGGAAGCTCCATACAAAACGGTATGAGCGATCGCCCGTGCGGAAGACAGCTACGCGCATGAGCGCATCCTTGCTTAAATCAAAGCCACGAGCTTTGTCCTGAGTCACAAATTCA
>NZ_JAALET010000107.1:0-287 GCF_011800655.1 Paenibacillus sp. EKM10P | reverse complement strand
GCTGCGAGAGCGCGCCGAAGCCTGGCTCGGCGAAGAGGAGCTGGCGCTAGCGGCGGTGCTGTACCTGGACGACGAAGCGTCGTACAGCGAGGAGCGGGCGAATGCGCCGATTGTCTCCAGCATGGTCTCCGGCAAGCTGACGGATGCTGTGGACGACGGCGATGAGAGCCATCAGAATGTTGGCACCAACAGCTTCCATGAAGCCCGTCCGGAGGATCTGGCGTACGTGATCTACACGTCGGGAACGACGGGCAAGCCGAAGGGCGTGATGATCGAGCACCGCAGCC
>NZ_JAALET010000106.1:0-287 GCF_011800655.1 Paenibacillus sp. EKM10P | reverse complement strand
CGGATATCGCTGTTTGGCAAGTCTTGATCCAACTGTCCGAGATAGTTAAAGCTTACTTGTGGCTCGGCAAAAGCTTGATGTTGACCAAGGTTCAGTACATCTGCTTGCTGAATCGCTTGACCAGATTCACTCCAATATCTCCAGATTCCGTAGCCCATTCCCTTATTCGGAATCTGACGCAGGCTCTCTTTGACCTGTTTGATTCGATCCGACAAAGCATGACCACGACCGATATCCAGCAGCACCGGATATGGACTCGTAAACCAGCCTACCGTACGAGAAATGTC
>NZ_JAALET010000105.1:0-297 GCF_011800655.1 Paenibacillus sp. EKM10P | reverse complement strand
GAGGAGCTGGCGAAGCTGCCGCAGACAGGCCATGTGCCGATCGGCAAAGCGTGGCTGAACGCCAAGTTCTACATCGTGGACGCGCACCTGAATCCGGTGCCGGTCGGGGTGCTGGGCGAGCTGGTCATCGGCGGAGTCGGAGTGGCGCGCGGATACTTGAACCGTCCGGAGCTGACAGAAGAGAAGTTCGTAGACAGCCCGTTCGCCGCGGGCGAGCGGCTGTACCGCACGGGAGACTTGGCGCGGTGGATGGAAGACGGCAACGTGGACTTCATCGGCCGGATCGACAACCAGGCG
>NZ_JAALET010000011.1:0-173561 GCF_011800655.1 Paenibacillus sp. EKM10P | reverse complement strand
TACCCATCCCGAACACGACCGTTAAGCCCTCCAGCGCCGATGGTACTTGGACCGCAGGGTCCTGGGAGAGTAGGACGCCGCCAAGCAAGAAAAAAAGGCACATCCCATTAAGGGGTGTGTCTTTTTTTTTGGAATTAAGCCGATCTTAGAAATGCGATTTCATTTACGCACTTTTTTATGAAAAAACAGTAAGATATTCATGTGCCACTACTCCTGTGCTTACTTAACCATTTACTTCTACTTTTACAGTAAGTATAGAAGTGTAAACCAGCAATTACATGCGTGCTTTATAAGAAAAACGACCAAGGGAGGTACCTTCCTGGTCGTTTTTCTATACTTGTTATTTCCTTGTGTTATCAACCATTCTCTGAAGCACACTCTCAAAGATATGAAGATCGTCCTGAGAGATCCCAGCAATGGTGTCTTGCTTAAACTTCTCAGCAATCGGCAGAAGCTTAAGGCAAACCTGCGTACCAAGATCGGATAATTGAATTTGTTTCATTCGTTTGTCTGCATCATCAATACTACGAAGTAAATATCCTTCGGCTTCTAGTTTTTGTAGCAGCCGCACTACACTTGGCTCCTTAATCGACA
This sequence comes from Paenibacillus sp. EKM10P, assembly GCF_011800655.1. Classification (NCBI taxonomy): domain Bacteria; kingdom Bacillati; phylum Bacillota; class Bacilli; order Caryophanales; family Paenibacillaceae; genus Paenibacillus; species Paenibacillus sp. EKM10P. Next base: position 172,967 of record NZ_JAALET010000011.1, on the reverse strand, counting down.
ATTCTTCTGCGAGTTCCCGTTGAGTCATGGATTTGTGTGTATTGATATAATACATCGCAATCCATTGACTCCTAGTAATGTTATAAGGTCGAAATTCTTTCTCCAAGGCTTCCGAAAAGATTTTTCCACTACGATTGGTAATAAAAGCAAGACAATCCTCTAAGTTAAACATGGCCACACCAACCCATTCAACTGAACTATATTTCTTATACATCAACTTAAGTATAACAGACCTTTGTACTTTTCATCATATCAGATACTAACAACTAAAAAAATTACTTAGCTAACTATTGATTTTCGAAACTAAGAGTGCTACAATTTCCCTGAAGAAAGTTATTTATTTCACAAAGTAAACGGGAGGTTATATTTATGTTAACTACATTTAAAGCTACTGCAAAAAAATTACCTGAAGGGTTGCAAGTGGAAGCTCAATCCAGAGGGTTCAAAATTGTGATGGATGAGCCTGAAGATTTTGGTGGAACCGACAAAGCGATGAATCCGGTTGAAGCACTTCTGTGTGCGCTTGGTGCATGTCAGTCGATCGTTGTTGCTGCTTTTGCCGAAGGCTTTGGGTTCTCATATGAAGAATTCCATGTAGAGCTGGAAGGAGATTTGGACCCGGATGGGTTCATGGGGTTAGCGGATGTTCGATGTGGATTTCAGGAAATACGTTTTGCCATGCACTTTAAAACGACAGAGAGCCAAGAAAAAGCAGAAGCTTTTGCAGCGTTTGTCGAAAAGACCTGTCCGGTTGGGGATTGTTTGGCTAATGGGGTTAAATTGGTACAAGCAGGCGTAGTCAGACATTAAATTTTTCGCTAAAAGGGCTCAATGAATTCTCTTTTGGTCGTGAAGGGGTTTGAAAAAATTATGGAAGTTAAAATGTCAATGATCCCTGGAGGAAAAAAAGGGAAAGCTAGCAAAAATCACGTCCAGCTCGGACAGAACGTTTCCTTTGGGGATGTACTTCTTGAGGTTGAGACAGGCAAAGGTGTTCGAGAAATTACAGCAAATGTCGAAGGAAGTATTAGTAAAATCCACTTTCAAGAAGGCGACGAAGTATCCTCTAATCAGGCCTTATTTACAATTGAAGCTGCTACCGAAGAGGGGACGTCTACAGTAGCATCACAGGCTATCAAGGTGGAACAACCTATAGTGGATAAGAACGTGGATTTGCTAATTATTGGAGCCGGACCTGGAGGGTATGTGGCAGCGATTTATGCCGCTAAAAAAGGAATAAAGGTGGCCTTGGTGGAAAAAGAGGAATTGGGTGGCACCTGTCTTAATGTAGGTTGTATTCCAACTAAATCCCTGGTGAAGTCTTCTGAGATTTGTCACCATATCAAGGAATCGTCTTTGTTTGGTATTCATGCGGGAACAGATCTTCAAGTCGATATGAAACAGGTCATTCGTCGTAAAGATGAGATCAAAGGAAAGTTGATTTCGGGTATTGATTATTTAATGGAAAAAAATAATATTGAAATTATTCGCGGTCAAGCTGCCTTTTTATCTGCCACACAAGTAAGCGTCAAAGGACAACGACATTACCAGGTTACAGCAAAAGATATCATTATTGCGACAGGCTCCAAAATTACCAAAGTGAATATTCCTGGCATCAATCTTCCTTTTGTAATGAATAGCACCGATGCCCTTGCCTCTACTGAACTACCAAAAAGTATTACGATTATTGGCGGTGGTGTGATTGGTATGGAGTTTGCCTTCATTTATCGTAATTTCGGCGTAGAGGTTCACGTGGTAGAATTTATGGATCGTTTGTTGACCATGGTTGACAGTGATATTTCAGAAGAAATTAAACATTCGGCAGAAAATGCTGGGATTCATATCCATACCCAATCCAAGGTATCTAAAATCCAACAGGCGGACGATGGACAGGCTATTGTCACCTATGAAAACAAACAAGGTGAGCATTTGTTAGTTAGCGAGAAAGTGCTTGTTGCGATCGGACGTGAGCCCAATTTGGACGGACTGGATATTGAACAAGCGGGTATCCAGCGCAATGAGCGTGGGCAAGGCATTGCTGTTAACAAATATATGCGTACAAACGTCGAACATATCTATGCCATTGGTGATGTGACGGATATTATGAAGCTTGCCCATGTCGCCTCCCATCAGGGGATCACGGCTATTGATGCCATCATGGGTGGAACGGAAGGTATGCACTATGCTGCCATTCCCAATGTCATCTTCACTTCACCCGAAATCGCAAGTGTTGGTATATTAGAGGATCAATGCAAGCAAGAGGGAATGGATTTCAGTGTAAGCAAAGTTTCGTTCTCCAGCAATGGGAAAGCATTAACGATGAATGAATCGGAAGGCTTTATTAAATTGTTAAAGGATAATGGGTCACAAAAAATTGTGGGTGGATCGATCATTGGTCCAGATGCATCATCTTTAATCAGTAGCCTGACATTGGCGATTGCCAATGAGCTGACGGAGCAGCAAATCATGCAAACCGTTTTTGCTCATCCAACGACAGGAGAAGTGATTCACGAAGCCGCGTTTGGCCTTAGCATTGGAGCGCTTCATCAAGCGTAATATCAAAAATAAAAGGAATACTTCTAGTCTGAGTAAGCGGACAAGGAAGCATTCCTTTTTTATTATTGGATGTTCATGTAAGGTACATATACGAAACTGGCCTTGGGGGATGGAGAAAAAGCTTGTAATGATGAAGCACTAAAAACTGGAGGCCGCTGCCCTCAGCTTATCACACTGCCCAGGTATTTTTGACAAAAAAGTGCTGGATGCGATCAGAATAATATATTATAATAATACTTATTAAAAGATTTATAAAAAGTCTCGCTAAGGAGCTCATCGATGACAGGAGAACCCTCCATGAATCCTAGGATAGTTCGTAATATTTTATTTTTGTTATTCGCTTTACCGGGTGTAGCTTTTGCTTCCTGGGTGTCCCGCACGCCTGTCATACGGGATATTTTGCATGTCTCGACTGCCGAAATGGGGATTATTATTTTTGGATTAGCCGCGGGTTCCTTATTGGGATTACTTAGTGCGGGCAATGTTATTTCTCGTATAGGTGGACGGTCGGTCATTCTGGGAAGTGCGCTTTTGATTGGGATTGGTTTTGTCATTGTAGGGTTGGGAACTGCATTTTCGCTCACGAACATCGTGTTTGTTGGTTTGGTCATCTTTGGTGGTGGCTATGGCACAGCAGAAGTAGCTCTTAACGTCGAAGGTTCTGCGGTAGAAAATCAGTTGAATAAAACGCTCTTGCCCGCCTTTCACGGTTCGTTTAGTTTGGGGACCCTTGTAGGGGCTGTCATCGGTTCTGGAGCAGCTGCACTACACATACCTGTTGTGATTCATTTTGGAGCTATGGCTGCCATGATTGCCACGGTAATTTTGTATTTGTATCGTTATTTGCCCCACGATACAGGTAAAGAAAAGGTTATTTCTACGTACAAGGTTGGATCTAATATCAAGGTTCAGCTTGCTGTCTGGAAAGAAAGGCGAATCCTACTGATTGGTATCATCGTGCTCGGGATGGCGATTGCAGAAGGGGCCGCGAATGACTGGCTGCCGCTAACGATGGTAGATGGTTATGGCGTGGACTCCTTAACAGGCTCCTATATGTATGGGCTATTTGTGGCAGCGATGACCATTGGACGTTTCACGGGTGGATTTATACTGGATAAATACGGCCGCGTCCCTGTGTTGAAAGGAAGTGCTGTCCTGGCTGCTGTGGGGGCTTGGAGCTTCACTTGGTTTTCCTGTCGGCCTGTCAGCTGCAGGAGATGACCCTCGTGGTGCAGCTATCCGGGTAGGAGCCGTAGCCACAATTGGTTATATTGCCTTTCTAGTGGGTCCTCCGGGATTAGGGCTTTTAGGTGAACAGGTGGGTCTCCTGCATGCCTTAATTGTAGTGCTTATTGGCGTTATGGCGGCTGGTTTGATATCGGGTGCTGCCCAGCCTGTGGGGATGAAAGAAAAGAAATGAATTAAAATATAAAGGAGATTGTTACATGTCTATGAAAACGGAAAAACAAAAGATGCTGGATGGGGAGCTGTATGTAGCTGCTGATCCTCAATTAACAAGTGAAAGAGAGTATGCGAGAAGATGTGTACGTCTCTTTAATCAGACGACGGAGGCGGATAGCGATTATCGTGAAAAGTTACTTAAGGAGCTTTTCGGATCAACGGGCGAAAATATAAACATGGAACCCAACATACGTTGTGACTACGGATACAACATCCATGTTGGGGAAAATTTCTATGCCAACTTCGACTGTACTATTTTGGATGTTTGTGAGGTGCGTATTGGAGATAATTGTTTTTTGGCCCCAGGAGTGCATATTTACACAGCGACTCATCCCATTGATCCATTTGAAAGAATCGCTGGGGCAGAGTATGGAAAGCCTGTAACGATTGGTAACAATGTATGGATCGGCGGTAGAGCTGTTATTAATCCCGGTATTACGATAGGCGATAATGTCGTAGTGGCATCAGGAGCAATAGTAACCAAGGATGTTCCAGATAATGTAGTTGTAGCTGGAAATCCAGCACGAATAATTAAGCAAATTGAAATCTCATAAACGCTATACAGGTCTAATCATTTAATATTTGTACCGATGATCCTATTAAAAGAGCTCTTTATTTTAATAGGATCATTTAATTTAAGGGCTTTTACATGTATGCTCTTTAAGAATTGAACTATACAGAGTAATAAATGATCATATTCATGCGTACCAGTGTTTCTCCCGAATTATAGTATATATGTGGACGGTCTGCTTTAAAGCGGATCGAATCTCCAGCTTTCACCGTGTACATTTCTTCGCTAACTTTTACCACCATTTCACCCTCAAATACGGTAATAAATTCTTCAGTACCCTCACGGTGTGGGGCAGAACTCAGTTCCCCGCCTGGTTCAATCTCTACGGTATAGACCTCAAAATTTCTATTTCCTTCATAGGGGAAAAACGGATACAAGCGATAGTGATTGCTTTCTTCAAGCACTTGTACTTTGCTTTTAGGAACGACTATGGCATCGGCAGGCGGCTCGCTAATCAGGGCAGTGAATGATATTTTCAGACCGTTCGCAATTTTCCATACCGTTGTAATCGAAGGATTAGATTCTCCGCGTTCAATCTGGCCGAGCATCGTTTTACTGATCCCCGTCAGGTCAGCTAATTTATCTAAACTCAATTTTCTTTCATTTCGTAGATGTTTTAGATTTTTACTTAAAATCAAATTAATATTCTCCATCATTTCTTCGTCCCCTCTTGTGCTATATAAAGAACATGATGTACAATCATGAAGTACAAATGTGCGTTTCAACGTACATTTTATTCAATTATAACACACTGGAGTTGATTGTTGCATGCCGTTTATTCCATTTTTATCTTATGTACTTGTTACTAGCTTTACGCCAGGCCCCAACAATATTATGTCATTGGACAGTGCCAGGCGGTTAGGTTTGAAGAGAGCTTTTCCATTCTTACTGGGAATAACAGCAGGCTGTTTCGCTATTATGCTGTTAGCCTGCTATTTTAATCTAGCTTTATATCATTTCTTGCCTCGGGTTAAAATCTGGATGAATGTTCTTGGTAGTCTGTACATGCTTTATCTGGCAGTAAAAATAGCAAAGAGCAAATCTACTTCGGAGGATAATGACCACAATGAAGGATATTCCTTCAAATCAGGACTGCTGCTGCAATTTATCAATTTAAAAATCATTTTGTATGGTATTACGGTCATTTCAACGTTTGTTATGCCGTATGATGTGTCGTATATGACAATGTTTACGATCTCGTTACTCCTGACCTGTATTGGTTTTGTAGCTGTAATGTGCTGGGCGATTTTCGGAGCCATGTTCCAGCGCTTCTTGAATAAGTATGAGCGCTCCTTCAATGTCATTATGGCCTTATTGCTCCTTTATAGTGCACTATCCATATGGATTTAAATAAATACCGTATTCACGATTTAAAAGAGAGGTTCCTGACTTATAAGCAGGAGCCTTTTTCGTGTGAACAGAGCTTATTCAAAGATTCATGAAATATAATCCGGACAGAATGGATGAGTTTCCTGATCATTTAGTCGTAAAACGGGTATTACCTTAATACATAAAGTATATTGACAACTTGTATATACATGATTTAATCTTGTATATACAAGAAGTTGAAAGCGTTATATTAAATTCTTTTACGCTACTTCATTTCGTAAGAAAGGAATGAGCATGAATGGAAGCAATGAACAAGGCTTTAATTCCTGAAGATCAAGACTGGTGGCGCAAATCGGTCGTCTATCAGGTTTATCCCAAAAGTTTTAACGATACGACGGGCAAAGGAACCGGTGATATAAGAGGTCTGACACAAAAGCTGGATTATCTGCAAGGACTGGGTGTTGATATTATCTGGTTGCAGCCTGTATATGTCTCGCCACAGCGCGATAACGGGTATGATGTAGCCGATTATTGCCGGATTAATCCTGATTATGGAACAATGCAGGATTTTGAAGAATTGAGCCAGGAAATTCGGGCGCGTGGGATGCACTTGATGATCGACATCGTGGTTAACCATTCTTCCACAGAACATGTCTGGTTTGAGCAGGCGCGGCTTTCTAAGGATAATGAATACAGGGATTATTATATCTGGCGTGACCCAGCACCCGATGGAGGACCTCCGAACAACTGGATTTCCAAGTTTGGTGGACCAGCTTGGCAGTATGACGAGGCGACAAACCAATACTTCTTGACACTGTTTGATAAGACGCAGGCGGATTTAAACTGGGAAAATCCCAAAGTTCGCCAAGAAGTTGTTAATGTGCTGGAGTTTTGGGCTGAGAAGGGAGTTAGTGGCTTCCGACTTGATGTCATTAATTTGATCTCCAAGGATCGGCAATTCTCGGACGATGATGGAAGCACGGCTCCTGGGGACGGGCGTAAGTATTATACGGATGGTCCGCATGTGCATGAATACCTTCATGAATTACATGAGAAAGTATTCTCAACATATAACAGCGTCACTGTAGGGGAGATGTCCTCCACCTCACTGGATCATTGTATCCGTTATTCCAATCCAGACAGAAAAGAATTATCTATGACCTTTAATTTTCATCATTTGAAGGTGGATTATCCTAATGGGCAAAAGTGGGAACTCATGCCTTATGATTTTGAAATGCTGAAAAGGCTATTTTCGGATTGGCAGATTGGCATGCAACAGGGTGGCGGCTGGAGTGCATTGTTTTTTAACAATCATGATCAGCCAAGAGCGATTTCTCGCTTTTTGGATGATGGTGAATACCATGTGGAAAGCGCCAAGCTACTGGCCACCACGCTACATGGACTTCAGGGAACACCTTATATATTTCAAGGTGAAGAGATTGGAATGCCCAATCCGCAGTGGTCAGATATTGAAGAGTTTCGGGATGTTGAATCGCTGAATATGTATCGTATCTTGCAGGAGCAAGGCAAAAGCGCAGAGGAAGCGTTGGATATCATTCGAGAGCGGTCCCGTGATAATTCGAGGACACCCATGCAGTGGGATAATACTCGCAATGCAGGTTTCACTACAGGCACGCCTTGGATTAAGGTAGATGAACGATATCCACATATCAACGTTCAGTCCCAGTTAGAGGACCCGAACTCGATCTATAATCATTATCGAAAGCTGATTCATCTGCGTAAGGCGGTACAGGTCATCACCGATGGGGATTATCAACGCTTGGATGAAGCCCACCCTCAGGTCTATGCCTATCAACGCAGCAATGAACAGGAGACTTTGGTCGTCATCTCTAATTTTAGCGGGCAGGATGTACAGTTCCGTATACCGGATTCATTTTATTCATCATTAGATAATCAAGCAGGGGTTGCGGCTGAGCTTTTAATCGGTAATACCCAGCACGCTCCGCAGCTAAATCAGGTGGTCTCTTTGACTCCGTATGCTTCCTATATGTGGATTGTTCGTTAACCTTAGTGAATAGTATGGAAACATCTAGTAGTACCCCGGTAGTACATTTATTTTTAAGCCGGGGTGCTGCTTTAAAAATGAGCAAACGTCGAGGGAGTGGACTAGATGGCGATTGGAAGAGCACAGGTGGAAGACATTATAAAAGCCGTTGGTGGTAAAGACAACATAGAGGCCTCTACGCATTGCGTAACTCGTCTGCGATTTGCCCTTTATGATGATAAGCTGGTCGATAAAGAAGCACTCGAACAAAATGATCTGGTCAAAGGCCAATTTTCTTCACAAGGACAGTATCAGGTCGTGATTGGTCCAGGTCTGGTCGATAAGGTGTATGACGAAATGATCTCCATTACAGGAGGCAGTCGGGCTTCTAAGGACGATGTTAAAAACGCCGCTAGTAAAAAACAAAACCCGATTCAGCGTGCCATCAAGACGCTGGCAGATATCTTTATTCCGATTTTGCCCGCGATCGTGACTGCAGGTTTATTACTTGGGATCAATAATATTTTGACAGGCAATGGAATCTTTTTCGAAGGAATGTCTCTGGTTCAGGTCTACCCTCAATGGACCGACTTTGCAGCAATCATTAATACCATTGCCAGCACTGCTTTTACATTTCTACCTGCTTTGATTGGATGGTCGGCTGTTGTCCGGTTTGGCGGTAGTCCTTTACTCGGGATTGTACTAGGCTTGATTCTTGTTCATCCGGATCTGCTAAGTGCATACAGTTATGCGGATGCCGTTACCAAAGGAACCGTTCCGGTGTGGGATTTGTTTGGCTGGCACGTGAACAAGATTGGTTATCAGGGACAGGTTCTACCCGTTTTGGTATCCGCTTACGTGCTCGCACAAATTGAGAAATTCCTCAATAAGAAGATAGCGGATTCATTTAAGCTGTTGCTCGTAGCTCCGATTACATTGTTAATTACAGGATTTCTTGCTTTTACAGTGATCGGTCCGGTTACTTTTATGCTTGGTAATGCAATTACGTCTGGTCTTGTATACGTTTTCGATTTGGCTCCTGCGCTGGGTGGCTTGATTTATGGAGGCTTTTACTCCTTGCTGGTCATTACGGGAATGCACCATACTTTCCTGGCGGTGGACGTGCAATTAATTGGTACGCAGGGTGGCACGTTCCTATGGCCGATGCTGGCACTGTCCAATATCGCTCAGGGGGCCGGAGCACTGGCCATGATGCTGGTATTGAAGGAGCAAAAGGGAAAAGGATTGGCTCTTACCTCCTCCGTATCTGCGTTTCTGGGTGTGACCGAACCTGCCATATTCGGGGTGAATATCCGGTATAAATATCCGTTTGTATTCGGAATGATCGGTTCCGGTATCGCAGGTATACTGCTCACCGTAAATCATGTGTTGGCTTCTTCCATTGGTGTAGGAGGGATTCCAGGCTTCCTATCCATTTTCCCAAACAACTGGGGCGTATTCTTCATCGGGATGGCAATTGTATTGATTGTACCGTTCGCTTTAACCTTCATGTATGGGAAACTGCTAAGTAAACGCCGTCAGACTCCAGCTACACCAGCTAATGACTCCATACGGAAAAATTCGGACCAACAAAATTCTGCACTGGATGTGCTTGAAGTAAAGACTCCGGTACTAGGACATGTTGTGCCATTGGAACAGGTTCCTGATCCGGCTTTTGCCGAACGGCAGATGGGGCAAGGTATTGCCGTGGAACCGAGGGATGGTCGGATTCTTGCCCCTTTCAGTGGAAAAGTCATTCACATCATGGTGAAAAGCAAGCATGCCTTGATTTTGGAGCATCCGACAGGTGTACAGATACTGGTACATGTAGGAATCAACACGGTGTCATTGAAGGGAGAAGGATTCACCATGCATGTGGAGACAGGTCAAACCGTGGAGCAGGGCCAGCTACTGATGGAATTTGACCGTGAGCTGATTCAGAAATCGGGATATCCCATCATTACACCGGTTATTGTCCCCGATGGGCAGAATATGATTGAATCAGTTGAGGAATTGCCGGGTGAGGCGAATGATTTGCAATATGTCTTAATGAGAATTCATTTGAATTCTTCATCAAACAAAACGGATTAAGTCAGATTCATCCTGCTAGCCTATTTTAGTAACCTGGTCAGTGAAAGAATGCTACAATAAACGTGGTGATGAAAATTGACTAAGAATATATTTTTGCAAATTTATCAAGAGTACTCGGGACGAATCCAGACAGGCGAATTGGCTCCTGGTTCGAAAATGCCCTCTGAAAATGAATTGGCCCGGGAGTATGACACTTCTCGTGAGACCGTGCGTAAGGCACTTCACTTGCTTGCACAAAATGGGTATATCCATAAAATAAAGGCTAAAGGATCTTTTGTTCTGGATATAGGACGGATGGATTTTCCCATAGGGGGATTGGTCAGTTTCAAAGAAATGTCTGAGCGTATTGGGCGTAAATCACAAACGATTGTTCATGAAAATCAGTTGATTCCCGTTCCAGATGACATAGCTACTCATCTTGAGATTGACAAAGACAAGTATTTGGTCTGGAAAGTCATTCGTGCACGTGAAATAGAAGGTGAATGTGTCATACTGGATAAAGACTACTTTCGATCAGACATTGTCCCCGTGCTTACCGAGGAAATTAGTCGTGAATCTATCTACGAGTACCTGGAAGGGGAGCTCCATCTTCCAATCAGTTATGCTAAAAAGATCGTTTCTGTAGAAGATGCAGATGAAGAAGACCGTAAGCTGATGGACCTCCAAAACTATACTCATGTGGTTGTAGTCCGTAACTATGTTTATTTGGAAGACACCACATTGTTCCAGTATACCGAATCAAGGCATCGGCTGGATAAATTTCAATTCGTCGATTTTGCCAGACGTTCTCATGGTGAAGAGAGAAAATCTGAGTTTTTAAGCTGACCCATTAGAGTTGACCCAAGAACGAGTGATTAAATTGGAATAGTTCAATGTGGTGGAAAGCCCCTCTTCTAAAGAAGAGGGGTTCTTTTTTGAATCCAGGACAAATTTGAGTAGATGTTGACTATTCGGCTGAGGAACCTAAATCCGTAATGGTTAGCTTAACATCGAAGGTTACAGGGATTTTACTGAATTTATAATCCCAATCATCTTTTACTTTTTTCCACACCTGTGGTTCTTCAATTTTCAAGTGATCACCAAAACCAGCAACATCGACTTTATATTCGGATTGTAATTTGTGCATAAGAGATTTAACCCTTCTAGTCACTTGTTTTTCAAACTCTAGCTCAGCTTCTTTCATGTTTCGCGTCTCAGTTGGGTCTACCTTCTCATCCCAGTTTTCGATTAAACGTCCTTTGGATTCAATTTTTACGTGAAAAGAGATGTCATCGTCATCGGCCACTTTAGTTGTTATTTTGCTCTTTACCGATTTGATTTCATAAGTTATGGCTTCATTTCGCTTGTCATACGTTTTGACAGCTCCGCCCTCAACATCACCCTTAATCCATCCAATACTTTCCACGTCTTGTTGTCCCAAAGTACCGATCCAGTGGCCAGTTTCTCCTTTAATAATACCAGCCCCTGAAAATTCTAATTCACCCTCAGACTCAATAATGTTTTGCAGTATGTAGCTTTTTTTGGAGTGCATTAACCCATCCAATTCAGACAGATTGACTCCCTTCATTACCTTGCTGGTTCTGAAATGGTTACGAAGCATGTTCAGAATATGAATGGATGGGATTTCGCCCGTATATTTGGTAACTAAGGTTTTGGCTGCTCGTTCCTTACTTAAGAAAACCATACAACTCGGACGAATATCATTATCACGTAGCACAAAATCCATCAATTGCTGCATCGTCTGTTGTTTTGCCAGTTCGGTGGAAACCACGATGACTTTTAGGTGGTGACCAATAACGGGACGATCCAAACGAAGAGAGAGCTGTCGGAAGATTTCAAGCAAAGAATCTCCAGTACTAGCTATATTTACATAGTTTAGTTCTTGTCCACCGCCGCTGCCTTGTTGGTTTGTGCTTCCAGATGATTTCTTGGGGACGATTTGTACGCTGGCCGTAATTTTGTTTTTCTTGAAATAACGGCTGCCTTTCTTCTCCAAATCCTGTTCCAATGGACTGAGCTCTCCCTGATCGAGAGCCAATCCTGTATATATGCTAAGCTCCTCCACTTCCTTGCTACTCCAACAGCCGACTTGAGTCACCAGAAGAATGAAGGCAAGCAGTAAGGATAGGGTAGATTGTCTACACATTTTGCTTCAACCCCTTCTTCCTGATCATGAACACGATGGAGAGAAATACAGGGATCAGAAAAAATAATACGATTCCCATGTATCCGATCTCATCGCCAAGACTAAACACTTCAGTCATACGAACAGGAGTCATCGTGGAAATAAAGATAAGCGGGATTAAACCGAAAATCGCATAACGATATTTAAGACCAAACACCTCTGAGACACCTAAGGAAGCATTGAAGAAAAAACTGCAGAAATTACAAAACATTTGCATCACCCAGATTACCAGCAGTGGAAACTCCAGACGTTCAAAAAGAAATCCGGGGATCTCAAAACTGCGCATCAAATTAATGGTAGGCCAAGTACTTGTCACAGTAGAATCTACTGATAGCCCGCCGATTACCATAACTACAGTCAAAAAATACAAAACTAAAGGGATACTGATGCCCACTACCATGGCCTTAAATGCTTTTTCGGGGTGCTGCAAAAAAGCGACCAGTGTCATGACAACTTCACATCCAGAGAAGACAAGAATAGTTGATTTTAGCCCCTTGATGACGGGTAATATTCCGTCACTCAATACGGGGCGAAGGTGATCAATTTCGAAGATTCTTAAGCTAAAGAGAAAACAGAAAAGCAGAAAGAAGAGACTGATTGGAAGTACAATTTGGTACAGCCGCGCGATGGGATTAATGCCTCCAAAAACCAAATAACTCCCTACCCAGATGAATGGAATCACAATCGCCCAAACGGGGGTTCCTTCAAGTAGGAAAAACATGGTCACTTCAGCTAAAACCCGAATCTCAAAGCCAGCTATGATTATAAAGTATAGGATCAGTAGCACGCTTAAAATTCCACCCGGAATTGTGCCCACGATTCTTCTGGAGTATTGATACACGGTTTTCCCGGGGAACTGCTGACTTAATTTCACCATAATCCAGACGACGAATATGACAATACCTCCACCGATGAGGACAGAAAGCCATGCATCAGGAGTCTGTACCTGTTCAGTTACACCTCTCGGCAGTGTCAAGATCCCTGCGCCCAATACGGTATTGGTCAGGAATACAGCCCCCTGCTTCGTTGTGATCTTATCATCAGAGCGTCTAAACACAGTAGCTCCTCCTTCGTTATTGGGCATCATGATCTGCGTTTGCGTTGCTGCGTTTTCATCATGACAGGTCTTCGTTTCATCAGAGATATAGGAGCCCGGATGTATAAATCCTTCCAATCGCTTGGTCGCATAGGGGAAAAGGGAGTTACATACGGCACGCCAAAGCTTTTCAACTTCGTTAGATGGATACAAATTAACAGAAAGAACAATATGGTCCCAAACATGCCGAGGATTGCTGCAAAGAGCATTCCGACAAAACGCAAAAGACGCAAGGTAATGCCCGCACTGTATGTCGGTATCGAAAACGATGAAATGGCAGTAACCGCAACCACAATCACTAGGAATGGACTAACGATGCCCGCATTTACAGCTGCGTCGCCGATGACCAAGCCTCCCACAATGCCCATCGCAGGGCCAATGGGTTTGGGCAGGCGAATGCCGGCCTCTCGTAGAATTTCGATAGAGATTTCCAAAATCATGACCTCTATAACGGATGGGAATGGGACGCCTTCACGGGTTTCGATAATGCTAATGACCAGCTTGGTCGGAATTAAACCGGGATGAAACGATATAAAAGAAATGTACAGAGCAGGCCCCATAAGCGCTATAAAAGCCCCGCTAAATCGTAGCAGACGTAATAGTGTCCCGGGAATCCATCGCTCATAATAATCCTCGGGAGATTGAAGCAGCATACTGAAGGTCACCGGGACAATAAGTGCAAAGGGGGTACCATCCAGTAAGATCGCAATTCTTCCTTCCAACAAAGCATTAATGACACGATCGGGACGCTCTGTGTTATGAGCCTGTTGGAATGGACTTAAATAATTGTCTTCGATAAGTTGTTCCACATACCCAGATTCAGGTAAAAAATCCATGTCTATTTTTGATATTCTGCGGCTTATTTCTTCAAGCAGATCCGGATTCACAATATCCTTTATATACGCGATAACCAGATCCTTTTTGATTCTGCTTCCCACTTGGAATTTCTTCATTTCCAGACTTTTATTTAAGCCTTGGCGTCGAAGCATCGAAGTGTTTTCACTCAATACTTCCGTAAAACCGATTCTGGGACCCCGAAGCAATGCTTCAGAAGTTGGCTCATTGACGGAGCGAATAGTGCCATTAGGAGGGCCCACCAGTAGCGCTTCCTTCATTCCTTCAATTAATAGGGCGGTATGACCTAAAAGGATGAACTCGTACAGTTCCTCCATACGGGTAACTTCACTAATTTGCGTAAGTGGCATCAGGCTTTCTTTTATAAAAGAGTTACTTAACCCTTCCGGTTGTTCCTGTTGATCCTGACCCTGCTGGCCCTCAAACATCAAGACCTCTAATACCTGCTCGCTCATAAGCTTTTCATCCTGCATACCATCTATGAAGACTAACATGGACCGAGCATGAAATTTCTTCACCATAAACTCACGAAAATGCACATCACTATTTTCGCCTATAGCTTCACGAATTGCCTGTAAGTCGGAATCATAATTTCCTGTAATTTTAGAGCTCGGTTCATGCTGCTGATCCATGGGACCTTCGTTATGTTTGGATTTGGCTCCTTTACTGCCGACAAACGAATAAATCGAGGTGTTAATATAATAAATTCCTAAAGGAATAATCAACGCGAGACCGGCTTGAAAGAGTGTACTCCAGCTAGGAAAATAAGAAATGATTTTAGACCACATGATGATTACCTCCAAGCAATTCAATTCATTCTCCCTTAAGATACAAGTTGTTCATAAAGTATTCCTTATAACGGTTGTATTTACGCATGAATTGGAAAGATTCATTCGATGACGCTGCTATGATTTCCGGTCCTTACCTTAATCCCTTGAAATAGAATAGGGAAATCCCTAAATATTCATAATTTTAACTACATTGTGATTGAAATCACATATAGACCTATCTGCTGTATTAAAATAGAAGCATAAACAGAATTTCATAGGAACGTTGGAGATGTCGTCGGATAGGGAGTATCGTCGAATGAATGGAGGAACCGGTATATGATAAACAGTAAAAAGAAGCTTGTGGTTATAGGGAACGGGATGGCTGGTATCAATACGGTCGAACAAATTTTAAAATTAACAGATAAATATGAAATTACAGTCCTGGGAAGTGAGCCGCATCCGAACTATAACAGGATCATGCTCTCTTATGTGTTGGAAGGTAGTAAAACAATAGATGATATTATACTGAACGATTTGCAATGGTATGCGGATCAAGGAATTACTTTATATACAGGAAAAATGGTTAAAAGCATCGACGGTGAGCACAAGAAGATTCGCACCGAAGACGGACTGGAAATTGACTACGACGTGGCTTTGGTAGCTACCGGCTCACAATCGTTTATTCTGCCTATTCCGGGTAAAGAATTACCAGGCGTTATTGGTTTCCGGGATATCGCCGATTGCTCGGCCATGCTGGAAGCGGCAAAGACCTATAAAAAGGCGGCTGTCATTGGCGGAGGTCTATTGGGGCTGGAGGCAGCTAAAGGCTTGGTCAACCTAGGAATGGATGTTACGGTCGTTCACTTAATGGAAGATTTGATGGAACGTCAGCTGGACCGGGAAGCGTCTGCGATGTTGAAAGCAGAACTGGAACGCCAGGGAATCAAGTTTGCTATGCAAATGCAAACTGCGGAGGTGTACGGTCAAGATCGGGTACAAGGATTGCGCTTCTCGGATGGAAGTGAGCTGGAAGCGGATTTGGTCGTAATGGCCGTCGGAATCAAGCCTAATATCCAGGTAGCTGTGGAAAGTGGTATGGAAACGAACCGTGGGATTGTGGTCGATGATTTGATGAAAACATCCTTGCCGGATGTATATGCCGTAGGGGAATGTGTTGAACACCGTGGGGTCTGCTACGGTCTGGTAGCTCCGCTGTTTGAACAGGGAAGTGTAATTGCCAAACATTTGGCAGGCGCGGATACCGAAGGTTATGCAGGATCGGTAGTTTCCACCAAGCTCAAAATTTCAGGGGTGGATGTTTTCTCAGCTGGCGAATTCATAACCCAGCCTGAACATACGGTGATTGTAGCAAAGGATGAGTGGAAGCGCACATACAAAAAAGTGCTGCTTCGTGATAATAAAATTGTGGGGACTGTACTGTTCGGCGATGTGAGCGAATCTGCTAGTCTTCAAAAATATGTGCGTCAGCAAACGCCAATGACAGATGAAATATATGGACAGCTCATGGGTACTGGATGCAGCAATCACGGGGCGAAAACATCATCCGCTGAAACGATGGCCGATGACGAAATTGTGTGTGGCTGTAACGGTGTAACTAAAAAGGCGATTGTGGATGCAATTAATGAAAATGGACTAACCACAGTCGATGAAATTAAGGCATGCACCGGAGCTACGCGTTCCTGTGGTGGATGTAAGCCAGTTGTTGAGCAAATTTTGCAATATGTTCTTGGAGACAGCTTCAAGACGTCAGCCAAGCAAGGAATCTGTGGTTGCACAACATTGAGCCGAGATGAGATTGTGGAAGCAATCAAAACCAAAGGGCTGACAACTACGCGTGAAGTGATGAATGTACTGGGTTGGCATAATGATGAAGGATGCTCCAAATGCCGTCCGGCGCTGAATTATTATTTAGGGATGATTAACCCAGATACCTATGAAAATGAGGGAGATTCCCGCTTTGTAAATGAGCGATTGCATGCGAACATTCAAAAAGACGGAACGTTTACAGTGGTGCCAAGAATGTACGGCGGTGTAACGACTCCAGAGGATCTGAAGAAAATAGCTGATGTTTCTCTTAAATACAACGTTAAAGTCGTTAAAGTAACTGGGGGACAGCGGCTGGATTTGATTGGTGTCCGTAAAGAAGATCTGCCTAAAGTGTGGGAAGAACTCGATATGCCTTCAGGATATGCCTACGCGAAATCACTTCGTACGGTTAAAACCTGTGTTGGATCGCAATTTTGCCGTTTTGGTACACAGGATTCGATGGGAATGGGAGAAGTGCTGGAACGGAAATTTGAACGACTGGATTTCCCAGCAAAATTCAAATTAGCAGTTAATGGCTGTCCACGCAACTGTGCGGAATCATGTACAAAAGATATCGGAATCGTAGGCAATGACGGGGGCTGGGAGATCTTTATCGGTGGAAACGGCGGTATTAAAGCACGGTTGGCTGATTCACTCTGTAAAGTAAAAACGGACGCTGAACTGATTGATATTGTAGGAGCCGTGATGCAGTTCTATCGGGAAACAGGGCAATATCTGGAACGTACTTCGGAGTGGGTGGAACGGATCGGTCTGGAAGAGATTCAGAAGGTTGTCGTTCACGATACCGCTAATCGACAAGCTTTAGTAGAACGTATTGAATTTGCACTACAACAGGTCGAAGACCCGTGGAAAAAGATCATCAATGATGAGGATACACGTAAAAATCTATTTGAAGTTGTCACTCCATCTATTGTGTAATTGTATCTAAAATGCCTGAGGAAGGGAGCAATCAAGCAAATGATCAAGAATGCCGAATGGCTTGTCGTCGGTCACAGTAAGGATTTTCCGACTAGAATAGGACGTACCATCCACATTAAAGGGACTGAAATTGCTGTTTTCCGCACTTCGGAGAATGAGCTTTATGCTGTTGAAAATACCAACCCTCATCCCAAAGGAGGTCCTCTTACAGAGGCGATAGTATCGGGACATTATATTTATGATCCTTTGTATGACTGGAAAATTGATTTGCGGACGGGCACCGTTCAAGAGCCCGATCACGGGCAAATTAAAACGTTCGCCGTCTGTGAAGAGGGAGAAGAAGTGAAAATATCGCTCGAAACGGTTTAATTTATTTGAAGGAATGAAAATAAAAAGGGCTCGACAGGAATAATCCTGTGGGCCCTTTTCGTTTTGGATTAGGTAATGGTAACGCCTGCACTTGCGTAGCCCACCACGGTATTAACGAGAGAAATTCCTGTAGCTGTGGCAGAGAAAACCATAAGCAGACGGGTTTGTGCGGTTACGGGTATTGCCAACCCAGTAGCAATACCACTAGAAGTCGTTCCTAATGCAACGATGTCAGTTAGCGGGGGGGTCAATGTAACGGTAGCTCCGGGAACGGCTATAAAGGTGTTATTAGGTGTCGGGGAACTAAACAACTGGGCAGTAATGCTAACGGATGATCCCAAGAGGGTTAGAGCAGCAGTTGTACTGAAATATCCGGCAATGGATGTGATTACACCACCCCGTGGAACGGAGAAAGCAAAGTTAATGACTGATCCTACAAGCGTACCTGTGAGATCAATGATACCGCCTACGAGACTAATGCCTGTTGCTGAGCTTCCAAAGCCGATTAAACTTGTGGTTCCTATCAGTCCGCCGGCAATGGTTGTCAAAATTGCTGGTCCACCCGAAGCAAATGGGATGATTGCGCCCGAACCGGTGGCTCCAGTAACGCCTGTAACCCCTGTGGCTCCGGTAGCTCCGCCAACACCTGTTGCTCCCGTGGCTCCGGCGAGTCCGGCCGCGCCAACTGCGCCCGGCAGGCCATCAGCCCCGGTCGGTCCAGTGGGTCCAGCGAGTCCGGCCGCGCCCACCGCGCCTGGCAGACCATCGGCGCCAGTCGCTCCAGTGGCTCCAGCAGGCCCGACCGCGCCCACCGCGCCCGGCAGCCCATCGGCCCCGGTAGGTCCCGTGGCTCCAGCAGGCCCGACCGCGCCCACCGCGCCCGGCAGGCCATCAGCGCCGGTAGGTCCCGTAGCGCCTGTTACACCTCCGGGAGGTCCAGCAGGCCCTTCAGGTCCGGCGGCCCCGATAGGCCCAGCGGCTCCGACAGGCCCGGCAGGTCCAGCGGCACCTACAGGTCCAGCAGCTCCCGGAGGCCCAGCAGGTCCAGCAGGTCCTTCAGCTCCGACAGGCCCAGCGGCACCTATAGGTCCTGGAGATCCGGGAGGTCCTGGAGGGCCCGGTACACCTGCTGGACCAGGCGCACCACCAGGCCCCACAGGTCCCGGAGGCCCTTGTGGGCCGGACTCCCCTGACAAATACGGTTCACTTAGTGCGTTGCTAACCGTCGTTCCCGCAGTTCTGATTGCACGGATTAAACTGTCTTTAAGAGTTGGACTGAGGGATTCCTGTAGAACGATGGATAATAGGGCATCCAGCAGTTGCTGTAATGTAGTACCTACGCTGATCGGAGAGAAAGGCGTGGCTTCTAACGCTACTATAGCAAGCTCCAACGCCGCCAGTAAATCTGCCCTAGCCCCGCCTCTAAGTCTTAAACTTTTCGCCAGAGACAGTAATTGTCTTAAAATCTGTTGCAATAAAGATACATTAGCCGCAGAAGGGTTTGCGAATACAAGTGGGATGATCGAGGTCAATTCATTAATAAGCTTGAGAAGCGTTTCGATACTTCTAATATCTTTTGATGGTTTGCAGTCCTCATCTTTTTTTGAAGCACCACTGAACCTGAACGGTCTTTTATGTTTCATGCTCAAGTATCTCCTCCTCATTCTGCCTACTGTAGAGGTGACAGATGGTTAATCGCCCCGTTTTACAGATATTCATAATATATTTATTGAAGTGAAAAGGGTGAATACACAAGCAAAGCTTAATAAAATATTGATAACAAAAGCGCGGTTCCCAAATGCCTGGGACCGCGCTTTAGTGTGTAGTCTATTAGATTATATGTCTTCGGCAGATTTATTTGAAAATTCGTACCAGCAGTTCAGCCATCTCGCCTCTGCTAATGGCGGCTTTCGGTTTGAGCGTTCCATCAGGATACCCGCTAATCCAACCCGAGCCTATGGCTTTCTCGAACGCTGTGGAAGCCCAGGAAGCAATCTGCTGATCATCCTTGTAGGATTGCAGTCCAGTAGGGCTGGGAACGGATGTCTGATTTTGCATCGCGTGTGACAGGATCACCATCGCCTGTTCACGGGTAAGGCTCTCATCAGGTCCGAACGTCTGAGCAGTTAGTCCTTGAATCCATCCCTGACGGTAAGCGGCATCCACGGCCGATCCAGCCCAGTGCCCCTTCATATCTGTAAATGAGGTAGACAGGCTCTCGTCTCCAGTAGTTCCTAAAGCCCTGATCAATGTGGCTACAAATTCTGCACGGCTCACCGCACGCTCAGGGCGCATGTTGCCGTCTTTATAGCCCTGCATCCAGCCTTTGGCTGCAAGAGATTGTAGGGACTTCGCTGCCCAGTGACCTTGTAGGTCCGGCCATACCTGAGCTGGTTCTTGTGAATCTGACGAATGGAGTGGGTCATTTTGTACACGGGTCTGATCAACCTGAGACGCGTTCGTAGAGACGGCAGCGGCAAAGGTACCTAATCGAGACGTATTCAGACTCACACTCGACAAAATCCCTTGTGAATTCACCACAGCAGTACCTTTTAGAATCTCGTGCTCGCCATTTTCATACATCACAAGAATGGAGAATTGAGGCTCCACATTTTGCAATTCACTTGAGGATACGCTATCCAGCGGCAGAACAATGGACGAATTACCTGTCACGTTAGCTTTAATTTCTACAGCCGGCCCTATCAGCTTCAGGTTGGGTTGCTGCTCGGCCCAATCGCGAAATTGCTGATCTGCCTGCTGGAATGATATGGTGACGTCCTGCTGACCTGAGGCGGCCATGCTGGTTAGTGTGTCACTGGATACCATCAGCGTCCCATATCGGGATATCACTGAAGCTCCGAGCTGATCCCATTTATTCAGTACAGAATGAGTGAGGAGAACACGACTCATTTGCTTTTCCTGCTCCAAACGAATGTCAGCGTATGCCTTGCCTTCACGAAGTGCTTGTTGGATCTGTTCATCCAGGAATGCCGCAGGAGGAACAAAGAGAGAGACTGTTTTCCCTTGCTCTGAAAATCCAATCTGTTGTATGCCAGCAGACAGATCCTGATCCTCATTTTTATCTTTGTTAGACTTGCCTGTGTCCATACTCACTTTGGCAGGGACGATGACTTCTATGGCCTGCGTCAAAGCATGAGAACCATCACTTACCTTCATAACATCCAGTATGACAGTGACAACAGAAGGAGTGTCTGCTTGAACAATAGTTCCGTCTGTACGCACAATGTCTGGCTGACTGCTGCTGCTGATGGTCACACGGAAGCCATCGGGTACAGCAGGCAGAGTAAGCATTGTATCACTTGTTCTAGGGGTAGGTATGCTTGTGATGGAATCGGCGACACGCTGCGCGGTTAATCCTTGTGGATACACTAGCCCAGAGGGTGCGCTCTTCATGCCATTTACGTTCTGCAGCACATAGTAGCTGGCTCCTTCGGGTACAGGTGTAAATGTATATTTTCCCTCACTCGAAGCGATGCCTTCCGCTATAAGCTCCTGCTGGGCATTATACAGCTCAAGCCGTGCGTTCGGTAAAGCGCCTGTGACGATCACAGAGGAAATATCCTCATTGCCTGCTGCAGCTGCAACAGCACGGGGCAACACGTTTATACGGCGTTCTGCCGGTTCTGCCGTCCAACTTCCATTGTCGCTATAAGCATAGTTCAATACGTATACACCAGGTACATTCGTATCGACATTGCCGATCCCTGAAAGATCGGGAATCAGAATATTGCCGTATACGCTGTCCAGTACGCTGGCTCCCGGATCCGTGAAGCTGTCGCCAGTTTCCAGAACAATTGGATTACTGCCGTTCAATCGTACATAAGGTGTATTCGGCAATGATTTTAGCACAGTAATCGTGAATGATCTTTGGACAGAAGCTATACCTTTAGAAATAATGGCAATTAACTGTACATTTATATCACCATCTGTATATTTAGGTCGATTCACCTGACCACTATCACTGAGGATATCCGGTTGATCCGAGGACCAGTCGATCTGGGTACCAAATGCCCCTGTACGAGGCAGAGCGATGGAATCCTTAATCCCTTGCGGGTAATCCAGATGCAGTGTACTTGCCGCCAAATTCACTGCTTCATCAGCGCTTAGGGGCAATGCAGGTACGAGCAGACTGAAGGTTTTTCGAAGCTCAACCCCACCTCTTGACACAACCGCCTCGAGCGTGATGGTCTGATCGCCCTGTACATAGGTTGGGAAGGTTACATGTCCAGTATGATCTAGAAACTCGGGTTGATTCGACGACCATGACACCTGAACACCATTCAGCGCATCTTTTGGCAAATATACGTCTCCGGTTACTGTCGTTAGCGGTAGTTCCAGTACTCTATATGCTGCGTCCACGGCTTCAGTGTCGCTCATCGGCAGACGGAGTACGTGTGCAGTAAAATCCTTTGTTTTTGTTAAGCCTGCAAGTTGCAGGGTGGCCGTTAGGGTAACGTCGGTATCTCCACTACTATAGGAAGGTCTGGTGAGTGTTCCATCTACTGCAATGACAAGAGGTTTGGACGAGGACCATTCAATCTGCACTCCGCCATAACCGGATAAAGGGAGAGATACATTTTCTTGTACCGCAGACAAATCACCCAGCGATAGAGTATCTGCTGCTTGATTCAATGTATCTTGAGCAGTCATCTTCGAAACGGTAACTTCGAAAGTTTGGGTATCCGAGGTGGTTCCTTTCGCAATCGTTGCTGTCAGTTTTACTTTTTGGTCACCCAAATCGTATCGCGGACGTATTACAGCGCCTTCGTTCGTAATGACGTCAGGAGTATCCGAACTCCAGCTCACCGTCGTATCATTTAACCCAGTGAGTGGCAGTGTCAGCTTTTGGGATACCGAATCCACTGTATCTCCAGGAGAGAAGCCTAAAGTAAGGGCGGCTTTTGCCTGTGCAACTCTCTCGGCATCGGTAAGTATAGCCACTCTGACCTCTGAAGGAGTGCTCTCCCCTTTAGCATTCACGGCCTGAACCGTGTAAACTGCTTCACCTGGCGGCAATGCTGAAGTGTCTATGAATTGGGTTAAGCTGCCTGTATAGAGCGTTACGCTATCTCGCATGACTTTGTATGAGGCTGCATAAGGAACGGCATCCCAGCTTAACTCCACCGTATTTCCATTTTTAGTACCTGTAAAATGACCCGGAGCCTGTGGAATGGGGAGTCGTTCCCCATAAGCTGCGAATTCCATGATGGAGGCCCATTGATTGTTTCTTGCATTTCCTTGATCAATATATAATCGAAGGTATCGTGTAGTTACAGGAGTAATGCTCTTTTGAAAATTAGAACTCACATTATTCTGCACAGTATCCACAGTCACCCAATTACTTCCGTTGCTACTCGTCTGCAATCGGAAACTGTATGGATCACGTTCATCGTTCCACCCATAATGGACACCCATACCTGTAACAACGTATCGATCCACGATATACCAGTCTCTCAAATCTACCTGAATCCACTTTTCACCGTCACTCGCTTGATACCAGCGGCTTGTCGGTTCAATTGACCCGTCGACAGCTCTGCTGGGGTCATAGGGCTGGCTATAGCCACTTGATGTGGCTGGTTTGTTAAACACTACATTTTCCCAGCCGGCAGCATTGGTTTCATTCGTCCCTATGAGCAAAGCCGCACCGCTGATAAATGGCAGCAGTGGAATCAGCACACGGTAGGGTTTTAACTTGTTGCGTGTGAAGTTATTTCCTTCGAGCACGCTATCACCTCTTCTTTATTAAATAGCACACCACTTGAGCGTGTTCATATTATGGGCGGGACGGGTAATCCCCTTCGATTGCGATGTAGTAGTTTACATTCGGCAACGGGGAAGCTCCACGCAAGTCAGGCAATGCAAATGTACGCACTCCATCACCGCCAAAATTAGTGCCCAGCAGACTGTATAATGCTGAATACTGAGCAATGGGCAACAGCTGGCCCTCGCATTTTAGCCAGCCCTTAGGAGCGAACGTGTATGGGTACATCGTAATTTCCCCCATATAAGGCTCATAACCTGCGTGTGCCTGTTTGGGGCTAATCGCTGTTCCTCCTAACAAAATGACCGCCAACAGACTCAATACGGCGGCTTTCTTCCAAAAATGATTCTTCATACCTACAACTCCTTTAGATTCGAATAATGGACCACGAATTCAACAAATTTGTGACATTAGTCATAGAATGAATAGATATTATCATGGATTTCCATTTTTGCAATACAGCTCATCTATCAAATTCACCTTTTTATTCCTTTTATGAGCAAAGAAATTTGTTCCATCTGCCCCATCTTTCATGCATCTTTTTTCTAATCCAGGTAAATCTATATACAAATCCTATGGAAGTGAAGGAGGAGACAGCGTGTGGCAGGTCATTGGAACTCATGCGCCCAAATGGAATGTGTGGGTGGAAGCCTTCTTTTTGTTCATCATACCTTTGATTATTTTTCTGGCAGTACGACAACTCAAAGCGTTGGATGGTCGAGAGAGCAGACGTATGGAACGATTAAAGCTTATGGAAGAAGAAGATCGTTCGGAGCAGGCAGATCATAATCCATCTGTCAGTGAGGCAGAGAAGGAAAAGGGGACCTTTACCGAAGATTATGAAGCCAACATAGCAAAAATCAGACAAGCAGTTGCAGATATGGCAGACGTAAACGAACGCTCGATTTTTCTGGGAAATCTGAACGCTGTAAGCACACTTTTTTTTGTGGATGGATTAACGGACAAGGTTGGCATGGATCAGAATATATTAAAACCGCTGATGGATTGGGGCAGCTCCGGGCAAGAGAGGGGAGAGCTTCCGCGAGGAAAAGAGCTTCGGGATATGATTGTTCACCAGGTCATGCTGGTATCGGAGACGGAGTATACGTTAGAGGTGCAGTTCTCCTTGCAAAAGGTGCTGTTTGGTTCAGTCATACTCGTGATTCAGGGCATACCGGGTGCTTTTGTGCTGGGTACACCCAAAGGAAATACACGAGGGGTGGAAGATCCTATATCGGAATCGGTGCTGCGGGGACCGCGTGTCGGTTTTACAGAGACCCTCAGCGACAATACAGCGATGCTGCGCAGGCATGGAGAAAGTACAGAACTGGCCATGTCGTCCTTCAAAGTCGGCAAAAGAGTGGAAAAACAGCTGATGGTAGTGTATTTCAGAGATATTGCCGACCCGGAGCTTGTAGATGAGGTGAAGCGGCGGGTCCAAACCATTGATATGGATGAGGTACTGGAGTCGGGCTATGTAGAGCAGCTTATTGAGGATAATTTTCTTAGCCCATTTCTGCAAATTCAAAATACGGAGAGACCGGATCGGGTCATGGCTGCATTGCTGGAGGGACGTGTCGCGATTCTGCTGGACGGTACACCTTTTGCGCTTCTTATGCCTGTAACGTATGGGATGATGCTCCAGTCTCCCGAAGATTATTATGAGCGATGGCTACCGGGGTCGCTTATTCGATTTCTTCGGTTTATGGCAACTTTCATATCGTTATTTGCTCCAGCGCTCTATATCTCCTTTATCTCGTTTCATCCCGGACTGATTCCAACCAAGCTGGTCATTTCCATTATCAGTACTAGACAGGGAGTGCCGTTTTCGACGTTGATTGAGGCCCTGATTATGGAAATTTCCATTGAAATTTTACGCGAGGCAGGACTTCGGCTCCCCAAACCCATCGGTCCAGCGATGGGTATCGTCGGCGGTTTGATTATTGGACAGGCGGCTGTTGACGCCGGGATTGTAAGCCCGATCCTCGTCATTGTGGTGGCAGTCACAGCGATTTCTTCCTTTTCCGCCCCTGTATACAGCGCTGGCATATCCATGCGTGTTCTTCGTTTCGGTGCCATGTTCACGGCGTCCATCTTTGGCTTGTATGGCGTGATCATGTTTTTTCTGATGCTGAGTATTCATATGGTTAAATTACACAGCTTTGGTGTTCCGTTTCTTAGTCTAACGACCCCCCGTTCGTTCAAAGACTGGAAAGATTACTTCGTACGAGCACCGTTGCAATTTATGAAAAACAGACCCATTCTTTTGAAGCATAAAGACCCTAAGCGACAAGGATGAGCTCAACACAGGAGGGAGCAAGATGGCCCGTGGGAAAAAAGCGGATAAGATTACAACGTTACAGACAACGGCAATTGTGGTTTGCTTTATGCTGGCTGCCGGGTTGCTTACCCTTCCAAGAGTAGCAACTGAAGCTGCAAAAACACCGGATGCGTGGATATCTGTCATTTTAGCAGGGGTGGGCACTTTTCTGTTCGGATGGGTTATAGTCAAACTAAGCTCACGGTTTCCAGAAAGTACCTTTTACCAGTATGTTCAGCAAATAACAGGCAAATTCATTGGCAAAGGGATTGGTATGCTGATTGTTATTTATTTTGTTTGTATAGCCGCATTTGAAATTCGATCTGTGGAGGAAGTCACGTCGTTCTTTCTGCTTGAAGGCACTCCGGCGTGGGCGATTTCAGCACCTTTTATGTGGCTCTCTCTGTACCTATGCATGGGGGGAGTGGGTTCATTAGGAAAGATATGTCAACTGATATTTCCGGTTTCGGCGGCTATCTTTTTGCTGATTTGCTTGCTGAGTTTAAATATTTTTGAATTGAATAACTTGCGTCCTGTCTTGTCGGAGGGGGGAATGCCAGTGCTTAGAACGCTCAAGACTACAATCCTGACATTAACGGGGACAGAGTCCTTGCTGATTATCCTTTGTCGGATGGAAAAACCGGAGAAAGCAACCAAGGCAATCGGATTGGCGATTGGGATCGCGGTCGTTTTTTATACAGCTACGTTGATCCTGTGCATTGGCGCCTTTTCAATGGAAGGGGTCTTGAGCAGAACCTGGCCATTTTTAGATTTGGCCCGCAGCTTTGAAGTGGAGTATCTGTTGTTGGAACGGTTCGAGTCCTTATTGCTGACCATTTGGATCATGCAGATTTTTGCCACATTCAGTATTGCTTTTTATTGTGCTTCGCTCGGAGTATCTCAAATTTTGAATAGCTCTTATTCCAAGATGTTGTTCATTTTGCTTCCGTTTATCTACCTCTTATCCCAAATACCGAAAAACCTGAATGAGCTATTTTCTTTTGGAACGGTTATCGGAAATGTAGCGTTCGCTTTATTCGTGCTACTTCCACTGCCCCTGCTGCTTATTTCTCGCTGGAGAGGGGTGGGGTCATGAAAAGAGTCCAGTCAGGATTACTCGGATTGATGGTTTTCCTGATATGCAGCACACTTTCAGGTTGCTGGAGCAGCTCCCCAGTAGAGGATCTAAATCTGGAGACAGGCATTGCTTTAGATGTAGCGGAAGAATCCTCGCAAGAAAAGGAAATTAATCAGGAAGGGGGAGATTATCCAAAAAAGGAGTTAATTACAGGAACCTTTCAATTTGTCATTCCAGAGGAAAGTGGCGGCTCCAACAGCTCCTCTCCACAAGCCAAAAAATTTTTTAATATTACGGAAACAGGCGATTCCGTTTTTGAAATGATAAGAGAAATTTCATTGCGGACCAATCGACCTCCCATTGGGCAACATTTGAAAACGGTTATTATCAGCTCCAGTCTGCTTCGCAAGATTCCGTTGTATGAGCTGCTGGACTTTTTCTTGGGGGATAATGACATTCGGCCGAGTGTACTGCTGCTGATTAGTACAGAAAAGGCGGGAAATACACTCCAGGAGAAAATCCCTGGTCAGATTCCTGCCTATATTTTAAAGGATATTTTCCAAAACCGGAAACGGAATGCACGGTTGATAAAGCCTATGGCCTTGGTTAAAGTGATCGGACCCATGAAGGGGGGAAGAAGCTTTATATTACCTAATGTCATTACGGCGGAGAATGAAATCAAACTCGCAGGTGCGGGAATCATTAAAGGAAAGACGCAAACATACGGTGGTTATCTGAATGAGTCAGAGGTTGAGGGTCTTATGTGGATCAAAGGCGAGCTGAAGGGAGGCGTGCTGAAAAGCAGCGATCCGAAGACCGGTAAAAACATAGCATATGAGATCAAAGCGGGTAAAAGCAAGATCAAGGCCATCGTCCAGGGGGACGACATTTTCTTTCAGGTAAAAATGACCTCAGAGGGACGTGTTTCGGAGGTGCATATAAAGAATGAAGATTTGCGCAACAATAATGTGCTTGGACAAGAAGAGAGTCTCTTTCAGGAGAAAGTGAATTCATTAGCTGAACAAACCGTAGCTAAGATGCAAAAACTGAAGGTTGATGTCGGAGGTTTCGGAGAAGCCTTGAGGATCCAACATCCTAAAGTTTGGCATAAGGTCAAAAAGGATTGGGATACCACTTTTAGCACCATTCCTGTACGGTTCAGCACAGATATTCATATTGAAGATTACGGCTCTTCGATTACGACGGCAGACTAAAAGGAATTTCGTTTGCATCTGTTATAGAAAAACCTTCAATACCACGAACCTAAGTGGAATTGAAGGTTTTTTAGTCTATTTAAACAGAGACAGTGTTTCTTTCAGCCACGTAATATAGCTTTCTTCCCGATTAATGGCACGGCTCAGCACCAAATAATGACCGAATTGACTAGAGCCGGGTGCTTGAAAGTTCTCGTCCAGCCGCTGGAGAGATTTTTTACTTTCGTACAGGTATTCCAGCTTTTCTTCACGTTTGGCAATCTGATCCTCGAACAAGCGCTTACTTTCTTCCTTGGGGATGGCTGCTGAGAAATACAGCATGAGCATAAACTCATCCTTTTCTGTTTCCGGTAACTCTTTGGCGCTTAGCAGCCATTCGGTCAGCTCTTGGGTCCCTTTGGGGGTAATACAGTACAGCTTCTTTTCCAGCTTGGCTCCTGTAATGGAGGTGCGATATTCAATGAGTCCCTCTTCGGTCAGTCTTTTGAGCTCGGGATAAATCTGACTGTGCTTAGCACTCCAAAATTGTCCAATTTCCTGCTTGAATTGGCTCGTAATATCGTAGCCGCTCATTTCCTCTTTGTGAACCAGACCCAAAATGGCATATTTTAATGTGCGTTTCAACGTAGCTCTCCTCGCAATGGGGTATTTGACAATAGTATATCACAGCGCTACAATTTATATGTATCTTAAAACATGTTTATATTTACATGTTTGAATGATTATTATTTATTATTTTGGTGTCTTGTTCAATTCATAAACTCATAATAAGGAAAGAAGGATGCAAGATGGACAAGTTTATCGGCAGTCACATGATTTACACCTATGAGAATGGTTGGGAGTACGAAATATATATTAAAAATGAGGATACGATTGATTATCGCATTCATAGTGGTATGGTAGGCGGACGCTGGGTACGTGATCAGAAGGTCAATCTGGTGAAGCTGGTAGAGAATGTGTATAAAGTATCGTGGACCGAACCGACAGGCACAGACGTTTCCCTAAACTTTATGCCTGAGGAAAAACGTATGCATGGCATTATTTTCTTCCCTAAATGGGTTCATGAGCATCCAGAAATCACGGTACGCTACCAAAACGATTTTATTCCGCTGATGGAAGAATCGCGTGAAAAGTATGAAACCTATCCGAAGTATGTAGTTCCTGAATTCGCGGATATTACATTCATTGAAAATGCAGGTGTGAACAACGAACAATTGATTTCTCAGGCACCTTACGCTGGAATGACAGACGACATTCGCGCAGGGAAGTTGCAAGCATAATCGAACATGGTTAATGGAAGTTGTACAGCCTGAGCCTGTGGTAAGCAGTCTCAGGCTTTTTTACGTAAACTGGAGAGTGGATTACCTATGCAGTGGTGGACGATAGCTAGAATGAATAGTAGACCAGTCCATGCTCGATAAGATATGAACGACTAATCCGAGGGTGGAGGGTGGTCGCTGTTGGGGAGAGAATGTACGAGTTCGCATGGGCAGCCAGATCGGATAGGGCAGATAGAGCCAGCTCTGTTTTAACAGGTCCCCAGTGATCAGCGTGGTGCTTAATATATTGTTCGGCCTCGGTCAAGGACAGACCCTTGAGCGAGGTAAATACGGAAGCCCAGCGGACGAGATCAAAGGTGCCTTTAATTTCAGGCAGCTTATATTCCGCCAGGCCTTGAGCGCCGTTACACGACATAGTAAACAAGCCGCAGCAATGGTGTTGATACTGTTCAGGATCAGGAAATTGACTATGGTCGTATTGGATAATTGCTATGGAACCAATGCATAATTGCGTCGTTTGCAGCGTTGAGGGCTGGGTAAGCGTCAGGTTCATACTGGAACGGCCTCCTTCTCGGGATCGTTGTAATAGGGATGGAAGAATCATACGTCACAGCGGATGTAATGTAAATCATGTATATAAGCGTAAAACAAGAATATGTAGCGGAAAACGGATTTTAATGGCAATGGAAACGGATACTTGTATCCGTCTCTTTCATTATCTTGACGATGGTCTGTATATTACAAAAAACAACCCCAGGTCACCCCAGGGTCGTCTTTACAAGAAATATATATCTGCATTGCAAAATGCTTGTTTAGCTGAATCACACGGGTGTTACATCCTGAATGGCTTCTTCTTTTTCCTCTTTCCAGATCACGTTCTCGCGATAGTTAGATCCCCAATCGTACATCGCTCGCAGTACCGGGATCAGGCTTTCGCCATGCTCCGTCAGTGAATATTCCACATGTGGAGGGACGACAGGATAGACTTTACGCAGAATGAGTTGATCTTCTTCCAGCTCGCGCAATTGGTTGGTCAGCATTTTTTGCGTAATGTGGGGGATCAGCTTCTTCAATTCACCGAACCGCTTGGTGCCTTCCATACCAAGATGCCACAAAATAATCAGCTTCCATTTGCCACCGATGACCGCGAGAGTCAATTCTTTATCACAATTAATCAGCTTCAAATCTATCCGGTCTTTTACAGTTGTGATGTTCATCGACCTCCTGTCCGTAGTTATTCCAAGTATACTATGCATAACTACAGTACGCAAAAGGAGATACATCCATTTTGGAAACTATGCATACGATGGGATACGAATAGACTGAAATCACAATCTGATGATGTGTGCCAGGCTGGAAGCTTCCAGAAATCTACGACGTTTAAGAAGGAATAACGATGGTGTTAAAGGACTCCGGCTCCAGCCCCAAACGGTGTGTTATTTCTCCGACAGACAGGTTCAGCACGCGAGATTCCTTGAACGGGTTGGCGATGACCAAAGCCCTTTGTCCGTCTGTATTTTGAAAAGCAACCGCATTTCCAGCCCATGAACCTTGAATTCCAATGCGTCTGGCCCCTGGCAATACAAAATGAGAAAAGTGCTTCATAACGTAATATTCCGGGTTCAGCATAGGTTTTCGATCTGCTGGATCAACGGTGATCATCGAATTTTGCTCCCAGCCCCATGTGCTCTTGCCTCGCGGTTCCAAAACCATATTCCAGTAAATATAAGCATTCACGCCATTGGTGAAGTAGTGTTGGTACAGGTTATATACATATTTGGCGTAGTCCCATGAGTTTTCTCCGTTTCCGCATTCATTTTCGGTCTGCATATAACGAAGCTCAGGGTAGCTGGCTACGGTACGCTGAATGGCATTTTTACCTGCCCACTGATAGCCTACACCTTTAATATATTTATAGGCCTCGGGGTCACTCAATACGGTATGGGCATACTCATCGAAGCCAGTTGAAGTTTTCTTCATTAATTCCTCCCACGGATCGGGGGCGTTAATAGTACCCAGCCAAATTTCCGTATCCAGTCCGTGTTCTTCAAAAGCAGGCCCCAAATAGTCGCGAATAAATTCACGTAGTTGTTCTCCGGTCCATACGCAGGAAGGGAATTTCTGATCAGCAATGACTTCATTTTGAACATGAACCTGATGAATCGTAATGCCTGCCTCGCGGTATGCCTGAACAAATTTGACAAAGTACAATGCATACGCTTTCAAGATATCCTTTTCCCAGCGCAACGTTCCGTAATTGTAGGCTTTCGGTGATTTCATCCATGTCGGCGGACTCCAGGGTGAGGCGAACAGTTTCAAGTCTGGATTGAGTTGTAACGCTTCCCGAATAAAAGGAATGAGATATTGCTGATCGCGCTCAATGGAAAAGTGCTTCATCTCTATGTCGCCGTCCGTTTCATTATGGCTGTACCATTCCAGCGCGTAGTCACTCGCTCCAATAGGAAGTCGGCATATCGTGAATTTGTGCTCGCCCTCCGGGTGAAAGAGAGCATGAAGCACCTGATCCCGCTCTTCGCTGTCCAAATGATTCAGGGCCACATAACCCAATTCATTAAAACAGCCGCCAAAGCCTTCTACAAGCTGATATGTTTCTCCTGTAAAGGTTAGGTTGGCACTCTCTTGGGTTTGGGTCAAATGATGAGCTTGGGATTG
Organism: Paenibacillus sp. EKM10P; assembly: GCF_011800655.1. NCBI lineage: Bacteria > Bacillati > Bacillota > Bacilli > Caryophanales > Paenibacillaceae > Paenibacillus > Paenibacillus sp. EKM10P. The sequence continues at coordinate 140,566 of NZ_JAALET010000011.1, read as the reverse complement.
CCAAGCATTAGCTTTGGAAGTGGAAAACCACTGAATGGTTTGATTGCTCATGTGTACCCCTCCTGTTCAATCTTTTTGTATCTCAACTTATTATAGGGTAGGATCGTAGGGGAAGAGATGGTCTGAGCGAAGACAAATTTGCCCTTATCCAAGGTGAAATTTGCGGATGAGAAGTTTCCGTAAATAAGAAGTGGCGAGAACACATAAAGTACACATCTCTTTGATATGCTGTTGTCCTAGAATGACCGAAAGAGGGAAGTCGATTTGAATAAAAGAGTTCTTCTCGTGGAGGATGAAATACGTATTCGTGAAGTGATTGCGGATTATTTTAAACAAAATAATTGGGAAGTCTATGAAGCAGGCAATGGAAAAGATGCACTCCTCTGGTTTGATTCGGTGCAGCCGGAACTCATTATACTCGATATTATGATGCCTGAGCTGGATGGTTGGGAAGTATGCCGTCAGGTACGCAGCCATTCAGGTGTACCGATTATTTTGCTGACGGCCAAATCCGGTGATGATGATAAAATATTGGGCTTTGAGCTGGGGGCAGATGACTACGTGACCAAGCCTTTCAGCCCCAAGGTGCTGATTGCTCGCGCGAACGCGCTGATGAAACGGGTAGAGGGACATGTGCAGCCGGAGTCGCATATTTTGCGGTTCGGCAGTGCTATGCTCAACACGATGGCTCATCGGCTTGAAGTGGATCAGGCGGAAGTCGAACTGACGCCCAAGGAGTATGAGCTGCTGCGGCTGCTTATACATAACAAAGGCATAGTTGTTTCACGGGAGGCGATACTGAACCGGGTGTGGGGTATCGACTTTGAAGGGGACACACGAGTTGTTGATACGCATATCAAAAAGCTGAGAAGTAAGCTGGGCCGTGAATCACGCCATATCCGCACGGTTTTTGGTACAGGCTACAGGTTCGAGGAGGAAGAATGAACAAACGGGGAGTTACCTTTAAGTTGTTCATTATGACGGTTGTGTTTTTCCTGTGTTTTTACGGAATGGTGATTTTAAGTCAATTGCTGTTTTTTGAAAATTTTTATCAGAAACAGAAGATTGGGCGTGTGGAAAGTCGTTTGCAAAGCTTCGGTCAAAGTTATGTCCAGGAAGCTTGGGGATCAGGCAGGGTTTCGCGTGAGGCAGCTCGTTTTATGCTCCAGAATAAAAACCAGCTGGCGATTGTAACGCTGGACGGCAAAGTAAAGCTGGATGATGCGTTTCATATCAATCTCAGAAAAGCAGATGGTAAAATCGTTAAAATATCGTTGTCTCTGTTTATGAGCGAATACGGAGATGAACTGAGAGCTGCCCGGATTCAGCCTGGTGACACGGTGACCGTTGAAGGTGAGGTGTTGGGAACTGACGGCATCTCCTCTGCCTATTTAATTTATCCATCAGGCATACAGAAGCTTGGTTTCAAAAATATAGGATCAATTTCAGATGAGACAAGCACAGATGACAGTGTAAGACTGTCCGGTACGGTAACAGAGATTGTGCTGCCGGATCTGAAAACATGGAGTCAGCGCCAAGGTCTGCTGTATAGTGCGCTGGAGGAATGGTTTCCTTTATCCCAGGATCATCTGGAGAAACTTAAAAATTTCGAGGTGTTGGAGGAAGAGTGGACGGAACCTTGGACAGGGGTACGAAATGCCGTTATCGTCCATCCTGTTCGTCAGAGCACAGGCGAGATCGACCTCTTGTTCACTGTGACATCGTTGCAGGAAATCAGTGAGACGAATGAGGCTCTACGCTGGTTTTATCTGTATCTGGGGATCGGCGGATTTGCACTCATTCTGATTTTGTCCCTGTTCTATTCCCGAATGGTAACCCGTCCGCTCATTACTTTGAATAATACCGCCAAGCGGATGGCCAAGCTCGATTTTACAGCCCATACGCCAATCCGGCAGAATGATGAGCTGGGTAGCCTGTCCTACAGCATGTATACCCTGTCCCAGAACCTGGACACAGCTTTGCGTGAGCTTCAGGAGGCCAATCAGCAATTGGTCGAGGACATGGAACAGAAGCAGAGAATGGAGGCTGTACAACAAGACTTTTTTGCCAATGCTTCTCATGAGCTGAAAACTCCGCTAAGTATTATCAAAGGGTTTGCAGAAGGATTGCAAGATGGAGTCAGCGCCGGGAAGCAGGATCATTATATGAAAGTCATTGTAGAGGAAGCGGACAAAATGGAGCGATTGGTCAAGGATATGCTGGACCTTGCCAAATTGGAATCTGGAACCCTCAAGCTTCGCAAAACGACCTTTATTTTGAGCGAGCTGGTGGAGGAGGTTGTGGATAAGCTATTCCATCTGTTGAAGGAGAAGCAGCTGGAAGTGGTCATTATTCCTGCCAATGAACTGCCGATTCATGCCGATATAGGATGGATGGAACAGGTGATTATCAACTTTGTTGTCAACGCCATACGGCATGCCGAGGAAGGAAGCTCGATCACGATTCGTATCGAAGGCTCCGGGGAAGTCAATACGTTTTCCATTGAAAATAAGGGGGAGACCATCCCAGACGATCAGTTGGAGCTGATATGGAATCGTTTTTACCGGGCCGAGCTCTCCCGCAGCCGCCAGACAGGTGGGACAGGACTCGGGCTATCGATCGTTAAACGAATTCTGGATTTACACGAATTCCGCTATATGGCGGAGAATACCAAGGATGGCGTCCGTTTTGTCGTTATATTCGGAGGCTAAGCTATGGCAAAGGAGTTAACAAGTATGAAATGGAATTGGTTGCCCTCACTTTGCACACTTGCAAACCTGGGGGCAGGGGTCCTATCCCTATACTTCACGATTCATGAGCAATATATGACCGCCTTTACCCTCGTGGTAGTGGCTGCTTTATGGGATGTACTGGACGGTTTGCTGGCAAGGCTGCTGCATTGCTCCAGTGATTTTGGCAAGCAACTTGATTCACTGGCGGATGTGGTCTCATTTGGTGTTGCTCCTGCTTTTCTAATCTTGCAGTACAAGCTGGGAGATACCCACTGGATAGGACCGCTTGTAGCCGTGTTGTTTGTGATATGCGGTGCGGTGAGGTTGGCGAGATTCAACCTGATGGCTTTTAGCAAAGGCTTTGTGGGCATGCCCATTACAGCTGCGGGTGTGGTTTTGTCCTTTATGTTTTTATGGAGTGAGCATTTGAAGCCGGGGTTGTTGCTGGCACTAATGGTAGTGCTGTCGTTCCTGATGGTTAGCCGTATTCCCTTCCCGTCCTTCAAAAAATAATCGGTCAGGAGGTGGCGCCTCTATGGAATGGGCCATCAGCATGATTACACAATACGGATATATTGCTATTTTTGCACTGCTTGCCCTTGGAATTATAGGGCTACCCGTTCCTGATGAAATTATTATGGTGTTTGTCGGCTACCTATCCTCTATCATGGTACTGAATTATTCCGTGTCTATATTAGTCAGTTTCATTGGGGCGATGACAGGGATGATGATCAGCTACACGCTAGGCAAAAAGCTGGGTCAGCCGCTGGTAGATAAGCACGGCAAGTGGGTGGGACTGACACCAAAGCGGTTTGCAAAGGTAAAAGGGTGGTTTGCGCGCTTTGGGTTGTGGACCATTTTGTTCGGTTATTTTATTCCAGGAGTCAGACATGCGACAAGCTATTTGTCGGGGATTAGCGCGATGCCTGTACGAAAATATATGCTGGTGGCCAGCGCCGGTTCTCTGGTATGGACACTGATCTTTATCTCCATTGGTTACATTGCCGGGGCCAATATAAACTTTCATTAAGGTAACCGCAAAAGTAATGTAGCATTTTTCACGTATTGCACCGATAATATAAATAAAAGAACCTGTACAACCAGTGAGGGGATCTGTATTGAATGCATTAATGAAGTATATTGAAAAGTTACCTGGTTTTCTGCAAATGATCTTGAATATCTCGCTGTTTCTGGTCGGGCTGATTTTAAGCTTCTTACTTCTAAAAGAAACATGGGCCATATTTTCATATGTGTTCTTGTCTACAGAAGACGACAAAAATTACTATGAATTCACGGAAGAACTGCTTGTATTCTTTTTGTATTTTGAATTCATTGCATTAATCGTTAAGTACTTTAAAACCAATTTTCATTTTCCATTACGTTATTTCATCTATATTGGGATTACGGCCGTCATCAGGCTCATTATTGTGGACCATGATGATGCTAAAAATACATTCTGGTGGTCCATTGCTATCCTAGTCATGGTAGGTTCTCTATTGATTGCTAACAGTAAGTTGTTAAAGAGAGAAAGTTGATGCCGAGGAAGATTGCAAGGGTGACAGTCAAGTGGGAGAGAGGGAATAAAGACGAATGGTAAGAAACTGGATGAATCATGCGGGCGTCAGGCGGGCAGCCGTCCTTGCGATAATCGTTTTACTGCTCTTCATGTTAAGAAGCATGATGAATATTATTTTGTTAACACTGCTGCTTACGATTTTGATTGGCAGCATATATAACGGTGTGAATAAGCTGATCAAGCGGTTCGCCAATGTGCCGCCTATGATTGTGCTGCTACTGGTATACGGGTTGCTGATTCTGATTATCGTGTGGGGAGTTTACCGCATGGTGCCGCTAATCAGCGTGCAGGTCAAGCAGGTGTATCTCATGATTCAGCAAGCGTATATGTATCCTGATCGTAACCAATGGAACGAAACGATTATTGAATTTATGAACACGCTCAATGTTCAGCGGTTATTTGAGCCTGGCTGGAATGCGGTAATGAAAATTAGCCAGCTGGGAACACAACTGCTGGTATCAATTATTCTGAGCTTGTTCTTCCTGATGGAAAAATCCTATATTACACGCTTTACAGCTACATTTGTGGATAGTAAGCTGGGTTGGTTCTTCAAGGAAGTGGGCCATTTTGGACGCATGTTTCTGGGGACATTCGGGAAGGTGCTGGAAGCTCAGCTATTGATTTCACTCATCAACTGTATATTGACGACGACGGCTCTTTGGATTATGGGTTTTCCCAATCTGCTCGGCCTCGCGCTCATTATATTCTTGTTGGGGTTGGTGCCAGTGGCGGGTGTATTCATTTCCCTGATCCCGCTCGGTCTGATTGCTTTTAGCGTCGGGGGAATCAATTATGTGATTTACTTGGTTATTCTGATCGTAGTTATTCATGCGATTGAAGCCTATTTCCTGAACCCGAAGCTGATGTCATCCAAAACCAATTTACCGATCTTCTTTACCTTTGTTGTATTGATCTTCTCTGAGCATCTGATTGGGGTGTGGGGCTTGATTGTAGGTATTCCGTTGTTTGTTTTCTTCCTTGACCTGATCGGGGTACAACGCAAGCAAGAGAAGGATACCTAATCTATTTACGACAGATACGAACATAGTAGTGACCATTGATTTTTCATGACGAATGCCTGCGAAGCCGCAGGCATTTTTTGATTTCCTGGTATTCCTCATTTTATTCATTTTATTCATGGGAAAGATGGTTGAAGCTCATTACCGTACAGGAGGAGTCCAACGGTACGTTTTACTTCCTTTAAATTTTCACATCCATTTTACAACTATGATTCCGATTATAGCTATGATTACACCGCACATTTCCGTTCTACTCATTGATTCTTTCAGATAGAAACGAGCATATAGCAATACTACAACAACACTCAAGGCGATAATTGCAGAAACAACCCCGGTAACCCCATTATTAAAAGCAGCAAGTTTAAGTACCATGGCTAAAACATTTACAAGACCAACTCCTATTCCTAAGCATAAGGTTTTAGAAAGGGTCCAACGGTTCACAATTTCTCTTTGTTTATTAATTCCTACTTGAATTGAAGAAGGTCTTTGTCCACTAAAATTAATTAGGAAAGCTCCAGAAAATAATATACTGCTTGTTGCAAACATCAATGTTAGGAGTGGTAGGATAGAAACACCATTTAGTAAAGCTTGTTTTGATGATAAGTCCGTAAAGCTATAAAAAATGATCGCCAATAAACCAAACTGCCAGCCTTGATACGTACCTTCCTGTAGATCTCTTTTATATCTGATGATGAGCAGAGAAAGGATTATGATACAGAATCCAACCAATTGCACGGGACTCAGCTTTTCTGCCCAAAGTAATGCAGCTAAAAGGACAACAATTACAGGCGTCAATCCAGAAAAAAATGCAATGACTGAAGCCCTCCCCACAGCATATCCCTTATACAGAAATGTGTTGGCCAAAAAAGAGAAAACGCCCATTAAAACACCAAACCAAACTTCGTTACTCCATGTTTGATTAACAAATAAGTTTATGATTAAAACCAAAATTGCACTAGAGATATATACACCAATAAACATTAGATCTCGATTAATTGTTCGTTGAGAAGTCCATTGGTAAAGAATGCCTCGTAAGCCAAAGAAAAAAGCAGCCCCTACTGCGTATGCAAACCACATTGCTTGTCCCTCCAAATACACTCAATAAAAATGTATGACTGAAATGAAACGTAATGAATTGTTAACTTCATAAATTATAAATATCCATTGGACTTTCCTGAAGGACCAATCCCGACACAAATAACCAGTCCAATTTATTTAAATCGAATTTAATAGTTTATTTACTAGATATTTGTCCGACACTTTTTCGCGGTCGCTTTCGATAAAAGACGGAGTAATCACAACACACTTGTTTGCGGCAGTATATCTATTGTTTTACCCGTTATCTCATGATACTGGCCAACTTTTGTAGTACACTGAGTATCAAGATTAGATCAAGTGAAAAGAAACGAGATGAGATGGATGGAACAAAAGATTAAGGTATTGGCTATATCGGGTAGCCTTCGTCAAAAGTCTTCCAATACCGCGCTTATGAAGGCTGTTATTGGACTGGCTTCTGAAAATATATCATTCATGGTTTATGATGGATTGGGGGATTTGCCTCATTTTAATCCTGACTTGGATGTAGAGGAAGGGCCAACTTCCGTAAGAGAGCTACGGGAGCAATTGAAACAAGCCGATGGAGTACTGATCTGTACGCCGGAATATGGGAATGGTGTGCCGGGTGCTTTAAAAAATGCCTTGGACTGGCTCGTATCTTCAGGTGAATTTGTAAACAAGCCTACAGCGGTCATTAGCGCTTCACCGTCCCCTATGGGCGGCAATATGGCTCATGCTTCGCTACTGCTCACATTGCAAATGATCAATGCAGAGATTGTGGAAAATGGAAAGGTCATTATTCCGCATATCACATTGAAGCTGAATCAAGAAGGCATCATTACAAACGCTGATACTAGACAGGAGTTGGAAGCATTACTTCAAGGGATTGAGCAAGCATGCAGAGGACAGGCATAGAAAAATTCAAAGCAGATCCTTCATCATAGAAGGATCTGCTTTTTCGGATGGCCACCTACTACGTATTCAACGGCAGGTATTCATCAGTTATCTAAATGTTAGAAGTGTTCAATAAGCTCTCATAGACCTTTAAACGGGCATACACCGTTTCAAGTATCGGATATGAGACATTACTGCCAGAAGCCAATGCCAGAAGTGCACCGTGCAGATGACTTGCTTCAACCGGTAGATTTTTCTGCATATCACGTTGCATGGATGACATCATCTCAGGCTTTAAGGAATCCATCGTTTTTAGTGTATGTGCTTCCATTTCTGAATGAATAGGCATATCGGCGTTGCGTGCGAGTGTGACGATCTCATGCAGTAGCCTTTCATAGATTGCACGCGATTCGGGCGTGGCGAGTATAGCTCCGACGGAGCTACCCATGAGGGTTGTGATTCCGCTCATGCTGGCAATAAATATATACTTCTGCCAAATTTCACGCTGAATGTCATGACTGTGTGTGACGGTGAAGCCTGCATGATCAAGATGGCTACATAGTAGTTGCGCACGCTCTGAATTTGCTCCATCCCATTCCCCAAAAACAATGCGGTGAAACGGGCTTGTCTGAACGATAGAGCCTTTGTGATTTAACGTCGTTTCGATATAACAAAGCCCACCCAGCACTTTTTCAGTTCCGAAATATTCGCGCAAAGATTCAAAATGTTCATAACCGTTAAGTAAAGGAAGAATCATGGTATCTTTGCCGATATAAGGCGCAAGGTCGGGCTGCAATAGAGGCAGATGGTACGCTTTGACCGCGAGAATAATACAGTCAAATGGCTCAGCAGCTTCACCATAGGTAATAGCCTGGATCGGTGTCTGAAAATCTCCGTGCACACTTTGAATCGTCAGACCGTTTTTTGCCAAATGAAGCTTCTTGGAAGGGCGGACGAGAAAGGTTACATCTTCTCCTTTTTGAACCAGGCGCCCCCCAAAATAGCCTCCAATAGCTCCTGCACCCACAACTAGAAACCGCATCATAGGGTACCTGCCTTTACTTTTTGTTTCATTTCCTTTAGTTGCAAAACATTAAGTACCTTCGAGTTTGTCATGATACACTCAAATCCTTTCCTACCTTGGTTTTGGAAAACAAAAAAACCTTCCAGCACATTGCTGAAAAGGTCCGAAAGGCAAAAAAAGAGTCAATTTGCGACCGTTCTTTTGTCTCGGTCCTTTCGGATCAGAGCAAAATCCAACGAGTTCACCTCCATAGGCTCACGCTTATACTATTAAATTACACCTTACCAGAGTACCGTTCGAATATATCGATACAGCCTCTCAGGGAAGTATACCAGAATATCAGGTTCCTGTCCCATATAAAGCCAATCCGAACAGTGTGTGACGGTATCCATAATGATTTACCTTTAGCACAGTTCCCCTAAATGTAGCACGGACTTAGTGTATATGTAGCGTAATGAAGGTGATATAATAGGGCGCAATAGGTAGGTTCATAGAACAAATAACTTGGAGCAGAGGAGAGAAGGCTGGTGTTTGAGCAAATTGTAGCGTATGGTCTGAGCCAAAAAGAGGCCGTTAAGGATTATCCATTTGGAGCTGATCCCCTGGTACTAAAGGTAGGGGGCAAGATGTTTGCTCTCCTGACTGAAAAAGATGGCATTAGCCACGTATCCCTGAAATGTGATCCGGTCATTGCAGAAAACCTGCGTCAGCAGAACAAGGCAATTAAGCCAGGCTATCATTTGAATAAAAAGCATTGGAATACGGTAGAGGTTGATAATAGCTTTCCGTTGGAGGATTTGTACAGCATGATCGACCATTCGTATGAGCTGGTCTTCAAAAGCTTAACCAAAGCGCAACGCGAAGCGATTACGATGAGGATACGGGCTACGGATCTGTAAAGGGCTGGTGAAGCCCTTAGTAACACTTTTATAGTTTTACTTGACAGAAAACCACTAAAGATATATTCTTAATTTAAAGATAATTTATTTGAAAATAATATCAAGGAGTGGACCTGAATATGAGCGAACTGGTGAATGTTATTCAAGAGAGAAGATCGGCTTCTAAATTTATTCCTGATGTTACTATAGATGCAAAAGAACTGGAAGAGATATTTCAGCTGGTGAAGTTTGCTCCATCGGCTTTTAATTTACAGCATGCGCGTTATATCGTAGTGCAGGATGCAGAGATCAAACAAAGGCTGCATGATGAGGCAAGTAAGCAGTATAAAATATTAACCTCTTCGGCTACCATTGTAGTGCTGGGTGATACAGAGGCTTATACCAAGGTAGCTGACCTCAACGAAGGGTTCCTGAATTTGGGTGTTCTGAGCAAGCAGGAATATGATAGCACCGTAGAATCAGTAACTCAGTTTTATCGCGAGCGAGGACCTGTCTTCCAGAGGGAAGAAGCGATTCGTAATGCCAGCCTGTCGGCTATGCAATTTATGTTGATTGCCAAGGACAAAGGCTGGGATACTTGCCCAATGATCGGTTTTGACCCGGCGAAGGTGCAGGAAGTATTGAATATCCCCGAGCAATTTGTGCCTGTGATGATGATCACCTTGGGGAAAGAGGACGAATCGGGGCAACGGGCAAGAGGATATCGCAAGCCTGTTGGACAGTTTGTTAGCTACAATGGATTTTGAAATTTGTAAATCATCATGTTCATTAAGGAGTGATTGAGATGTCTTTGAAAACCGCTGGAATTCACCATATTACGTCCTTTGCAGGCGATCCACAGGGCAATGTTGACTTTTACGCAGGTGTGCTTGGTTTGAGATTGATCAAAAAGACAATTAACTTTGACGCTCCAGAAGTATATCACTTGTATTTTGGGAATGAAGAAGGCAGCCCGGGCACGATCATTACCTTTTTTCCGGCTCCGGGTACACGCAAGGGTAAAATTGGAGGCGGACAGGTCGGGATTACGACGTATGTTGTGCCGCCGGGCTCAATGGATTACTGGGAAAACCGTCTGCACAGCTTAAAGGTATCCTTCACGAAGGCTACTCGTTTTGGCGAGTCATTCATCCAGTTCCGAGACAATGAGGGCTTGCATCTGGAACTGGTGGAGCGCGAGGAAGGCCCGGTGAATACGTGGACAGCCGGAGGCGTGCCTACAGATAAAGCGATCAAGGGCTTTGGAGGAGCAGTGCTCTACAGTGCGGATTCCAAGCACACCCAAGGCGTGCTGGAGAATGTTCTGGGCATGACTCCCATCGGAGAAGACGCAGATGCAGGCTATATCCGTTATCAGACGACTGGGGATCTAGGCAACCTGATCGACATTCCAGTCAAAGATGTACCATGGGGGAATGGCGGCGCCGGTACGGTTCACCATATTGCGTGGCGCGCGCAGGACGATACTGAGCATCAGGCGTGGGACGAATGGGTTCGTCAGCATGGTTTTGGGACCAGTGGCATTGTAGATCGCCAATACTTCAATGCCGTATACTTCCGCGAGCAAGGCGGTATTCTATTCGAGATCGCAACCGATCCGCCCGGATTTACGGTGGATGAGGAATTGAATGAGTTGGGGCACAAGCTGATGCTGCCTGAATGGTATGAGCCTCAGCGCGCCGAGATTGAGTCTAATCTGGTTCCCATCGAACCTAGAGTACTCCAACAGGATGAATCGGTTTAAGCTGGACAATCACATATGGAACATCAAAAGGTCCAATGCGGGAAGATTTCCATCCTCATTGGACCTTTTGGTATCTGAATGTCATTAGTGTAAAAATAAGCGTGGAAGAGCTGTTTAGATCATGAGCAGCTCACGAATTTCCAGTTCAGTCAGTGCTGAAAGGCTTTCTTGCCCCGGCTGAATGACCTGGTCGATCAGATTTTTCTTTTTTTGCTGTAGCTCATACATTTTGTCCTCTACCGTACCTTGGGCGATGAGCCGAATAACCTGCACCACTTTTTTCTGGCCCATTCGGTGTGCGCGGTTGGTAGCCTGCTCCTCTACAGCGGGATTCCACCACAGGTCATACAGAATGACGGTATCTGCACCAGTGAGATTCAGACCCGTACCTCCTGCCTTGAGGGAAATCAGGAACAGCTCGCGTTCTCCTTCGTTGAAGCGACTGCACAGCTCGACTCGTTCGGGGGCGGGAGTCTGTCCATCCAGGTAAAAGTGGGGGACCCCCTCACGAGAAAGCTCGCGTCCGACCATTTGAAGCATCGTGGTGAACTGTGAAAAAATGAGCATCCGCTTCCCGGAGCTGAGACATTCCGTAATAATCTCCAGCAGTTGTTCAAATTTGGCCGAGCTTCCCGTATATCCTTCGATGAATAAGCCCGGATGACAGCAGAGCTGCCGAAGTCGGGTCAGACCTGCGAGAATTTTGATCCGATTTTTCTGAAATCCTTCTTCGTTAAGATGCTTCAACGTTTCATGCTGGAGCTTGGCCAGATAAGCCGTGTACAGCTTTTTTTGCTCTGGCAGGAGGCGTGATACCTGCACGGATTCGATTTTCTCCGGCAGTTCCTTAAGAACATCGCTCTTCAGACGGCGCAGCAGGAACGGACGAACCCGCTTGGCAATCACATTACGAGGCAGGTTGTGAAACGCTCTTTTTCCGCCGGGAAATAGCTCAGGAAATACAACGTCGAAGATGGACCAAAGTTCTTCCAATGTATTCTCGATTGGCGTTCCTGTCAGGGCAAAACGGTAACGGGCTTGTACATCCTTAACGGCCTGTGCCGTCTGGGTAGCATGATTCTTGAACGCCTGCGCTTCGTCCAAAATGAGCGTATGAAACGATGGCTTGCTGTACACATCCGCATCGCGTCGCAGCAGCGGATAGGAAGTAATAATAACGTCATAGCTGGTGGCATCCCGTATAATTCGACTCCGTTCCTCCGGGCTGCCATCTGCAATAGTGACGCGGATATGCGGGGCGAATTTCTCCAGTTCATTCCGCCAATTGTACACCAGTGATGCAGGGGACACGATCATGGCTGGAAGCTGCTGACTGCGAATTTCCGGCAATACTGACACGAGGAAGGCAATGCTTTGCAGTGTTTTGCCCAGCCCCATATCATCTGCCAAAATACCTCCAAAACGGTAATGTGCTAAGGTCTTAAGCCATTGAAAACCATAGACCTGATAATCTCTCAAGATTGGAGCAAGCGTGACGGGTACTGGAAAGTCGAGATGGTCAGGATTGCGTATATTTTCTAGCAGCTGGCGAAAGGTTTTACCCAAGGTCAGGCTTTTCACATGATCGTGAGGATCAATTAAATACAGACCCTGCGTGACCGGGATTCGAATCTGCGCTGCATCCAGATCGCTTTTGCGGATACCTGTTTCGTTCATGAACCGAATTAATTCCTTGTACTCCTCTGTTTCCAGTGGCAGCAGGGCACCATTCGGCAGACGGTGATATCTCTGTTTTTCTTCCAACGATTGGAGCAGCTTGCGAATTTCCGATTCCGGTATACCCTCAATATCAAATTTAAATTCAAGCCAATCCGTACGTTCATCCCACTCCGCCCGTATTCTTGGGACAGGCAGCGTATTATTGATTTTCGATTTGACTGCACCTGTGGCATAGACGTCCAGCAACTTTTCCAGTTGTGGAACCGTATGGTACAAAAAGTCATACTCCGCATCTTCATCTTCCATAAAATATCCGCTGTCTGTTCTGGCAAAGGAGCTATGCTCCATCAGTTCCAAAATCCGTTGCTCCTGTTCCCCATCACGTATCAGAATCCGGTCGTTACCTGGCGTTCGTGCATCTGTTTCCAACGGGTTGATGATGATGTCTCCATATTGGAATTCCAATCCTGCCAGTAGTTTGTCTCTTACCCTGTCCAGATACAGCTTGGCCTTCAACGGATGCTGGGCGACCCGCTCTGAGACAGAACGGGTCATATGGACACGTCCGAGCTTCATTAACCCGGGCACGACCTTATCCATAAAAGCTTCCATCTGTTCTGGTGCGATCTGGACTGCTCGTCTGTGATGTACCTCGACCATTCGTTTTAGCTCGGACAAACGCCGTAAGGAATCATCCTTCTGCTTGACAAGCTTGCCATCGGCAATGACGACACCGTAGTCCTCCATGATGGTCAAGTCATCTAATCCTTGAATGCTTAACTGGTAGCCTTCGCTTGTGGATTCGGCCTCATCAAATTCAAATTGCAGCGGAAGCATCAGGTCAGACTGAGGAATACCTTCGCTCATGTTACCGTGAATTTCAAAATAGACGCCCTGTGCTGCTGTCAGCAAGGGGAACAGCCTATCCCAAGCGGCAGGCGGGATGAGAAGCATTCGCTCGCCACTCATATGACTGCCGGAGGCTGAATACGTGCCAGAGGTTTCCCGAATCATGCGCTCCTGATGGCATACCTGGGATAATTGCTGTAGGATCGCATCATGTTCAGCTCGGAAGCGGTACAGCTCAGGCTCGTAAGAGAAGCTCTTCGTGAACATGTAGCTATTCCCACGGTCGATACTGTCCAGAAACGGACGGATTTTCTGAACGATGTATAATCGTTTGGGTCCAGCCTTCATTTCCAATCCAAACATATATTTTTGGTAACCGTAGGCAAAAGGCCGGATGACGAATTGAAAATCCAAGATCGCACGAGTATCCAGCAGCGTAGGAGTGCTGCGAAGCGGTCTCTTGCGGCCGAATAGTTTTAACATACTGTCGGTCAACTGGAGATCCCCTTGTGTGATGCCAGAGGATCGTGAAATTCTAGCAGTGTGTTCATTGGGGGCATCTGTAGATGTGTACATCCCGTCTGAACCCATGCTCCCCGCTGGATCTGGGGCAGTGCCGGGATGAAGTCTGGAGACATAGGAGCGTACGGATAGACTTTTTCCACGTCGCATATCATAGGCGTTAAGAAGAACAGCAGCAATATGTTTGCAATAACGTCCGGTGGTCTGAAATGAGCTACAGGTACATTCCGCGCGGATACTGCCGTTGGGCCGGATCATCGCAGCAACGGCATAAAAGCCGTTTCCTTTGACTGTAGCTTCATACACACCTTCATTATGATCTATTTGTGTAAAGGCCACCTTTTTGGCCCGATAATAAGCATCCCCGTCGTCATAAGCAGATTGACTGCATAGTTGTCTGATCGCTCGCCGGGTAAGTTCAAAACTCATGGTTCGTAATCCTTTCCTGAGTTATTCCGTTTTCTACATGATAACAGAACAGACCGGGTGAAGGACACTGGAGTGCGGAACGTAACTTTAGGAAAAAGAAGAGAAGAAAAAAAGCAGGCCTTGGTCCGTCATTGAACCAAAGTCTGCCAGGTGGCTACAGCTATATTATATGTCGGGCAACCCCTCTCCTTGCTCATGAACTCCCAGCGCATTACGTGCCATATCCATATACTCTTCCACACCAGACTTAAGGGCGAATTCGGCAATAAGCACAGGGTAAGCTGAAGTTAATTCGACGATATGATCGCTCATACGCGGCCATACACGTCCGCCTGCTGTTTCATAAAGCTTCAATAAACGAGCAAGCTCTACTTCTCCGAATAAAGTATAGTAACTCGTAAAATCAATTGCCGGATCAGCTACTTGGGCCTCAGTCCAGTCTAGTATTCCAGTAACCTCTGTATTCGAAGAGACCAGAATATGACCTGGGTGCAGATCGCCGTGCACAAATGCGGAATATGCCGGCCAGTAGCTATCGTCAGCTAGCCACGTCTGCCATCGTTGCCACAGCTCCTCGGATACACCAAAGACGCGCCGTGTTTCTTCCATTCGCTGAGCCATTAATTGCCGAACTTCGTCGTGCTGCTTTACGCGAACACCGAAATCAGCTGCCCGTTGGTAATCTATCCGGTGCAACGCGGCTAAGGCTTTAGCGAGTGAAGCAACGAATCTATCCGTCAGAGCGTCAGGGTTGATGAACCATACATAGCTTTTTGTTTCCATATCAATAGTAGCAGCGGGAGTTCCCCCCAACTGAGGATAGGCGATGAGCTTCGGACTATATATTTGCCAATCAGGTACCGCTATAGGAAGAGTATCACGAATCATCCGAAGCACCTTATGCTCGTAAGCGGCAGATTGAATCACATCTGCTCGTCGCGGTGTACGTAGAACCCAAGGGGTATCGTGGATGTCTTTGGCGAATACGGCTCGGAAATCCAGCCCGGATTCATTGAGTTCCAATCCTTCATGTTGTATGTGAAGCCCATTGTTTTGGGCAAGGGCCAATATATCGCTAACGTCATTCGGGTTAGTCAAGGGACGCTTTTCAGTCATATGAAACACACCTCATTGTTCAGATTTGGTCTTAAAAAAGGTAACTTAAACAAGCTTCAACCCTTCATGTGAAAAACGGGTTGAGCTTCATTGAGAAGCCTAGCCTTTTATCTGAGACGCATGTAGTGAGTACACATGAGTGAGCAAACCTCCTTTTACAAAATAGGGTATCTAACCCAGCCCTAATATACCATCCGCCATTCGAGGATGTCTACAATATACGGGATAATGTACATAGCTTCCCCAGTTCGCTTATCTGTGGACTAGAGAAGTTTTTACAAGCTGCACATTGCAGGATACAATGGAAGTATTAGAGAAAGGAGACGGATACGTTTGCAAAAAGAAGACAATAAGACCGATTCCAAATCCGGCTCATCCAAATGGTATCTTGGTAGTGCAGCAGCATTGCTCCTGCTGAAAGGCAAATCGTTACTTGCCCTTTTAAAATTCAGTAAATTTGGCGGTGCGCTGATATCTATGGCGTTTACGATTGGCACGTATGCGATTATATACCCGTGGGGATTTGCGGTTGGGTTCGTGTTGTTGTTATTCGTGCATGAGCTGGGGCATGTATTGGCTGCCAAACGCAAGGGGCTTCCGGTGTCGACACCGTTATTTATTCCATTTCTCGGTGCGTTAATCACCATGAAACGACAGCCTTTGGATGCCCAGACAGAGGCTTACGTGGCCATGGGCGGCCCGTTATTGGGGACAGTTGGGGCTATGGCCGTATACGCAGGAGCGTATGCAACAGACAGTCCACTTTTGTATGCACTAGCATATATCGGTTTTTTCCTGAACCTGATTAATTTGCTGCCGATTCATCCGCTTGATGGAGGACGGATTTCTACAGCAGTGACACGCTGGTTATGGCTGGTAGGCCTACTAGGTGGGATTATAGTGATCGTGTATTTGAAATCCATTTTATTTTTCTTTATTTGGGCACTATTTGCCTATGATTTATACAAAAAATATGTCAAACGCAATGAAGAAGGCGTCAAAGTTCAGTCGTTATTACAGAAGCCGCTGGTTAACGTACAGCATTTATATGAGCAAGGATACCCGCTGCCTGGACCGGAGCATACGCGCAGATTATCCTTTAATACCTACTCGGATCTGGAAGGGCAGCAATATGTAACGGTATATATGGAGAGTCTGGATGTGGAGCATACACTTCTGCTGCCACAGCAGTGTCTTGTCCAGCATGTATGGCTGAACGGTGTAGAACATATACCGACCCCGGATGCGTATCAGCTCAGATTACTGTGTGGGATTGACTACATTCCATTTGAAAATGATAAATATTACGAAGTACCCGCATCATCACGCTGGAAATTCGGTATCGGTTATATGGGCTTGGCCTTATTCCTGATAGGGATGATGTATGTAGTACACCAGCACATAGGAGATATCAGGCTATGATAATGTGGTTATAAAGAGGCGCGGATCTGATACTTTCAGATCGCGCTCTTTTTTGTTTTTTTGGGGAAGGAGGAGATTTTATTATTTTTTAAAATCTGATGCTTCTATAGGGACTTTTCCTTTTATAAGGAACCATTTATGATTTTTATAATTTTGAATCATTCCAACATCAAAAATGATTGATTTTACGTCATTTTCCAAAAGTATGTTTCGAGAAATATCGGCCTCCAATGTATACTTAACTGAATTATCGTCTATCTTTTGATGAGAGAACTTTATATTAGATGTATACTTTCTAATTCGGGATGGTAATATATATTCTATTTTGGAGTTCCTATCTTGAGGAAGTATAATATCTGTAAACAAATGGCCATCTTTGAATTTTAAATGAAAATTATTAACTTCAAGGATTTCTTTATCAAATTCATTTAGATTATCTTCTTTAAAATCTTCAAAATAGTATTGACCGGAATTTAACCGTACATTTTGTCCATCTTTGAGAACAACTTCGACAGCATCAAATTCACGAATAAAATTGATATCCACAGTCAATTCATTTTCATAGATCTGAACAATTTTCACATTGTCTAAAATAACTTTATTCTTTAACAATAAAGAAGCCTTTTTAATGTTTAAACTATCTACTCTATAGGGAAAACTTATCTTGATTTTTTTAGAACTATCATCATGAGAATTGAAAATAAAATAACTATTCTCTCGTACACTTATTTGTCGTATATACTCCAGCTGAGTGTCTTCATTTTTATTCGATTCATTTATAACCTTTTTTTGATTATTGTTTGTACATCCAAATAAAACCATAGAATTAGTCAGCAGCAACATGATGATTAAAATAAAACGAAGTTTCAATATGTAGTCACCTCTTCTTGTAAATGGTAAACCCCCCTCATATTGAGGAGGGTTATGTAAACGATTCGTTTTTAATTAGCTTGGGTTATCGTAGAGCCAGTATTCTACACCGCCGTTGTTGTCATAACTGGAAGCTGTATATTTGGTATCGCCAAACCATCCCGTATCAGTGTACTCATAATTTCTTTTTATACCTCTTGCAGCACTTTTTAGTTCGGCAGTATGCCAAGGTTTAATCGTCACATCAATGGAAACTTTCTTTCTATATTCTTGACCTATTTTCAAGCTCATTTCAGCTTCTGCGATAGCTTCAAAACCATATTTTACAGTTCCAGTTACTTCACCAGTCATTTTTGACTCGGTTTCTAAATTCATTCTTACACTTTGATTGCTACCATTGTTAAATCTGTCATAATCTTGACCTGTATAATAATTACTTGAATTTACAAATGTCCATTTATTTGTGCCCATCGGCTGAACTAGACTGTTTTCTCTGTTTAGAGTTTGGGTATCTTCTTTTTGCTCTTTATCGAATTTTTTAATATCCTCAGAAGAATAATATGGAACACCATCAATATACAACTGATCTCCTACGTTACTTTCCACTGGGGGTCTAAAATTCCCTTCTAATTCATTCTGATCTGAGGCAGCTTGTGCGGTCAACGCTGATAGATTCAGCATTAAACCTAAAACAAGTGTTGATTTGATCAATTTCTTCAATTTTTTCCACTCCTTATATTTTTTGATAATTTATTCAAATAAATGTTAATACTTATATAAAAATGGAACAACCCTACACAGGACCTAAGTTGAATGATTTTGTGTTTTCGCAAATATGCAACTTAGTCTGTCAATGGTTAATAATTGTTCAGATAAAAAACATAATGTCATAAGCTCTTGAATAATTAAGAGCTTATGACATTATGTTTAGATATCCTTAATTTTCATCAGTAATCGGTTTTAACGTCTGGCGGTACTTAAGTGGGCTGGTGCCTGTCCAGCGCTTGAACTGTCTGCTGAAATGAGCCAGACTGGAGTATCCCAGTAGGGAAGCTACCTTGTTTAGCGGTAGATTGGGCTGCTGGATCAGCACCTTAGCCTCATGTAGCTTGGTTTCCGATAGATAGTGACGTGGTGAATAGCCGTAAACCTTGCGGAACACTTCCTGGGCATAGCCCGGACTGATTCCAAGGGAAGCCGCCACATCTTCAAGCCGGAACGTCTGCTCGCCAGATTCATCCTCTCGATAAGGTTTGAACCTCGATTGAATAGCTTCCATAATGGCCTTGGCATATTGAACGGATGAAGGTGCAATTCTCGGCTCCAATCCCGTAGAAATCATTTGCGAGAATATTCCGAATAGCTCGAACAAAGCAATCTGCATGCGAAAGCGGTCCGCTGTCGTATATTCTCCGTTCTCCCGCACCATGCTGATCCAGCTATGGACAACTTTCTGCAGCTTGGTATTGGTTTCAGTGCCTGCCGGGAAAAAGAGCTGATTGCTTTTAATCATCTCTTGACGGAACAATGGATCATCGACATTAAAATGGGTACTAAAATAATACATTCCATCAGGGGATACACACTGGCTCACATGCTTGAACCCCGGCGGAATAATTAAAATATCGCCTTCCCCCACCGAGTATACGTTATTCTCCATCATCGTTTCCTGACGACCTTCTAGAATGAGTGCAATTTCAAAACCGATATGGGACTCCTCAGGCATGCACCAATCCGCTTTGACCCGGTGAATATGGGCACCAAAAAACTTCACATTCCAATCAATAATGGGCAACCATTGGCAACCATGGAATAGAGCTGGATCAACATCTGGATTTAATATCATCAGATCACCTTCGATTAGGGCAAATTTTACACCGCTTAGACAATCTCATTGTACCTAACATTTATCTATAATAAAAGAGCGCTTACAAGTGTTCTAGTATAAGCCTTTACATAAAAAAATCGCTTATATGTAGCGATTTTGAAAGCGATGCCATATTGTAATTAGGAGGAGCTATGGAAACAACATCGAAAGAACGTGTGTCATATTACGTTTACTTTTTGGGGAGTAACGCAATTCTCTGTCTGGTTGCCTCTTTTGCAATGCTATTTTATACGGATTATGTTGGCATATCTGTTTCTATTATTGGTACTTTATTCGTACTAGCCCGTATATGGGATGCGCTTAGTGCTCCGATCTTCGGTGTGATCATAGACCGGGCCAACCTAAGGGGTGGCTTGTTCAAACCCTGGACGAATCTGGCTTCTATTATTTTGCCAATACTTACTGTACTTATTTTTCTCGTTCCGAGTGACGCGTCACTCACCGTCAAGGTGATATATATTGCTGTCACGTATCTGGTATGGGAAATGTGTTACACGATCAGCGATGCGCCTGGGTTTGGCTTGGCTACACTGATGACGAAAAATACGCATGAACGTGATCTATTAATGTCCAGAGGCCGAACGATGGTTTTCTTGGCATTTATGGTCATCTCCTCCTCTTCGGTAGCCGTAGCCAATCAGATCTCCTGGCCAATTTTGGCGCTAATCGTTGCTGTAGCAGGTTTGATTTTAATGAACTTTACTCGCTTTAATGTCAAAGAGCGTTATTCCAACAAGGCAGAGAAGGTTACGCTCAAGCAGATTATGACGTATCCCATGCAAAACAAGCAGCTTTTATTTTACCTGATGTCGTTTATGACACTGTCCATGACCAATCTGCAAGGGATTGTCGTCAGCTATTTTGCCTTATATAACTTGAAAAATCCTATCTATATTTCAATTCTCATGTTCATTTCCTTAGGTGTGCAGCTGCTCACCGCATTAATTTTACCGCCGATTATTAAAAGATTTGGCAAGTGGAAAGTGAATGTTATCAGCTTGCTTGGATTGTTTACTACAGGCCTGTCCTTATTTGCAATCGGTTACAGCAACCCTATTGTTGTGTGTGTATTCGCAGTTCTTTTTGGCCTGTTCAGTTCCGCGCCGCAGCTTATGGTACCGATGTTTACCGCCGATTGCGTGGAATATGGCGCATTCAAAAAAGGGGTGCGTGCCAGCGGAACCGCCTTTGCTACCCAAACGTTTGCAGGAAAACTGGGGGGAGCAGCAGCCAGTGGAATTGTGGCCTATGCGCTTGCCTTTGCCGGCTACATTCCGAATGTACCGCAGACCGGACAGGTGCTTACGTGGATATTTGCGCTTTATGCGGTAGTGCCTGGTGTGGGGGCCTTAATTACGGCAGGGCTGTTCGCATGGCTGTACAAGATTAAGGAAAAAGACGTAGAGGGCTGGCTGGCAAGTGCGAAAAAAAATCAACAGCAGACGGATCTCACGAAGCAGGAAGTTGCTGGTAATACGATATCTGTTCCATCCCTGAAAAAGCCGCATAACAGCCACGGTATTTGAAACAAAGCTATATAAGTTGAACACGAAAAAAATCCCATGGAAAACGGAGTAGGCGAAATGGGATATGACAATTACCATGAACTTATAGGAGGACGACTCGATGAAAAAGCTGCTGTACGGTGTTGCCTATTATGATGAATATATGCCTTATGACCGTTTGGACCAGGATATCCAAATGATGAAGGATGCGGGAATTAACGTGGTGCGGATAGCCGAATCTACTTGGAGTACACATGAACCGCAAAATGGCGTGTTTGATTTCACCTCCGTGGATCGGGTGCTGGACGCTATGCATAAAGCCGGTATTGAGGTCATAGTGGGCACGCCGACCTATGCTGTGCCCACCTGGCTGGTGAAGGAGCATCCCGATGTATTGGCGACAACGCCTCAGGGGCCGGGCAAATACGGAGCTCGCCAGATTATGGACATTACGAACCCGGTGTACCTGTTCCATGCTGAGCGAATCATACGCAAGCTGATTGGACGGGTGAGTCAGCATCCGGCGGTCATCGGCTTTCAGACAGACAATGAGACGAAGCATTACCATACGAGCGGTCCCAATGTGCAATTACAATTTGTGAAGTATTTGCGGGAGCGGTTTGAATCACTGGATGAGCTAAACCGCAAATTTGGCTTGGATTACTGGAGCAATCGCATCAATAGCTGGGAGGACTTCCCTTCGGTGGTCGGAACGATTAATGGAAGCTTGGGTGCAGCCTTTTCCCAATTCCAGCGCAAGCTGGTAACGGATTTCCTAGCCTGGCAGGTTGCGCTTGTCAATGAATATAAGCGGGCAGACCAATTTGTTACGCAAAATTTTGATTTTGAGTGGAGAGGTCATTCCTTTGGGATTCAGCCGGATGTGGATCACTTTGCTGCATCTCAAGCGTTTGATGTGACAGGTGTAGATATTTATCATCCATCCCAAGATGATCTGACTGGAATTGAGATTTCCTTTGGTGGTGATGTGGCGCGTTCAACAAAACAGAATAATTACCTGGTGCTGGAAACGGAGGCGCAGGCGTTTACACACTGGGTTCCTTATCCGGGACAATTGCGACTGCAAGCGTTCAGCCATCTGGCTTCCGGGGCCAATATGGTAGCTTACTGGCACTGGCATTCCATTCATAATTCCTTCGAAACCTACTGGAAAGGTCTGCTCAGCCATGATTTTGAACCGAATCCTGTGTATGAGGAAGCACAGACGATAGGGAAGGATTTTGCGAGATTATCCCCACATCTGGTCAATTTGAAAAAGAAAAATAAAACAGCCATCCTGATCAGCAACGAAGCGTTGACATCCATTAGCTGGTTCAAGTTTAATATGAACAGTCCATTGAATTACAACGATATCGTACGCCGTTTGTATGACGAGCTGTACAAGCTGAATATCGGGACGGATATCATCCATCCGGGTACGGAATCGTTTGATGACTACGATCTCTTGATCGTCCCGAGCCTCTATTCTGCGCCAGATACACTGCTGGAGAAGCTGAACCGCTATGTCGAACAAGGCGGTCATGTAGTTTACACATCCCGCAGTGGATTTACCGACGAGCATGTACAGGTGAGAACATCCCGTCAGCCGGGTGTGATTAGCGAAGCCTGCGGCATTCATTACAGCTTGTTTGTGGAGCCAAAGAACGTGACGCTTAAGGATAATCCTTTTAAAGTGGCAGCAGAGGACAATCAGGTAGATACGTGGATGGAGCTGATTACGCCGACGACAGCGGAAGTATTGGCTTATTATGATCACCCGCATTGGGGCAAATATGCCGCGATTACGCAAAATCGCTATGGTCAGGGAACGGCGACCTATATCGGCTGTATTGTCAGTTCGGCGGTCATCCGCGAATTATTAAGCTCTGTAGCCAAAAAGGCAGGCGTATGGGGACTAGATCAGGAAGCTTCTTATCCGATCATTGTCAAATCCGGTACGAATGATTTGGGGCGAACGATCCGGTACTATTTTAACTATTCCGAACAAGCAGGCTCGGTGATATATCCGCACGGAGACGGCAAGGAGCTGATCGGAGAGCAGAGGGTTATCCAAGGACAAATGCTCCAGTTGGAGCCTTGGGGTGTTATAATTATCGAAGAAGCGTAAATGATGAATAGTGAGCTGAAACCGACGTACGAATCATTTTATATAGTATCGGCCGGGAGTATCCGGCAAGTGAAGCGCCCCTGCGAATTGCGGGGCGTTTTCGCATATGGCTGAATAGAGGAGTGCATCGCTATGCCAACCCGAGCAATCCGCTGGTTCCAGGCGCTGATGGCCCCGTATCGACGTAGCATTCAGCTCAAGCTAGTCTTGACGATGATTGTTCTATCTGTGCTGCCGGTCATTGCTGTCACGGTGCTGGCTGCGGAGAAAAGCAGATCGTCTATGGAAACCGAAGTGGTCGAGACGAACATGTCCAATATGAAATGGACGGGCATTTATACCAGCGACCAGTTAGATCGTCTGAATCATCTGATTTACAGCATTCAGATCAGCCCTGATCTAAGCGATTATTTAAATGAACGAGAACCCGACAATCTTTCAAGCCAATTTAATGCCCAGCGAAAAATGCTGAATACGCTGGCGAATGTGTATTATTCAGCCGGGAGTCATGTCATCGGTATTCAGTTGTATTTGAAGCAATCGCAAACCCTGTTTACCTTCAATAGTATGCAAAATGAAATTACGACAGTGGGCGGTATTCCCCCGCAGTATGCTGAGATGTGGCAAGCGAATAAGGATTATTCGATTCGACCAAGCTCCGCTGACCCGGAACGCTTTACACTGACACGCAGTATTCGGCGTTTTGAAGACCAGAAGCAGACGGGGGCTATTTCATTGGAGGTGCTGTGGTCACAATTCGATCAGACGCTGGGTCTGCTGGGACGAGGGGATCAGCATCAAGTGTTGATTACAGATAGGGATGGCAGAGTTATGTATCCAGTGCAGGCTCGGCAATCGCCTCCTCCTGCAGGAGTGCTGGCTGCTCTTCGTGACGTTAAACCGGGTCCCGGGATGCTTCAAACTGCCGAGCATTATGTGTTCTACAATGATCTGGATGTGGTTGGACTGAAACTGGTCAAAATCATACCGACTTCCTCCATTAACCACAGTGCCTTTTCAACCATGCTGTATGGTATTGTCGTAGGTGTAATTTCAATCCTGGTTTCCATCTGCATCGCTATTTTCATCGCATGGCGGACCGCACGCCCGATTGTCCGTTTGGCGCGTTCGGTGCAGGAACTGGATATGATCAAGGGACCGGTTGGAGAACCAAGTATACGACCGGATGAGATTGGGTTGCTGGAAAGAAGTTTGCATGGGATGGCAGGCCGAATACGCGAACATATCCAGACAGAATACAGTATCAATTTGCAAAAAAAGACGGCTGAATTGAAAGCGCTCCAGGCGCAGATTCATCCTCATTTTCTGCAAAATACGTTGCAAATGATTGGAAGTATGGTGTTTTCCCAAAAGCCGGAGGATACCTATGAAGTCATTCGTTCGCTGAGTGAGATGTTCCGTTACGTGGTACGGGAGCCTCAGGATATGGCCTCTCTGCGCGCAGAGCTCGATCATGTGGGACATTATATGCGCATCCAGCAGCGTCGTTTTCCGCAAAGATTGGTATTTCAGGTGGAGACAGAAGAGCAGGCAATGGATATTCGTTTGCCGAAGCTATCGCTTCAACCATTGTTGGAAAACGCATTTCAGCATGGTCTTGATCGCAAGGCAGGGGCGTGGAAAATGGCAATCCGCGTGGAGATTATGAAAGAAGATGTGTGCATTACGGTCAGCGATAATGGTAACGGTATGCCCCCCGACAAGCTGGAAAAAGTTCGAGCTAGGCTGGAAAACGCATCGGAGGAACCAATTTGGGCGCAGGGCAGTCATATTGGATTAAGCAATGTGTCTTCACGTATACGGATGAATTTTGGAGTGCATTACGGAGTGACGATAGATAGTGAGCAGGGAGTCGGTACATGTGTCACTATTCGTATTCCATTCACCTCAGCAGAGGAGGGCAAAGTATGATCAAGGTATTAATCGTTGACGATGAGCCGTGGAACCGCGATATTTTGAAGACATTTGGCACATGGGAAAAGCTTGGAATGGTGGTGGTGGGTGAGGCAGAGGACGGAGATGAAGCATTCAGGCTGGTCGGGGAGTTAGCTCCCCACATTGTGATTACGGACATGCACATGCCAGGTGCGGACGGAGTGGAGCTGCTGCAAGCGCTAAATAACCAATGTCCTGATGTGAAAATCATTGTCGTGAGCGGATATGATGACTTCGCGTATGCCAAACATGCGATCCGTTATAAGGCTGTTGATTATTTGCTAAAGCCTGTCAATCCTGTCGAGCTGAATGCGGTGCTGCTCAAATGCAAAAACGATCTGGAGGTCAAGTTGGCCGAACAGCAACCAGAAGCAACAGAACTGGATTATGAGTTTTTTCACAAGTTAACCCGGTATAAGCAACTGCTGCGTCTTTATTTTAATGAGCTGAATCGTGACGGGGTGAACTTAACATGCAGACAGGTTGTGCAGGAGTTGGAGAGTTATGGAGCACCAACTCCACATATGCTGGGCAGGCTGGTGCAGGAGCTGCTTTCTCTGCTGAAAGAGCTGTCAGCGGATAACGGGCTGAATACTTCTACGGCAAAGGGTGGATTTCCGCTTTCGCAGGCTGTTCTATCCTCTGTAGAACATGCGCTGGAATTCGTATCGTCATGCTATGTTCAGGAACTGGATCAGCTGATTCGGCAGCGGAAATACAAAAACAAGCTGAATTTGGAGGAGGTACGGCGGTATATCGATAGTTACTATGCTGGGCCGATCACACTGGAGCAGTTGGCGAAAAACTTTTTTGTGAGCAAAGAGTATATGAGCAAGGTATTTAAGCAGGAGTACGGTCAGAATGTAACGGACTACATTGTAGAACGGAGAATGGAAAAGGCGCGGGAATGGCTGGCCAATAAACAGATTTCAATTAAAGCCGTTGCAGAGATGGCTGGGTACGAGGATGTGTCTTATTTTTATCGGGTATTTAAAAAGCATTTTGGCATGGCCCCCGGTGAAATGAGAAAGGAAGTTTAAAAAAATCCAATTCAATATGCTAACGGTGTCCAATGGCAGAAGTGGCTTCCCATCCTATAATGAAAGCGTATACAAAATCGTTATTTTCAACTTAGGGGAGGTCATTTTGCATGAAGATGTGGAAAGGTGTATTGAGTACGATGCTGGTTGGCACGTTGTTGGCCGGATGTGGAGCGAATTCTTCAGGCAGTGACAGCAGCGGTTCCGGTGGAGACGGCAAAACCGTAAATCTCAAAATGTTTATTGCCCAGCCCCGTTTGAAAGAACACTACGATAAATACATTAATGCGTTTGTAGCCAAAGAGAAGAAAGATAAAAATATCGACGTTACCGTTCAACTGGAGATGCCGCCTGCTGACAATGCCGCACAAATTTTGAAGACAAGGCTCGCATCCAACGATGCACCGGACGTATTCGCACTGCATGCGGTGAATGAAATTCCACCGTTTTACAAAGCGGGATACTTGGAGGATTTGTCCGGTCAGCCATTTGTCAGCAAATTGATGGACAGCGTTAAGCCCTCGGTGACAACTCAAGACGGCAAGGTTGTAGCGGTTCCTTTGGAAACGATCTCCTGGGGCTATTTGTACAATAAAAAGATATTTAAGGATTTGGATTTGAAGCCGCCGGGAACGTTGACCGAAATGAAGGCTGTCGTCGAGAAGCTGAAAGCGAATCATGTGAAACCGTTCCTGTTGTCCTACAAGGAATCCTGGATTCCACAGTTGTTCGTGCCGCTCACTGCAGGTGCAATGATGAACACACAGAATAAGGATTTTATCGAACGGATGAATCAGGACAAAGGCTCTTTCTCCGAAATGAAGAGCATGTTCGATATTATTGATCTAGTGAACAGCAACGGTACAGATAAGGCGCTGGAAATTGGCGGGGATGATGGGTCGGCGGCCTTTGCCTCAGGTAAAGCGGCGATGTGGATTCAGGGGCCGTGGTTTGCGGAAACGATTTTAAAATCGGATCCGAAGATGGACTTTGGAGTAGCCCCGCTACCGATTAATGACGATCCGAATGCGACCTTGATCAATCTGTCCACTTCGACTTCGCTGGCTGTATCCTCTACAAGCAAGAATAAGGAGGTTGCACTCGATTTTGTTAACTATGTGTTGGACGACAAGGATTCCAGCGCGTTCTATGAAGCATTGAAATTTAACCCTATCTCCAAAGTCCATACGTTCAAAAGCTATCCTTGGGTTAATGACGCTACCGAATATGTGAAAGCAGGCAAGTCGTACCAAGATCCATCCATCCCGCAGGCGGTCAAGGACGAGGCAGGTAAGTCGCTCCAATCCTATTATGCTGGTCAGCTCTCGCAGGATGACGTCATTAAGGCGCTGGATAAGGCATGGAAATCGTATAACAAAGTGAACAAGTAGCGGGAACCTACAGAATGACATCGGGAGGGAGAGACTCCATGCCTTTTAAAATCTACAAAAAATACGTCATGCTGCTGGCGTTTACTGCCCCGGCACTGATCTTTTACGCCATCTTCCTGCTTATTCCAACGATCAGCGGCATGTACTACAGCTTTACAGACTGGAATGGATTGAATCCCAATTACAACTTTATCGGCTTGGGGAACTTTGTGGAATCCTTGAAGGAAGACCCCGATTTTCTCAATTCCCTTTGGTTTACACTTAAATACGTGTTGGTCATGATCGTGCTACAAAATGTACTTGCGCTAGTACTGGCAGTGTTGATTGAATCACGCACACGTAGCAAAGGATTTTTTCGGACGATATTTTTTATGCCCAATATGATCAGTACTATTATTAGCGCATTTATGTGGACATTCGTTTTTTCCTCCGTGCTGCCGCAGATTGCTGAAAAGACGGCCATCGCCTTTTTAGGTCAATCATGGCTGGGCGATCCGAAAGTATCGTTCTTTTCCATCATTATTGTCTCGCTCTGGAATGGTGTGGGATATATGATGATCATCTATCTGGCTGCACTTCAGGGTGTACCACAAAGCTTGAAGGAGGCTGCTATTATTGATGGAGCGAACGCATTTCAGACATTGCGAAGTGTGACGCTGCCGATGATTACCCACGCGATTACGATCTGTTTCTTCCTGACACTTAACGGTGCCTTCAAGGTGTACGAGGTCGTGTATGGGCTGACTGGCGGGGGACCGGGACGCAGTACACAAGTCATTACAATGAACATTTATGAGGAGGCGTTCTCCAACAACTTCCGTTATGGTTATGCGAGCGCTAAATCCGTTATTTTGTTCGCCATTGTGCTCATCTTCACTCTGATCCAGCTACGTGTCATGAAGAAGAGGGAGGTGGAGGCATGAGGCTGAAAAAAGCTAATTCCTTGCTGATCACGCTGATGCTGTGCGTGGGCGCAGTCGTGTCCTTCTTCCCAATCTACATGGCGGTCATTAATTCGTTTAAAACACAGGGTGAGATGTTTGCATCCTTTACGGCGCTGCCGACGAAGCTTCACTTTGAAAATTACAGCCAGGCCTTTCATCAGACCCATTTGCTGAACAGCGCTCTGAATTCTACAATTATTTCTTTTATCGGCATTGGCGGGATCGTGGTCTGTTCGGCACTGGCAGGCTACAAGCTGTCTCGTACAAGTGGAAAACTGAGCAGTGCGATTTTCTTTCTGTTTGTTGCGTCCATGCTGGTGCCTTTTCACTCTATAATGATACCGCTTACACGAATGGCAAAAGATTTGTCTGTTCAAGGCAGTACGTACGGCTTGGCTTTGATCTATATCGGTTTGGGCGTGAACATGGCCATCTTTTTGTATCATGGATTCGTCAAATCCATCCCGCGTGAGCTGGAAGAATCCGCGCAAATGGACGGCTGCAATGAGTTCCAAACGTTCTTTCGCATTATATTTCCCTTGCTGCTGCCGATCACCGTCACAATTGCCATTTTGGATTTCCTGTGGATTTGGAATGACTTTTTACTTCCACTTTTGATGCTGACGGATGTGAACCATTACACCCTGATTCTCTCGACCAATATGTTGTTTGGAGAATACAACAAGGATTGGTCGCTCATTCTGGCTGCGCTCGTGCTGACCTCCATCCCGGTTATTCTGATCTATGCCTTTTTTCAAAAATTCATTATGGAAGGCATTGCGGAGGGAGCAGTTAAGGGATAAGCTGTGCTTCTCATTGCTAAAAAAATCCTTTCTTAACCACGAACGTTTTCAAAAGAGACTAAACAGCCTGAGCCCCTACGAATATGGGACTCAGGCTGTTTAAATAGGGCTTATTAATAACTGGCTGCTTGATAGGGAACTTCAGTTCATAAGGGCATGCTTTTTTGTCGTGCTTGATGACGTCCTAATCTTCCAGGAACTTGCTGTCTTCTTGGGATAACACGTACGATGCCTTGCTGCCGAACCGGGAGCCGAATGCTTACTGTGAGCTTTACTTCGCAAACAGCGTGCTGCTATTCGTATTGTTCTGCGGAGCATAGGCACCGTCCCAGGTGATAAAGAAGCTTGCTCCAGTATAGATCTCATTCAGGGCATTGCTCCAAAGCGAATAATCGAATTCCTTGAGCTGATTATTGTTGCGATCCACATGGTCGCCGCCCACGGCTGGTCCAATCTCACAGAAGCCATAAGTTTTGCCAAGTCCTTTGATGTCATTGTAAGCCATCTTGATTTCATTGTCATTGGACGGATCGTCGCTGTAGGCGTCGATGCCAATCCAAGTGACATAGCTGGAGCCGGGATAATAAGCGGCCGCGTTGGCTCCTTTATTTGGAGCATAGACAAAATTGACGTTGGACATGCCATGGGTCGTCACGATGTAATCGTACAGATTGATGTACAGGTTCTTATAGTCCGTCGTGTTCTTGTTTCCCCACCAGAACCAGCCTCCGTTCATTTCATGGAAGGGTCTGTAATAGACGGGGGATGAGTCAAACTTTTGCAGGCTAGTCACAACATTGTCAATCTGAGCCTTATAATTTTGCAGCCATACGGGGCTGGATGAATTGATGGATGAAATGTCTGTATTGGCCAAGATCTTAAAATCGGAATCAGACATCGGGGCGTTTACATTTCCACCCTGGGGATTGGGCATGTGGGTAGAAATGGTAACGATTTTACCTAAGCCTTGGATGGCTGAGGCGCTATGGGAGGTAATGGAGGCTGCATCGCTTCCCCCGTAGTTCCAGTTCAGCAGATCATAAGAGACGATGTCAGGGTTGTAGGTCTGGACAGGACTGGTGTCTACACTTCCGTCATAGCCCAGGAACATGCCAGTATAATTGATATTACTCTCCGCGCCTGCCGTCATCGGTAGCGCGAATAATAACGCAGCCCCGGTCAGGGCGGTGATCAAGCTCTTCGTTTTCTTGAATGAATTCATATTGGTTGGTTATCCTCCTAATGTTTTATATCTTGCTATCGGTTAACGCAAGATAAGGTGTGTTAAGTGAAAAATGTTCTAGTACACTACCTCCTCGGATCGGCTGGTTGACTTTTACTATCAATCACAACGTACATTATTTTTAGCGAGTTGATCCCATCTTCCTATAGGAAAGGGCTTTTTGGCGAACCCTCAATTATATCGACTGCAAGGAAAAAAACTAAAATAGTTCTATTGAAGTAAAAATTATTTCATATAACAATAAACTATCAATTTCTGCAAACAGTGGTAGAGGCTAAGTATGTGAAAAAGAAAATATTTCCGGTTCATTTTTATGAATTTTTAATTCACTCTTATGAATTTTGATTGCAATTATTGTTATTCTTGTACTATATAGAGAATTCATACTCGCACACTTGACGTTACATCTATTTCTACACACCATTGTTTTTAACAGAAATTAAGCAGCCTAAGACCGTATGAATATCGGACTTAGGCTGCTTAAGGTTGCTTTTTTATTACTGTTTACTTAACAGAGATCAGTTCAATTATAGAAAGGCCTCTTATTTTGGAATGACCACACATCCAACTTTCACTTCGACAAACAGCTTATTATGAAAAATAAAAGCGAAATGATGATTATAATTAGATAAATACTAGAAATTCGTCTTCCAATAAGAGCTCCAAAATCTTCAGGATTTTTATATCCAATGATTAAGCTAGGAATAAAAAAAATACTCGATACAAAAATAGTGTAGTGGAACCCAGTATTATTAACAGGATTGGACCATGCTGACATTCCTAAAAAGGAAAGCAACTGGTCTCCGAATATGTAATCGCCAAATTCAAAAGAAACAGCCATGCCAAGAAGAGATAACAGCAGTGAAAGTGATCCCCGGCCTATTTTCTTTCTGTTGTTTCTCAACACTGTGAAAATAATTAGTAAAATCACAATTGCCTGTATGCTGTATGTCAATATCATTGAAAACATGAAATACCTCCTCGAACATTAGAATCAAATGATCGAATGCCAATTTCGCGAGTGATTATACCATATTTTGTAATTCCTTCATATATAGTTCGATACGGAGTTCGGTAGCGCAGCGGTCCGTTTGGAGCTAGAGAAGCAACAGCGATCGTAAGATCAAATGGAACGCAGAGCGGCCTTAGCCATACAATATTTCATCTGAAAGTAAAAGGAGATGATTATGTTGGCTACCTTCTCGGCCGCGCTTCAAGTGAAAAAGCGGATGGCCAAGCGAGTCTTAAAAATGTCCGGTGTTCACGGCATTGGCGTAGGCTACAGGGACCCTGCGCACCCCAAAAAGGGAGCCGCTGTCATTGTGTACACGGACCGTCTAGCGTCGGCCTCTACTGGACTCTTGTCGGCCACTGCCTTAGGGAAGAAATCGAACGTTCCTGTCCGAATTGTAAAGACTGGAAAAATCAGGGCTAATGCTACGGACTACAAAGTGCGCATCCGCCCGGTCATCGCCGGCTACAGTGTCGGGACGATTGAAGGCTCCGGTACAACCGGACTTATCGTTGCCCCAACTGGAGCGCCGGCTACACGTTATCTTTTAAGCAATAACCATGTGCTCAATCCCTCCAATACAGACAATCGGGAGGCTACAATTCAGCCAGGCGGAGCCGATGGGGGGACGGTTGCCCAGGATCGTATAGGACGACTGTATCGTTACGTACGCTTAAATCCCACTGGAACGAACCTGATTGATGCAGCGCTTTCGCTTCCGACCCGCAACAACCTGCTCAATCCCCGTTATGCTACAGTGGGAGCGATTCCGGGTCATGTTACCGCCTATCGCATAGGAGAAAGATTGAAGAAGGTAGGGCGTACGAGCGGGCGGGTTAATGGCACGGTAGAGTCCGTCTATACGGACTTGCAAATCAATTATGGTGGTGAGTTGGGCCTGCTGACCTTCGAAGATCAGACGGTTATTAGAGGTACGACTCCTGTATCACTACCCGGGGATTCCGGCTCTGTATGGCTCAGACAGTCCGATAATTATGCAGCCGCGGTCAACTATGCAGGCACGGCAGATGGTCGCTTATCCATAGCCTTTCCAGTGCAGTGGGTCATGCAGGTATTCAACACACGAGTAGCCCGCCCCAGCGGGGCAGGCAGGGTGCTCAGGGTAGATACAGGATCTTCCCCTCGTTCCTATACTAGACAACTCACCAGTGAGGAGCTCGTTCGCTTAAGACCAAGAACGACACGTATTAGACGAAGCTAATTGCTCTGCAGATGGAAGAGCTACGGCTAGACCCCTCGGTAAAGTGGTCGATTTACCAGCTTTCCATAGGAAGGCTCGCTTCGGAAGCATCATCTCCCCGGATTTCTCCCCTGATTGCAGAATTAAGATAAGAAATCCGGGGCGGAGGCGATGGGAAGCACCCGCAAAAATAATTCACGATACCAATCATTTACGACGCCAATGATTCATGGTACGAATCATTCATAATACAAATCATTCACAATCTAAAACGTTAATGGCATGAAAGGAATGCATTAAATTAAGTTCATAATTACATTCTAATCGGCCCCTTCAGCATATGCTTGGACTCTCAAATCATGGGCTGTAATGGTGCTGCTTGCCGAGGCCAAGCCCCTGATTTCCTGAGCAGTCAGAGCTCTGTTGTAAATGATCAGCTCATCTACTGCACCGTTAAGATAAGGATCATCAAACTGGGATTTCCCAATGTAGTTCCAATCTGTCAGTCCAAGGCTGGAAGGTCTCAGCGTCATACCCGTGTTACGTGTCGCCTCTATACCGTCCACATACATAATTCCCGTAGTGCCTGACAGAGTCACTGCTACATGCTTCCACACCCCTGTCGCCAGTTCCGGGGCGTTCAGCTGCTGTTCCTCTCCGTTCCCCAAGACAGTGATGGCAAAACGCATACCTGTCCCTTCGGCCTTCGGGGTCAAAAACATATACCGATCTGTTCCTGCTCCAAAATCAAACAGACGAGCCCAGCCATTA
Source organism: Paenibacillus sp. EKM10P (assembly GCF_011800655.1). Lineage (NCBI taxonomy): Bacteria > Bacillati > Bacillota > Bacilli > Caryophanales > Paenibacillaceae > Paenibacillus > Paenibacillus sp. EKM10P. Next base: position 106,852 of record NZ_JAALET010000011.1, on the reverse strand, counting down.
TGCGTGTTCACTCGTACCCATGCTGCAATCGTAAAGTCATTTAAACTGCTAACGATTCCGCCGGGCAGGCTGGCATAGGCGCCAATACCGTTAAGGCGCAGGGCATTGCCATTCCGCCCCGCGCTCCACGAGCCGCCAATTACACTGGCCTGCTGCCCATAACCTGACGAATCGGCTGCGGTTGATCCGGCCGTTTCGTTAAATTCATAATGGGCTATAATGTCCCCAGCGGGAGCTGGATTGCCTGTACTGGACTGAATGCGGATATCGTAGTTGGCTGCCGTACCGATGTTCAGGCTGGTTGTAGTCGCAGCACTGTTAACAGCAGTGACTGAGCCGGTTTTTGTGCCGTCTACCAGTACGTCATACGTACCTATCGCGAGTCCGGTTATTGTCACAGTAGTAGTATGAGCTGTGTCTGGTGTCGTATTTTTCAACATCAGACGGATGTTGTTCTTGGATTTGGACACGACGGCCAAGGTATATTGGTCCCGGTTCAACTCCAGACTCAGCTTCTGGGTGATCAGATGCAGACGCTGGAATACGCCATCTTTTGGAGTAACTGTATAGCTGTTATTGCTTTCTGCAACGTCACATCCATAACCGAACAAACCAAATATGGGATCGACAGCAACATCCGAACTTAGGACTTTAATGGCTCCAAACAGCCCCAGATCGGCTTCCCCGGACATGCCACGCCATCCGTTAAAGAGAGGGCCGCCGTCCAGACCAAGGGCGCCGTAATTGCCCTTACCTGCCTGATATGTCCAAGATACTGCCCCGATATTGGCAGGGTCCGGGCTGATCTGTCCTGAATTAATCGCCCCGATGTTCGCCAGTTTGGCGGCATAGGATAGGCGCTGGTCCACTTCTGGCTTGGACGAATAACGACGTGTCCAGTCATCCATCGCATAGCCCGCCAGCGAAGTGGTGTACTGGAAGTTCCACCAATTCTCTCCGGTGATTGTGACCGGATCAGCGTAATAGTACCAGACAGGCATATGTCCGCGTGCGGCGCGTGTTTTGGCATTGATTTTGCTCATCATTGTCGTATTGCCGTTCATTTTGGCAAGTGTATATACCGCCTCTTCGCCTGTATTGTCATAGTTGTACTCAGAGCCATAGGGATAGGTGGTGTTTTTGAAATTGTTGTACTTGGTAGCCATTTTGGCAATCATGTCGTTAGCCTCAGTAGTCAATCCTTCTTCCTGAAGCGCCTTAATCATATCAGGTGTGGTCAGCTCACCCATAAGCCCTGTGTTCCAGTTATAAGCAACAGGACCTTCATACAACGCTTTAAAAATACGATAAGCACGTAGCAAATATGTGTTTTTGCTATTGCGATAGCTGACCAGGTTGGGATACAGCTTGGCAAGTTTATACATGCTGAAAAACGTATTATAAATGTGCGGATAGGCATAGCCCCGGTATGTTGGTGTCGTATTAGGTTGTGGCATCAGGAAATCAGGGACCAAATAATCGGTATGATGGCCTTCCATCAGATTCGTCCAGATAGCCACCTCCAGATAATCATCGACAGCCTTGATCTCGGAGGCCACGGGCTTCTGGACATTTTTCTCCGCTAGAAACTGGCCGTGAGTTAATCCCCAATCATCACCCCAGCCCCAGTAGCCAGCAAAGCTGTTGCGTTTGGCCTTATATTGCATCATCCAGTCGTCAAACACCTTGTCCCGCAGGTCTCCCGGTACGTTCCATTGGGTGCTGTTGACCATGAAGGTGGAGTGACGCTGAAGTGCAGTGTCAACCGGCTCAATGGCATAGAACTGGAGAACGGTTTTTTCGCCGTTACCGTAATTTACTGTAATATTGTTGTGACCCAATCGTCCCAGTGTAAGCTCATATATTTTGTGGTTTGTAGGGGTATTTTCCAAATAGCTGATGGTCGTTTCGGAGGGATACTGCGCTGTGACAGAGGTAATGGATTTACTTGTATGCAGATCGAATTTAGCTTTGAGATTGGTCGGGACAATCATACCCGGAACCACGGTCACATCCACATGCCCCTCGCTGTATAGCCTGTCCTTTACAGCCTGCTCGTCCGTTACCTTGTAGAATTTATAGGCATACGTTTTGCTTTCACCAGGGGCCAGCGACAGACTGGTGCTTCCGATATAACCACGGTTGGTGCTTTTGATGACATTGGAGTGGATATAGAACACATTCAGTCCCTCAGACCAGCCGCCTTGCTCCATAGCCCATGTACTGCCTGGATGCTCCTCGACTCTCCAGTGGTCCTGATATTCGAGACCAGCACCCGTTGCGGCATCAGGTAGCAGCAGGATATACGGTCCGATGCCGCTAGGTCGTCCAGCTGTAATAAAGGAACTGTGATGACCTACAAAGGAGTGAGAGAGTACCCTGGTTTCATAGATTTGTTCATTATTGCCACCGGACCAGTATTCGTTAAAAGGAAGCGGCAGCCCCCAATCTCCGATTTCCAGTGCTTGATTAGAAGTATTCGTTACTTTCATTTGCCAATGTAAATAGTCGTTAACCAACGAATAGGTTTCTTGTAAAGTGAAGTTGCGTATTCCCTGATGGTTGGAGGAATTTTGATAGGATACCTGGACGCTGTTACCAGAAGAGATGATCTGGCGCACATCAGCAGAATTGCTTGTCCATGCCCGAGTCCACGCCCCGTTACCGAGACGATAGGTGAACATGAGTTCACCCAGCCACTGATGATCTGACGTATTTTGTTTAGGTGCGTTAGAGCCGTTCATGACATAATTCGTATTGAAGGTGTCTCCTGTCAGACGTAAGGAAGAGATATCCCCATAATCCCCGATTGAGATGGAGAATATTTGATTAGATAGCTGTACTGCCATGCTATCAACCTCCTAACAAAGGTTCGTGAGTGTGCTCACATGTTAATATATGTGTCAAAAATACTTTTGCTACCCTATGCGTGAGAATTAATAGAAAATAGATTCATATAGATATCCTAGAAATATATTCATAGTGGAGGTAGAGCTATAATGAAAAATAAAATGGAGTCACCGAAGATTCCTGCGGACTTACCCGTATTAAATGAAGAAATACGCTCCATACGATCCAAAGACGAACTTAGTACAGGGTCTGTAGAGGATATTATTTTGGACAATATGGAAGCAGTTAAGGTTTCATTAGAGAAGATGGTCTTCAAAAATGTCACCATCATGGAATCATCATTGCCGGAAAGTGAATGGACAGACATCATTTTTGATAAATGCGATCTGTCTAATATTAATTTTTCCGGCTCCTTTATCCATCGGGTAGAGTTCAGAAATTGTAAATTGCTCGGAACGGATTTTTCGAGAAGTAGGCTCCAAAACGTTCGTTTTCTGGATTGCCTAGGGGATTATTCGATGTTCCGTTTTGCTAATTTCAAGCAAGTTGGTTTTGAGGATTGTTCTTTGATAAGTGCAGATCTTTATCATGCAACACTACAAAAAACCTCTTTTGCCCGTTGCAATCTGGATCAAGCCATCCTGTCGGGGGCCAAGCTCAAGGGAATTGATCTCAGTGATTGCGAATTTGACGGATTACAAGTGGAGATAGAAGACTTGAATGGTTGCATCATCTCACCGCATCAGGCTTCATCCTTTGTTGGCCTTTTGGGGCTAGTGATTAAATAAGGGGTTCAGGGCAAAGGTAGCCATAACAAAGAAAAGATCCGCCTAAGCGGATCTCTTGCATTTATTGATAGCTTATTTCTTTTTAATCACCGGACGTACAGGCTTCGTTGTCAAGACATTAAGCGCGTCACGTACTTCTGTGGCGAAAACAAGCGGCTTTTCTACTTTTTCAAAGTGGATGTACCAAAGGTTAGGGTTATCGAATAGCCAGTGATTGTGGAGTGCCGTCACTTTGATATCATGGTTACGAAGTCGAGAAATAAACGGATTAATTTCTGCGGTCAGAATCACAGTTTCGCCAAGACATAAACCTTTTCCGTTACGGCCAATGCTTTCGAAAGAAAAAGCTTGGGGGATGGCAAGAAAGGATCTGGCCCTTTTCCCCAAAATGATCGGCTTGATGTTATTTCTGACTGTAGATGCAGTACAAACTCCGTTAATGATTTGAGGTGTTGCTTTTAATATATCGGCAAACCGTTTACAAAGTGGACTAACTGCCATTTCTCTCACTCCAATTCTTTTAAGTTACTAGCATCATATGAAAGAGTGAGGGAATGGAAAGGGCAAGTCTTCTTTATCGTTAGTCTAATTTGCTATATACAAAGTACGAATAGAGTACCCTTTTATTGCCTTAGCGTTGCTCCGTGATACTGATGTTTGATACTGTCCCAGGCCTGGCGCAGACGCATAATACCTTCGATAATCTGCTGCTCCGTTAAGTGAGCAAAGTTAAAGCAGGCTGAAGGAGGCCCCGGTGTCAGTTGGTAATCAGCAGCATCACGCCATGTGACTCCATAAAATCGTGCTGTCTGCATCAAATGATGATACTGGGCAGGTCCATGCTTCCAGATGGCATAGGCGTGTAGACCGCAATCGTTCTGCTGCCAGTGAAACAGCTCACTCAACGGCTGTATTTCATGCTGGAATACGTCGTAGCGTGATCTGTATATTCGAGTCATCCGCCGCAAATGACGAATGTAGTCTCCGCGCATCATAAAACGTGCCAGTGCACGCTGTTCCAAGCGGGCAGGCGGCAGGGGATCGTATAGTCGTTTGGCAGCAGTCAGCGCTTGAGCTAATGCCACAGGCAGGATGGCAAACCCGAGTCGAAGGCTGCTGAACATGCTTTTGGAAAAGGAACCGACATAGATGACACATTCCGCGCGATCCAGTGCTTTTAATGGTTCAATGGGGCGTCCTGCCCAGCGGAATTCACTGTCATAATCATCCTCAATGATCCACGCCCCCTTGGACGCTGCCCATTGCAGAATATGTTGACGGCGCGTTAATGGCAATACAGCACCGGTTGGAAACTGTCGTCCAGGCGTAACAAACAGGAGCTTGGCATCCCAATCCTGTGGAATAATTCCATGCTGATCCAGCTCAGCAGCGTGTATCTGTCCGCCTGAGGCAGTAACTGCACGGTAGATGCCGGAATAACAGGGATTCTCCAGTACAATGTTATCTTGTTCATGAATAAGCAGCTGACTTAATAACGTGATCACTTCCATGGAACCACTGCATAATACGACTTGATCCGGGGTAGCCGTAATTCCGCGTGTTCTGCCAACATGATGGCAAATCGCTTCACGCAGTCCTTTATCACCGTTCACTGGTGCAGGCGTTGAGTCATCCGAAGGCTTTTGCAGGTCCTTGCCAGCGGCAGCCAATGCACTTTTCCATGCGATCTGTGAGCTGCCCTCCAATACATCTTCTTCTGCTTGAAAAGAAATCAAAGGCAGCTGTGCACCGTCTCTATCCGTAGCAGACACAGGAGCCGAGTATAAGGCCCGTTCTCTTTCGAGCTGCATTATTCGTTGTCCCCATGCTGACAGAGCAGGGGCTTTTTGTTTTGCAATAGGCGGGGTTTGGTTCTGCTGATCGATTAGAGATTCGTCTGGCAGCATTGCAGTCTGTTCCATAACAAAGGTTCCTCTGCCTACTAGCGAATTCACATATCCTTCTGCCAACAGCATATCGTATGCTTCTTTAACACTTCCGCGCGAAATGCCATACATCACAGCCAGATCACGACTGGAAGGCAGGCGCGTACCGCTGGCAAGGGAGCCAGTGAGAATCCCCTCTCGAAGAGCGTGATACAATGCCAAGTATTTCAAATGATATTTTTGAATTGCACGCTGATATGCAATCGTAATGTCCATACTTTTCTCCTTATATTGGACCAGTCATTTCCGTTTATATTGGATCTTTTTAATAATCCATTTTCAACATAATCTGAAATGTATCATTGGTCAATAGATGGAAGGAGAGTCCCCTATGAGAAGAAAGGAATTTACGGTAGAAGAACTAGAGGAAATAGAGCAGTTTCTAAGCGAGGTAAGTTTCGGATTTTTAGGCATGAACAGCGAGGATGGTTTTCCGCGTGTGGTTCCCTTGAATTTCGCTTATGGAAATGGCGTTTTTTATATTCATGGCAGCCGTGCTGGAGAAAAGATGGAACGGATGAAAGAGGACAATCGGGTTACTTTTTCAGCTGCCAAAGAATATGCGCTCATTCCATCTTATTTCACGGATGAACATATGGCATGTCCTGCGACCTCATTTTTTAAAAGTATTACCGTGCGTGGTCATGCGGAGCATGTAGTGGATTTGGAAGAAAAAGCATCAGCATTTTCCATTTTTATGAGTAAGCTGCAACCGGAAGGCGGATATGACACGATTGATGCCAGCGATTCTCGGTATGCCTCACGTTTAAAAGGGGTCGCTCTGATCAAAATTGTACCCGAGGAATGGACCGCCAAGTTTAAATTCGGACAAAATGTTAAAGATCAGGAGCGTCAGCAAATTATCGACGGCTTGCAACAACGGGGGCTGGATGATGATCTGATAACGATTAAGATGATGCGCAAATATGGTCCTCATCACTGATATATATATATCGAAAGTCTGGATTTCACAAAATTCTCAAGTATAAATTTTTAAATTCGGCGTAATAATTCCTGCTCGCTTATCTATCTAATTGGTTAATTATACCTTGTAGGGGGAATACCCTTGATTTTCCATAACATTCAGTCCTTCTATATTAGGACTTTTGAAGGAAAGGTATATATCATCCTCAAGCCCGTTGTTCTTACTGCAAAGGAACTTTATAATACGATAGATTTGTGGTGTAAGGGGGCAAAACCGTGATGAGAGCAGGAGTCAGAAGTCGGGAAGGTCGGCGGTTGTTACTGGAAGCGGGGGCTGAAGAGTTCGCTCAGACGGGGTTTTACCAAACTAAGGTAAGTTCGATTGCGGCACGTGCAGGATTGACGCAGCCGGATTTTTATATTCATTTTGAAAGCAAGGAACAAATGTATGAGGAGCTTGTGGAGAGCTTCCGTACTTTGGTGAATGAGACGGTACAAAGTATGAAGATTGGCCCGGACCTAAGCGAAGCTGAAGTTTTGAGACGGGGACAAGCTTTTCTGGAAGCTATTTTTCGCATGTTGTCTAATAATCCGGCGATCACTCGTGTCGGTTTTTATCAGGCGGCAGACTCGGTACACATCAAGGCGGAAATGGCAGAGCATATCAAGAAGCATCTGCTGGCGGCACAACGATGGGGTTCCTGCCGTGAGGAACTTGACCCTGAACTGACAGCAGAATGCGTGATCGGTTTGATAGAACGACTGACGTTAACGAAATTGCTGCCTGGACGTGAAAGCCCGTCTGTACTTGCCAAGCAGGCAAGAAATCTCCTGTATCACGGAATGCTCGCATCCGAGGAATAACTGAACCCCAAATCCACATTTGGGCGGCAGGCGCGGCATTTGTCCCTATCATGGACGGTGGCATAAGCATAAGATGCTTTTGTAAACCATGAAGGGAGGAATCACCATGTCTGGAGTAGGCGCTGGTTATGGAGCTTTTACATCTACAGGAGCGATTCTGGTACTTTTCATTCTGCTCGTTATTATTTCCAAAGCATTCGTTATCTAATTCTCAGTTGAAGAATTTGATTTCGGGCGATTTGTTGTAATCGACAGAGGGAGGAGGAATTTGAGATGGGTGAAGTAGATAGAAGCTGTGGCGGTGGCGGCTACGGCATGTGGACTTCCACTGGTGTAATTTTGGTACTCTTCATATTGCTGGTTATCATCACACGTACTATTTTCATCTAAGCGATATTCATGGGCTTGAGCGCCGATGCTTCGGGTCTATGACTATGCAATCCCAAATAGGAACCGTCTCTAACAGAGGCGGTTTCTTTTTAATTCAAAGTTTACGTTGACGTTAACGTTATATAGGCGTAGTATTTATATATAATCTTTTTCATAAGGTGGGTGTCATGGTTACGTATAAAATTGATGAGGTCGCGAAGCAAAGCGGTTTGACCAAGCGAACTATTCGTTATTATGAGGAAATCGGCTTATTGCCCTCTCCGCAGCGCAGTGAAGGAAATATGCGGCTGTATACGCAGGAGGATGTGGATTTACTAAAAAAAATAGTGAGTGCCAAGGAAGTGCTTGGCTTTTCTTTGCAAGAGCTTCAGCGTTACATGTCCGCAGCAGAAATGCTCAAGGGGCAGCGGGAGGAATATCGCGAGCGCACAGAGCATTTGCAGCCAATCGAGCGACGGGCCATGTTGGAGGATATGGAACGTACGCTGAACGAACAGTTGGACTTAATGGTGGGGAAAATCAACAGTATCCGTATGCTCCAGACAGAGCTGGAGGAGCTGCGGGTTAGGGTGCGTGAACGTAAGATTCTTCTGGATGAGGAACTTGAGCGCGATCCATCATAACAAGAACATTGACATTCAGATGTGGAGGTAACATCCTATTATGAGTTCACAACATGCATTACCTGAAGAGTTAAAAGAACGCTCAGGCTTGCTGTCTCAACCTAAAGCGGTATGGGCGGTCGCCTTTGCCTGTGTTATTTCATTTATGGGTCTGGGATTAGTCGATCCGATTCTTCCGGCCATTGCCGATCAGCTTCATGCTACGAAAAGCCAAGTGTCATTGCTGTTTACCAGCTATAATCTGGTGACAGGCGTTGCGATGCTGATTACGGGCGTCGTATCAAGTCGATTGGGTGTCAAATGGACGCTACTAACCGGGATTTTATTTATTATTGTGTTTGCCGGATTGGGCGGTACGGCCAATACAGTTGGCGGAATTGTAGGCTACCGAGCAGGCTGGGGTTTGGGGAACGCTTTGTTTATCGCAACAGCGTTATCTGCGATTGTTGGTCTGTCCACTTCTGGAACAGCTAAAGCGATTATTTTGTATGAAGCGGCCTTGGGCCTCGGGATTTCAGTCGGCCCGCTGCTAGGTGGTGAGTTAGGTTCCATTTCCTGGCGTGGTCCGTTTTTCGGTGTAGCCGGACTGATGGTAGTGGGATTTTTGTTCATTACGTTTATGCTGCCTTCGATTCCAAAGCCCAAAAAACGTGGTTCCATTGCTGATCCGTTCAAAGCGCTAAGTTATCCTGCCTTGTTCACGCTCGGCATTGTCGCATTGTTATATAACTTTGGATTCTTTACGTTGATGGCGTATTCTCCATATGTAATGCATTTAGACGAGCATGGTTTGGGTTACGTTTTTTTTGGTTGGGGAATTATGCTGGCCTTTACCTCGGTGTTTGTAGCACCAAAGATTCAAGCACGCTTGAGCGTGGTATCTTCCATTAGTATCATGCTGACGCTATTTGCCATTGATTTAGGTGTTATGGCGATTGGGACGGTAGCTGGTTCGCCAACGACTGTCATTGTCGCCGTCATTGTAGCTGGTATTTTTCTGGGGATTAATAATACATTGATTACAACTGCTGTTATGCAGGCTGCTCCAGTGGAGCGCTCGACAGCATCTGCGGCCTACAGTTTTATGCGTTTTTTGGGCGGGGCCATTTCGCCGTGGCTTGCAGGGAAGCTGTCAGAGTGGTACTCAGCAGAAACCCCGTTTTATTTTGGAGCATTGATGGTACTGATTGGTGTAGCTGTGCTGATCGTACGTCGTCGACATATGCAGGACATTCAGGTAGATGCACACTAATATTGAACTTCTGGGGAGGAAAAGAATATGAGCGAATTCAAACAGATTCTGGTCGCGATTGATGGTTCGGAACACGCTATGAAGGCATTGGAGACAGCCAAAACGTTATCCAAGCAGCTTCAGGGAAACCTGCATCTGACCGTATTGCATGTAAATCCGACTTTATCCATGAATGAGCCCCCGGTTGGGATTGATGTGGATGAGCGGATCGAAGAGGAAGGTCGTCATATTCTGGAGCCTGCAGCCGACTATTTGAAGGACGAGGGCATTTCGTACCGTATGCTGGCGGGTCATGGTGATCCGGCGAGTGTTATTTGCGAGAGTGCAAAGCAGGAAAAGGTGGATATGATCATTATGGGAACACGGGGACAGGGACTTGTTTCGGAGCTGATCCTGGGTAGTGTGAGTCATCATGTGATTCAGCATGCACCTTGTCCGGTACTGACGGTAAAATAGATGTTAAAAGGAACATTGATATAGAGAAAAGGAGGGGAAAAGCATGCAGCAGCATTTATTTATTGGTGGTGAATGGCAAGTAGCTTCATCATATACGACACTGAAATCACCGTATTCCAGGGAAGTCATTGCTGAGGTAGCAGAGGCCACTGCTGAGGATGCCAAGGCCGCTATTCAGGCCGCATCTGATGCATGTGCAGAGATGCGGGCCATGCCAGCGCACCAGCGGTCAGCTATCTTGGAGAAGCTGGCTGACCTGCTGGAAGAGCGACGTGAGGATGCAGCGCGTACCATTGCACGTGAAGCGTCCAAGCCATGGAAGGCTGCGCTTGCGGAAGTTGATCGGACGGTACAAACCTACAAGTTTGCAGCCGAAGAAGCCAAGCGCATTCACGGAGAGACCATTCCGCTGGATGCAGCACCAGGCGGCGAGGGCCGTATGGCCTACACGCTCAAAGAACCCGTCGGGGTAGTAGGAGCTATTACACCATTTAACTTCCCGATGAACTTGGTCGCTCATAAAGTGGGCCCTGCGCTGGCAGCAGGCAATACGGTCGTATTGAAGCCTGCGGAGCAGACACCACTGTCGGCTTACTTGATCGCGGAGTTGTTGGAGCAGGCCGGGTTGCCTGCGGGCGCTCTTAACGTGATCAGCGGCGATGGCAAAACGATTGGCGACGTACTTGTCACTGATCCACGCGTCAGCTATATCACCTTCACCGGTAGCCCGGCAGTCGGTACAGAAATTCGCTCCAAGGCTGGCTTGAAGCGGGTCACGCTGGAGCTGGGTTCCAACGCGGCTGTTATTATTGACCGTGATACAGATGTGGACGCGATCATCGACCGTTGTGTGAGTGGAGCCTTTGCCAATCAGGGGCAGGTATGTATCTCGGTTCAACGTATTTACGTTGTCGGTGAGCTGTATGATACGTTCGTATCCCGATTTATAGAAGCGACTCAACGTTTAAAAATCGGAGATCCGCTAGACCCGGACACGGACGTATCGGCGCTCATCTCAGCCAAGGATGTCGAGCGTGTTCGTGAGTGGCTGGAGGAAGCAGTCCAAGCAGGCGGGAGAATCGCTCTGGGTGGTCATGCCGAAGGTGGGATTCTGGAGCCGACCGTATTGCTCAATGTGGACCCGACTTCCAAGGTGTCTTGTCGCGAAGTGTTTGCCCCACTTGTGCTGATTCATTCCGTTAGCTCTGTAGATGAGGCTGTGAGCCATGTGAATGATTCAATTTATGGCTTACAGGCGGGGATTTACACACGTAATATCACGACCGCGCTGGATGCAGCGGACAAGCTTGAGGTAGGGGGCGTGATGATCAATGACATACCAAGCTTCCGTGTTGACCATATGCCGTATGGCGGTGTGAAGCAAAGTGGCACTGGACGCGAAGGTGTAAAGTACGCTATGGAAGAAATGTTGGAAACCAAGCTGATCGTTATTAAACGGTAAATAGCTGTATAAAAGCCTATCTGATGGACATGGATAATACGTTTTACGTATATCTGCTCATTAGATGGGCCTTTTTTTCTCATTATTTGCGCGATAGTAACAGTGGCAAGTTGAACCAAAACCACTTGCGAAATAAAAAGGAATAAACTATACTGAGACCAATCAATTAGTGATTGATCAATTACTAATTGATTAACAATCAACGTAGGTGACATTTATGAGCAGCATACGCTTCAAGTTGACTGAACGTATCTTTATTGGAACTATGAATTGATGCAGATTCAGTTAGATGAAGAAGTATGAAACTAAGTAATTGATCAATCACTCATTTTATTAGTAAATGGAGGAGAAGAAAATGAAACATCTTATTATTTACGCGCATCCATCACATGAAAGCTTTAACCATGCAATTTTGACCACAGCATTGAAGGGGCTAAAGCAAAAAGGGCATGATGTGGTGGTTCGTGATCTATATGATATCGGCTTTCAACCTGTAGTCAGCAGTAGCGAGATTATTGGAGGAATCGGAGAAGATATTGTGCGGGAACAGAAGTTTTTGCAATGGGCAGAGGTGGTCACCTTTATTTATCCGATATGGTGGACGGGGATGCCAGCCATAATGAAAGGGTATATTGACCGCGTATTCTCTTACGGCTTTGCTTACAAATATGTAAACGGGGTGCAGATGGGGCTGCTCAAGGGGAAGAAAGTCATCATCCTCAACACACAAGGGAAATCACATGCGGAATATGCCAGCAATGGCATGGATCAAGCACTTCACTTGACGTCCGACAAAGGCATATTTGAATATTGCGGACTTGACGTTATGTATCATATATTTTTCGAGTCGGTACCCCAATCCGATGAAGATACACGTAAAGAATGGCTTCGCCAGATTGCAGGCATACTTGGATAAGGGCTTGAGCCTGGCTGATTTGAGTAACATCAATATAAGACTGTGTACCAAGTTCCTTTAAGATATTTTTTGAAACTCACTGTCCCCAAAAATGCACATCTTTACAGGTAAAAGTATTTTGGATGAGTTGAAACAACATTAAAATGAATAAATAAACGAAATGACCTTCTTTACGTAGAGAAGGTCATTTCGTTTAATTTAGGCGTTACTATTAATTGGCATAGTTTTATTAATAAGGCGTTGTCGCTTGCAAGTCATCTAGTAGTTCTTTGTACCTAGTTCGAGGATTTCGCAAATGTGTTTCCTGCTTTTTGTCGGTTAGCTATGATGCTGCGTATCACGGTTCAAAATTAGCTGTACATGATGAAATCTCTGGTGTATACCTATGTAGGATAGCAAGCTGTAGTTATAGCATTTTTTTGAGCTGGGATATACGGGCTTGGGAAACCTCAAGCATTTTGGCATATTCGTGCTGTGCTGCATTGGGTTGCTTTTGCATTAATTCTTTGAGGCTTTCAATCATCTGCTGTGTCGATCTCCGTAGACGTTTGGACTCTTTAATCGACCGTTGTCCGTTGGCTAAAGCCGATTTGGCTGGTCTTAGGACAGGGCTAAAATTTAACCCCTTCTTTAAACTTTCAATACATTCTTTACAAATAAAACTATCTCTAAAATAAGTCAATTGTTCTGCTGAACCACACATTTTACACGTCACCCCGGTATATTTTCGAAAGGCGAGAATACCGGTTTCCTCATCTGCGAAAATCTCAACGGGGTCACCCACATTAAAATCCATAGAAATTCGCATTTCTTTGGGAATGACGATACGGCCTAACGCATCTAGGGGACGTGTCATACCTGTACTTTTCAAATGATAACCTCCTTTTTTTATATCCTTATAATACTAAATAATTATAGTAAAAAAGAATAGGCTTAGAGAAGCAATCGCATATATTAAGTAAACTGTTGAAAAGTATACAAGTAATTCCCAAAATATGTTTTTTTAATCGTGGAAAACGTGTTGAGAAATTATAGGGGATTACCGATATATATTCAGAATGAATATTCTAGTTGGCAAAGGAATTTTTAGTAATATACGATAAGGAGCTGTGAATTACATATGGCAATCGATTTGGACACTGCTATTCCTGCAGTCATTATAAAGGTCGGCGGATTAGTAGATCAGCCCGAGCAATTCACCGCCGAGGCGAAGAAGGCTGCTGCTATGCTGGGAGAAGCGGCATTGCCTCTATTCCCGCGTTATTTTTTTGGAACTGAGTTGCAGAAGCCTGAGAGTTTGGCAGGAAAGTACGAAGGGTTGGGCGACTGGCTGCATATTCAACAGGATGCGATTTTTGAGATTATCTACAATTACAGGGAAAAAGCGATTCCCATGCTGTATGAGGTGGCGTTCGGGGTGTACGATTGGACGCAGTATAAGGCAGTGAGGATACTAACTCGGTTAGCCCGTGAAGGTGTTCAGACAGAGCAGATTGTGGACGATATTATCAGCCATGTCGACGATTTTCGTTATGAGGCACAAATGCCTACATTTTATTTTCTGTCGGGACTGACGGGCAATAAGAAGGTTGCCGCACTGCTGCAAAGGCACTTCCTTGAGAATTTGGAATACGATCCGATTGATGCCTTTGATATTTTTGAGAATTTGTACCGTTGTTCGCCTGATGTTGCTAGGAGACATGCCGATTTTCTCAAAGCCATTGCCCGTGGTGAAGGCCTAGAAGGCCGCTCCCCGTTACTGGACGGAGCGATAGGGACTACCGATGAGAACGGCAAGCAAGAGTACCACTGGCCTGGTGATGAACCTGTCGAAGAGCAGCACCAATTACGAGCGGCCATATTCTATTACCAGTTGAATTCTCAGGATGAGGAGGTCAATCGGCTGTTAGATCAATGGGAAGTGAGCCATCCAGAGGAGAATGTAAGGAGTTATATTGGGAAGTTGCGAGGGGAAGGACAGGGAGAGAGCTAGCTGTTCAGTTGGTGAATAGAGAAATGTTAATTTTGCACTCTTTTCTATGAAAACTTATACTTATCGTTACAGCTGGCTTGAAGCGAAAATAAAAGAATCAGGAGGGGATCAACCATGTACTCCATTAAAGAAGTTGAAATCAGGAGTGGATTGCCCGCATCTACCCTTCGTTATTATGAAAAAGAGGGCATTCTACCTGATGTTGGTCGGGATGAGGGTGGGAGAAGGGTATATACCGAGAAACAAATGGATTGGATCAGGTTTCTTATGGCTATGAAAGATACGGGAATGACCATTGAAGAAATTAAGGCATATCTTGAGCTAAATGTAAAAGGAGAAGCCACAATCCAAGAGAGAAGAGACTTCCTGGTTGCCCACAAAAAGAAAGTGGAAGAACAGATGGCCCAAACGCAGCGCAATTTGGAGAAAATTATTCAAAAGATAGCTTTTTACGATCATGTGGTCATGGGAAGAAGCTTCTCTTAGTCGCCAAATTCAATTGAATATAAGAAGCCCGCAGCCTATTTGAAATACGCTGTAGGGCTTTTTTTTGCATAGATATCTAAAGATACCTACTGTAGGTCGCAAGTATGAAAAATCGTTGGCAATTAGCGGTTCACGATGTGCTTACAGGGTAAAAGTGTATTACCAAGGTGGGGAAGTGGGGGTGTTGACTCTCACGCCACGTGAGACTGTAGACTGTGAAAGCAAGAGAGGTGAAGCGGAATGGCTTATACAGTAAAGGAAGTATCTAATCTGTCGGGAATCAGCGTTCGAACTTTGCATTATTATGATGAAATTGAATTGCTGAAACCACATCATATCGGACATAATGGATATCGCTATTACGAGCAGGAACAACTGTTGAGGCTTCAACAAATCATGATGTACAGGGAACTGGATTTGCCTTTATCCGAAATTGGCAATGTGCTAAAGCAAACCAAGGAGCAGAAAGCCGAGGTTTTGCAGGTGCATCGAGCCAAGATTGAGGCTAAGGTCTTCCGCTTGCATACTCTCCTTCAGACCATCGACGAAACGGTGGCTCATTTGAAAGGAGAACAAACGATGAAACCAGAGCAAATGTACCAAGGGTTTAACCCGGAAAAACAGGAAATGTATGAACGTGATCTGACGGAACGTTATGGTTCACAGGTCGAAGAAAAGATCCAGGAGAGTAAGACCGCGACGACGAACTGGAGCAAAGAGGATTATTTGGATTCACAGGCAGAGGCAGATCAGATTCATCGGGAGCTGGCTGAAGCCATGCATAAGGGATTGAAGCATAACAGTGCAGAAGTACAGGCGCTGATCCGCCGTCATCTTCAATGGGTAAGCCGATTCTATACCCCTACAGCAGAAATTTATAGCGGGCTGGGAGACTTGTATGTAGAACATGAGGACTTCAGTAAAATGTATGAAGGCTATCGCCCTGGGCTAGCTGAATATTTGCGAGACGGAATGAAGGAGCTGGCCAAACGGGAATTAACCTAGAGCAACAGCTGATAAAAAGGGCTATAAGTAATATGAAAAAGGGTGAACAACAAACCCATCGACGGCTTGCTGTTCACCCTTTTTTGTGTAAAGCAGCTTACATGCTGCTTGGTGCTGTTCTCATGCTTTGCTGACTGCTGTTTCCGTACTGCTGCATGCTACCACTGCTTGCAAAATGCTGCCCGGTCGTCCCCATGTGTTGCGGAAAGCTGTGGTTCATGTGGCTTCCTGCACTAAAGGTGGATGGTTGCATACTGCGAGAAGCATAGTTATCGCCAAATCCAGGTTGAGTCATTTGGCTGCTTGAGCGGATGGAGTTTTCCAATTGGCTACACAGTTGAATGACTTGCTGGTATTGCTGCATCGCTTGCTGGTGATGCTGAATTGCGGTTTGAATCATTTGAGCTGCGCTACGTTCGCGTTGCACCAGGCTTTCAAGGCTGGATGCGTTTTGTTGCTCTTGTTGCAGCAATTGTTGATACATAGCAGTTCCTTGCTGTGTTTGTTGTACCAATTGCTGCATAATTTGTTCACATTGATGAAGTTGTTGTTGTGGAGCCATGTTGTTGAACATTGATCATCAATCTCCTTCGCCGGATAGTTTAGGTTTTAGGACCCTCATATATTGTGGCGAAGGAAGACTATATATATGCACAATTTTTGGTTACAGGCTGGATACCAGAATAGCCGTAAATTCCTCTAGGAATACACGATCTTCCTGATCAAATCGGCTTTTTAGCGGGCTGTCAATGTCCAGCACTCCAATCAGCTCATCGTTTTTGATTAGAGGGATAACGATTTCGCTATTGGAAGCAGCGTCACAGGCGATATGTCCTGGAAATGCATGTACATCGTCTATGACAAGTGTTCGCCGTTCAGCTGCTGCGGTACCGCAAACACCACGTCGCAGTGGAATCCGTATACATGCGGGTAAACCCTGGAAAGGTCCTAGTACAAGCTCAGTCCCATCATAAAGATAGAAGCCACTCCAGTTCACATCTGGAAGAAAGTGACCCAGTAAAGCTGAAGCGTTTGCTAAATTGGCAATCCTATTGGATTCATCGTGAACAAGTGCCCGGAGTTGTCCGAGAACGGATTCGAATTGTTCCTGACGTGTTCCTTCGTAAGGGATAGTTTGAAACATGTAGAGTCCACGCTCCTAACATTAAATTTTCATATTAACTGTTGTATATATCACCAAAAATAGGTAATTGTGCAAATCACTTTTACCATTGGTTAATTAATTTAAGATATAACGATTGTACATATTCAGTCAAGTAGAAAATAGCACTACTTCCTTGGAATAATCTCCTTTCTCTAGCACCACAATTCCCTTCTCTACAAGCAACGCTGACGGCAAAGCATTATGTTTTAGCGGGACATATAATATAGAAAGTAATTCAATGAAGGGTTGCCCTCATCTGTTTCCAGCTTCTCCCCTATGGGTAAAAACAATGTAACATGTTGGCTTAGGCCAGGGAGGAGTTACAATTATGCATGCAGATGTTCAGAACTTGTTTATCCGTATACAGATGCTTTCTTATGCACATCAGGACGATTTGACCGTGAGAGATATACAACCAATTCTCGAAGAACGCGGATACCGTGTAGGAGAACGTGAAGTCAAGCAGGAACTGGAAAACCTGACACAGGAAAACTTTCTGACACCACATGATGATATGTTCAGCCTTACCGGCGCAGGGATCGAAGAATTGCAGGAAATTCAGTCGATGCTAGGCGTATTGTACGAAGATGTTGTGAAAAATCCGGCTCATGTCACTGCCCGTGCCTCTTCTTAAAAGGATTAGAGACACCAAAAATCTTATAACAATAAAAGGTAGCCCTCCTCATTCCTGATTCCAGGAAGCGGAGGGCTAATTTGATTTATAAGGGTTTGTCCACATGAATAAGGTTGTGTTTGTTGGAGGTGTATGCTTAAATGTAGCGTATATTTGTTGTCATTGAAATGCTGGAAGGATGATGGAACATGTGTGCATATGCATGTAAGGGGCATATCCCACTGCTGGAAAGCCCGCGTCTTCGGCTGCGAAGGATGGAAAGCCGGGATGCGGCTACGATGTTCGCTTGCTGGTCTGACCCGGAGGTTCACCGTTATATGAACCTTACCGGTATGTCAGGACGAGAGGATGCAGAGGATATGATTGAGCTGTTGAATGAGCTGGCGAAGACGGAAGATGCGCTGCGCTGGGGGATCGAGCTGAAGGAGAACGGGAGGCTGATTGGAAGCTGCGGCTTTAATTATTGGCAGACGGAGGGAGCTTATAAAGCCGAGATTGGTTATGAGTTGGCCCAGCCTTATTGGCGCAATGGCTATATGACTGAGGCGCTTCGCTTAGTGCTTTCATTCGGATATGACACGATTCGATTAAATCGGATCGAAGCGCTGGTGGACCCGCGCAATACAGGCTCGCAAGCCTTGCTGTCCTCGATGGGCTGGACCCAGGAAGGGCTGTTACGGCAGGTACAGCATACATCTACAGGCTTTAAGGATATGCTGATGTATTCATTACTGCATGAAGAATGGCTCAGATTGGAGGCACAACGAAATGCTGTTTCAGTATAACGGCGGTTCGTCGCCGCTGCACAGGCTTGGACCGTTAAGTAAGCTTATATGGGTGGGATGCTTTAGCCTCCTGTCGATGGCATGGGATTCGACAATACGGGAAGCGGCACTTCTGGTGGTACTGATCGCTGTGGCTGGCTTCGGCGCACGGTTGACCCTAGCACGCCAACTTCGCGCTATGTCGTTCCTGATTGGTTTAGGTATTCCGTATTTTATACTGTCTATCCTAGCGATTCGAGAAGGGAATACTGTCGCTTCATGGGGACCCATTGTGATTACAGCGGAGGGACTGGATATCGCGGGGGCATTAACGCTGCGGATTTTTGTATTGTTTTTGGCATCCTATATCTATCTCTCGACGACCGATCCCCGAGATTTTGTGCAGGCTTTGAATCTGCGCTTGCGTGTACCTTATCGATTTGCGTTCGGAATTTCAGTGGCGCTGACGTTCCTGCCCTTATTGGAAGAAGAGGGGCGAACCATTATGGCTGCACGGCGTGTTCGGGGGCAGGAGCCACCACGAGGATGGGGCAAGCGGATATCATGGTGGAGCGGGTATGCGGCTGCTGTGTTGGTGAATGCTGTGAGACGGGTTCAGCAGACGGCACTGGCTATGGAGGGCAAAGGTTTTGGCGCATATGCAGAACGGACGTATCTTCGTACACTGGAAAATGGGCGTTTAGGCTACGTATGTGCTGTGATTGCTGTATTCGCTACGACTGTTTTAGGGTGGGTATTATAAAGAAGCAGCCCCTTTTTTTGTCCTCATTGTCAACTGGTAAAATAAAATTAGGTTGACAATAAGACAGCGGATGAATACATTTATACAGTAACAGTTTGTACAAGGACCAGAGCTATGACCTTGTATACTAGATTATGGAGAGGAGTCAAGAAATACATATGAAGGGATCTCGTATTTTTGCCAAGTTTACAACGCTGGATATCGTGTTAATGGCCATGCTGGCTACGTTGAACGGCGTCATGACTGTGTATTTGTCGATGATTAACAAAACGTTAAACAGTCTGGGAGGGCCGATCGCAACTTCCGCTATTGTCGGGCTGTACATGATATATGGTTTGCTGGCCTATTATATTATTCGTAAGCCAGGTACGGCGGTAATTGCTTATGCCTTTGGCGCGGTAGTGCAGTCTTTTATGGGCTCTGCCTATGGAATTGCATCTATCATTGCGGCAGCTGTCTGCTATATGGTTGCGGCGGAGCTGGTATTTGCTCTTTTGCGGTATCGCCGCTGGAATGCAGTTTCACTAATGCTGGTGGGTGGAGCCATGGTTCCGCTGTGGTTTATCGTGGCAGCCAATATGTTTGGCTATATGCATTGGGGCTGGAAGGTACTGACGATTGCACTGGTCGTTCGTATCCTGAGCGGCATTGTCCTGTGTGGTCTGCTGACGAAAGTACTGGGCGATGCCTTAAATGGTACGGGTCTGTTAAAACGCTTTGAACTGGGACGCACTTCACGGGCATAACCAAGGCTATACATGGTTATAGCCTGAACAATAGGGATCGAGGGTATTTCGGCTATGAATGAACGTAGTGATCATGATGCAGAAAATAGAATAGCTGTCTCCTTAAGGGATTTTGGCTATCGCTATGACGACCAGGTGGAGCCAGCGTTACATGGTCTGACGCTGGACATTGCGGTGGGTGAGCACATAGCCATTGTTGGAGCTAGTGGGAGTGGAAAGTCTACGCTGTGCCAGCTACTTCATGGCGGGTTGTCCCGTTCCGGCGAGGGCGAACGGACTGGCGAGCTGACCGTGTACGGGATGGACCCCGCCACCGCTGAATTGGCTACGGTCGCCACCACTGTCGGCGTCGTGCTTCAGGACCCGGATGCCCAGCTAGTGCAGGGAATCGTCGAAGACGAAATTGCTTTTGGGCCGGAGAACCTGCGCGTGCCTCCAGCAGAAATAGAGCAGCGCCTGGCCGCTGCACTGGAGGCCGTCGGCCTGGCATCCGAGCGCGGCTCCTTCGTGCGGCGCCTCTCGGGAGGTCAGCGCCAACGCACCGCCATTGCTGCGGTGCTGGCGCTGGAAGCGCCGCTGGTCGTGTTCGACGACGCGGCTGCGCAGTTGGACCCGCCGGCGGTACGGGACTTCGTCCTGCTATGTCGGCGGCTCCATGCCGCAGGCCGGACGGTGATCACTGCGTCCGGTCGCATAGACGATGGTGCGCGTGCAGCGCAGCGCCTCATCGTGCTGAAGGGCGGGACTATGCTGCTGCAAGGCCCGCCCGAAAAGCTGCTGCGCGAGCATGGTGCGCAGCTGGCAGCCTGGGGGCTGCTTCCCTCTTCCGCGGGGAGGGAAGACATGCCGCGTGAGCCGGAAGGGAATGCCGGCTCGGCAGCTTATTGCGCTGGGCAGCCGTTGCTGGAGGTGAAGGGATTGCCCTTCACCTACCCCGGCAGCCAGCGCGCGGCGCTCAAGGGCGTGAGTCTTGCCCTTGCGCCTGGCGAACGAGCCGTAATGCTGGGCGAGAACGGCTCTGGCAAAACCACGCTGGGCAAGCTGCTTATGGGCTTGCTCCCCGCGCCGAAGGGATGCATGTGGTGGGAAGGGCAGGATATGTCGAAGCTGCCCATTCACCGACTGGCCGCCGGGATCGGCTATGTGTTCCAGCAGCCAGAGCATCAGTTTGCAGCTGCAACGGTGTGGGAAGAGTGCTTGTACAGTGTGCGGGTCAAGCTTGGTTTACGGATCGGAGATCCGGTTCCCGCCGCCTATGAGGAACGGGCGCATCGCTTGCTGACAGCCGCCAGGCTGGATCACCGACTGGAGGTCTCGCCGTATCTGCTAAGTGGAGGCGAAAAAAGGCTTTTGAGCGTTGCGGCACAGTTTATCCTCCCCAAAAAGCTTTACATTTTGGATGAGCCGACTGCGGGAACGGATTACGAAGGGGCAAACATCCTGCTCCATATGTGCTCAGAGCAGTCTGCTGAAGGCGCGGCTTTTCTGATCATTACCCACGATTTGCAGATAGCTGAACGCTTTGCCAGCCATGTTCTGCGCATGGAAGAGGGGTATCTCTATAAAACGGAAGATAGCTGGATTAATCATACGATTACAGTTGACAAAAATTAAGGATATGTAGACAATAATATATATACATCGTACATAACAGGCGGCCTATATAGGCCGCCTGTTTACGATTATACAGTGCGGATAATCATTCAAGCTGGGAAGGAAAACCGTACAGATACAGCACAGTTTATACAAGGAAAGGATTTGTGATTTGCTTGGGAAACGATAAACCTATGAAGCGCGGACTCGTGCTGACAGGTGTTCTATTGGCCACCTTTCTGGCCGCGATTGAAGGAACGGTTATCGGTCCGGCGGGACCGACAATTGTTAGTGAACTGGGCAGTGTGAATTTGCTCAGCTGGATTTTTACAGCATATTTGTTGACGATGGCTGTAACTACGCCTATTTTCGGCAAGCTTAGCGATTTGTTTGGCCGTAAACCCATTTTTCTAATTGGGTGCTCGTTATTTGTGATTGGCTCTTTGCTTTGTATGCTGGCTGGTAGTATGGAGCAGCTTATTTTATACCGAGCCATTCAAGGGATTGGAGCAGGCGGTGTCATTCCTGTTACCTTTACCATTATCGGTGATATATACAAAATGGAGGAACGTGGTAAAGTCCAAGGCATGATCAGCTCGGTATGGGGGATTTCTTCCCTTGTCGGGCCTCTCTTGGGCGGTTACGTGGTCACCTATTTTGGCTGGGAATGGATTTTTGGCTTTAACGTTCCCTTTGGATTTCTGGCTATGTTCTTCATCGCCCGTTACCTGCGGGAACAGGTAAGCAAGCGTACCGCACGTATCGACGTGGCGGGAGCAGTTACCTTTACCATCGGGATGACGGCACTCTTGCTCGTATTGGCCCTGGGGGGACAGTATATCGACTGGACTTCTCCTGAATTGCTGGCCTTGGCTGCCGTGGCCATTTTGTTTCTGGTTTTGTTTTTGGTTATCGAAAAGCGCGCTCAGGAACCGATGGTCCCTCTGAAGCTGTTTCGGATACGGGATATCGCTTTTTCCTGTGCCGCTGCACTACTCGTCAGTACCCTGCTAATCGGGCTGACTAGTTATCTTCCACTATGGATTCAGGGCGTACACGGTGGAGATGCCGCTTCATCTGGTCTGGCGCTGGCCCCAATGTCGGTAGGTTGGTTGTTCGGCTCCATGATCGGAGGACGCATTTTGCTGACGCTGGGCTCGCGTCGAACCTCTTTGATCGGGCTGACTCTGATTGTATTGGGAGCCTTCGTCATGACCTTGATGAACCTAACAACTCCAATCTGGCTTCTGTTCCTGTCTACGTTATTGTATGGACTGGGATTTGGCTTCTCGATAACCGTGTTCACGATTATTGCTCAGTCCTCGGTCGGATTCCAGCTGCGTGGCGCGTCTACAGCCTTGAATACGTTCCTGCGCACATTGGGACAAACGATTGGGGTTGCAGCCTTCGGTTCATGGCTGAATTATCGTATTGCTGCCCAGACAGCGGACGGACAGCTCACTCAGCAAGGGGTTACACAGGAGGATATTAATGGTCTGCTTGCCCCGCATGCTTCACAAAGTCTAAGTGACAAGGTTGCCGGATTACTCCGGTCTGTACTGGAAAACAGTCTGCATTCCCTATTCGTGATCATGGTCGTTATTGCGGTGATTAGCTGGTTTGTTGTCCTCGGATTGCGGAACCGCCCACCGGGTACGGAAGAAGAGGCAGATCAGCGTGTGAAGACACCACAAAGAGAACACGCATAAAAAAAATATACTTCTTTCATATTAAAGAGACAGTCCGGTACACCAATAAGGGGCCGGGCTGTTTCTTTATGCTAAGGTCTCTTCTCCTACTGATTTAGCAAAAAGCCACCTCGTATAGGACCGATAAATTCCCCAATATACAAAAAGTAAAAAAAAATCCCCTAGAGATTGCGATATATTCATATGATATAGGTTACAAAGTGGTAAAAAAGTCTTAAAAAATTGTAACAAAAAAGCTGTTTCTAAATTGAGCTATAGGGTACTAAGGAACCATTTTTTTGCACCCGCTTACAAATCGAGCATTTTATGAGTATATTTTGAACAATTTTGCATGTGAATGAAGCAACCAACCAAGCAAAATGGGATACGGAAAAAAATCAAGTAACAAATTTTTCTGAATGTAATAGGAATGAAAAAAATAGGTATTTTCAGAAAATTACTAGGAAAATATGAGGATGAAATTCATAGAGGAATCTGTTTTCTTCCCTCACATAATAGGGCTTTTCAGTCTATATCAATCGTTTGACATACCATATAAAATGGCCCTAGCCAACGAAAAAGTTGGGCTTCAACACTAGAAAGCATAATTACATTAAGGGAGATGGAGTACTTGAAGTTTAACAAATGGTTCAGTAAAGCAGCCACTGCAACAGTAGCAACTACCTTGCTGTTAGGAGGCGGCGTTCAGGCTTTTGCAAAAGAAAATGATAAGGCTGATTTCAATGCAGACAATGCATTTACCCAAATTACGCGTAATGACATGCTGAATATTTTCAAACAGCAAGGCAAAGAGAAATATGAGGTTCCATCCTTCGATGCCTCTACAATTAAGAATATTCCTTCTGCTATTGGTCACGATAGCTCAGGCAAGCAGATTGATCTGGATGTTTGGGACAGCTGGCCGTTGCAAAATGCCGATGGTACAGTAGCTAATTACAAGGGATATAATATCGTATTTGGACTGGCAGGCGATCCTAAAAGAGGCGAGGATACATTTATATATCTGTTCTATCAAAAAGCGGGTGATACTTCACTGAGCGGCTGGAAAAATGCTGGTAGAGTCTTTAAAGACAATGATAAACTGCTCTCCAACGATCCGATTCTCAAAAATCAGTCAGAAGAATGGTCAGGTTCTGCTACCTTAACCTCTGATGGACATGTACGTTTATTTTATACCAGCAGACAGCCCTATGATCCGAATAACAAATTATACGGCAAGCAAACCTTGAGCACAGCTCAAATTAATGTCTCTCAGCCTGATGATAAGACACTGAAAGTAGATGGAGTCGAGGATTTGAAATCGATCTATGACGGTGGAGATGGTAAAACCTATCAAAATGTACAACAAAGCGTCGGAGTGGATATGGATAATCATACCCTTAGAGACCCTCACTATGTCGAGGATCAAGGGCACAAATATATTATATTTGAAGCCAACACAGGGACAGAAACAGGCTACCAGGGCGAAGAATCGCTTCAAAACTCAGCTTATTATGGTGGCAATAAAAAATTCTTCACGGAAGAGCAACAAAACTTGCAACAAAGTCCTAAGAAAAAAGGAGCTGAGCTGGCGAACGGCGCACTGGGCATCGTTGAATTGAATGATGATTATACATTGAAAAATGTAATGCCCCCTTTGCTTGCATCCAATCTGGTAACAGATGAAATTGAACGGGCAAATGTGTTCAAAATGAACGGTTTGTGGTATTTATTTACGAGTACAAGAGGTTCCAAGGTGACTGTAGATGCGATCGGTGACGATGATATTTACATGTTGGGTTATGTTTCTACTTCCTTGACAGGGCCTTATAAACCCCTGAATGGAACCGGTCTCGTTCTTCATCAGGATCTGGATCGTGATGATATTACCTGGACATATGCTCATTTTGCTATCCCGCAAGGCAAAGGCAATAACGTAGTCGTTTCGAGTTATATGACCAATCGTGGACTCTTCCCAGATCACAAATCTACTTTCGCACCAAGCTTCCTGCTGAATATTAAAGGCTCGAAAACCTCTGTTGTGAAGAACGGTATTCTGGAGCAAGGTCAAATTACGATTGATCCAGGAAATGACAAAAAAGATAACCAAAATGAGTATGGAAAGAAATAAGTAGTTATAAGCAGCATGTCCGAAGGCGACAGCTTTGGTAGATTACCGATCTGTCGTCCGTCGGACGATACATAACAATGCAATGAAGGGTAAGGAGGATCGTCATAATGAGAAAAAAAGCTTTCAAGAACATTGGAATACGATCCGTAGTAGTTATCACAGGCTTAACTATTTTCATAGCTATGGGGTGGAGTATGTACCAACAGGATGCAGGCAAACCTCAAAAACCTGCAGCAGCTCCAAAAAACCAAGCCAATCAAAGCAAGCATACAACACCGACCTATCGGGCCGCCTATCATTTTACCGTCCCGGATAAGTGGAAAAATGATCCACAGCGGCCTATTTATATGGATGGGCAATATCATTACTACTATTTATATAATCGTGATTACCCTCATAAGAACGGTACAGAATGGCGACATGCCACATCCACCGACCTGGTTCATTGGAAAGATGAAGGGGTGGCAATTCCTAAATATACGAATCCGAATGGAGACCCTTGGTCCGGTTCGGTCGTGATCGACAATAATGGCACCGCAGGTTTTGGAAAAGGCGCACTTGTAGCCATTGTCACACAGCCCTCCGCAGATGGAGGAAAGCAGGAACAATTTCTGTGGTACAGTAAGGACAAAGGCAAGACGTTTACTTCTTATCGCAACAAGCCCGTGATGTCCAACCCTGGCACGAAGGATTTCAGAGATCCCAAGATCATCCGGGATATTCAACGTAATCAATGGGTGATGGTCATGGCGGAGGGAACGAAGATTGGCTTTTATAAGTCGAAAAATTTAAAGGATTGGCAGTTTACGAGCGGCTTTCAAACGGAAAATATTGGACTTGTAGAATGTCCTGACCTTTACCAGATGCGCGCGGATGATGGGACCTATCAATGGATTCTAGGTGCAAGCGCCAATAGTAAACCAACCGGCGGACCCAATACGTATGCCTACTGGACGGGGGATTTTAATGGAGAAGCATTTCTCCCTGATCGCAATGATCCTGATTGGCTGGATTATGGCTTTGACTGGTATGGTGCGGTTACGTTCGAGGACGGCAAAGCCAAAGACCAATACAGTCACCGTTATGCGCTGGCTTGGATGAACAATTGGGATTATGCCAACAACACGCCTACTTTGAAGGAAGGCTTTAATGGCATGGATTCGGTTGTTCGCCAAATTCGGTTGAAGCGTACAACTGATGTCGGCTATCGCTTGGTTTCACAGCCTGTATCAGCTTTGGAGCAATTCCCAACTGCAACGGAGTCATTGGGGAAGATCCAAGTAGAGGGGACCCACAAGCTTCCGGTAGCAGGTGATGCCTATCAGTTAGAAGCAGATGTATCTTGGTCAACGATCAAAAATACAGGCTTGAGGCTTCGAGAGTCTGCGGATGGCAAGCGTCATGTAGATGTGGGTGTTTCGGTGGAGGGTCAATACTCTTATGTAAACAGAGCAAACACCGGGCAGCCGGATCAGAGTGGTAAATATGTAGAGAGTAAGGCGCCTTTTGATACCAATAAAAAAAATGTCCACTTGAAGATTCTTGTCGATAAAACCAGCATCGAAGTCTTTGTAGATGATGGAGAAGTAGCTTATTCCTCCTTAATATTTCCACGCTTAGAGGATCAGGGAATTACTCTTTTTTCAGATGGCGGTAAGGCTATTTTTAATAATGTAGTGATCAAACATTTTAGTCGATAACAGGTCTTATGCTGCTCGTAAGCTTAGGCATATTTCGCTCAGGTATATATAAAGTCCACCCATAAATATAAGGGTGGACTTTTCTGTGTAAATCTAAATTTTCGTTAGCACAGCTATAGGATTGTTCTTTTATTCACAATTGAACAGTTGCTAAAATTACTATTCATTCTATTTGTGATAAGGTGACAGATTATCAGCGCTACGGCCCAATTTTTTGAGCAAGCCGATGAGTTGATCTCTTTCGGTTTCGCTGATTCCGCTAAAGGCACGTTCAATCTGACGTGTATAATCAGGATAAATTTCGTCCATGACGCGTTGTCCTTCGTCCGTCAACTCTGCATATATAATACGACGATCTTGGTCGCACGGGTGACGGTGCAAATAACCACGGCTCTCCAGCTTGTCGATAACATAAGTGACATTTCCGCTTTGCAGAAGCAGTTTGGCTCCAATTTGTTGAATTGGTTGTGCTCCCTTGTGATATAAAACTTCCATCACGGCGAAGGCCGTTGGGTTGAAGCCCACCGTTTTGATGCCAGCAACCGCATGTTCGTTTACACTTTTGAATGACTTGGCAAACACGCTATACAAATGCATAGATTGCTGTGTCACCAATGTTCGGTAATCTATCATCTTCATTCCGCCTTTATGTATGGATTTGGGCATCCTTTGACCGCTCGGTTCGGATGACCGGGCAACCATACCCTTACTACTAGCATAAAGGGATTTACGTAGGGAAAACATGCGATTTGTCACAGTAGCTGCTTTTTTAATTATTTAATTTCAAAGCTTTAAGGTAAATTTTTGAAAAATAAAGGTTTCGAATGTAAAAATACCGTTCTGATTGGTTATATTAACAAATAACATACCTAATGGACCCAAATAACAAAATAAGATAAATTCAGAGGAGATGAAGCACATGGATACGGGTTCTTTCCGTTTTCAATTTCGTGATCCGCAGCAAGCCGCCCAAGCCTGTGAAACATTAAAGGAAATTGGATACTCTGCCAGCACGAACGGTGATACAGGCCTCAGTGTTCACGTTGAGAACCAGGATGTGCTGTCTGCATTAGAGATTTGCCAAGCTTATGAAGGAAGTATAATTGAGACAGGAGTTCTCACTTATCGTCCAGGTAAGCAAAGTAATATCGGTGTGCAAAATCCAGGTTATAGCCCGGAGGATTGGATTATTCCAGCGCACATCATTAATGAGGACTGGAGCGAGGCGTATAAAAGCGGCTCTTCCCAAACGTTTACGAACAACACAACACAGGAACACAACGTCAGCTCTGATCAACAACCGGAAGACGATGTGGACGGTTTTTCAGGTAGCGTCCATACCTAAATAATGGTGTTCACCCTTGTTGCTCACTTTGGAACAAAAAGGTTCCTTCAAACCATGACTAATGGTTTGAAGGAACCTTTTTTCATAATGAGAAAAAGCTGAAAAGGACATTGTGAAAACTAAGGTTCTTGGATC
Source organism: Paenibacillus sp. EKM10P (assembly GCF_011800655.1). Lineage (NCBI taxonomy): Bacteria > Bacillati > Bacillota > Bacilli > Caryophanales > Paenibacillaceae > Paenibacillus > Paenibacillus sp. EKM10P. The sequence goes on along the minus strand of NZ_JAALET010000011.1, from coordinate 78,233 downwards.
GTGCATAAGGGCAGTAATCGTAGGAAATACCAAAAGGAGTTCAGAAAGGAGGTTTTGATCTTGCAAAAACTCGGAGTTCACGAAAAATTGGAATTGCATGAGCTGCTTACGTTTAAAACAACTTGTATCACAAAAACTCAAACCATGCTTCCTTTAGTCTCAGATTCAAATTTAAAAAATATTTTACAGCAGGACATTAGCTGCGGTACACAAGATATTCAACAGCTTAGAAATTTGCTTGTATAATTTAAGGAGGAATAACGTGAATTCTTTTATTGAGAATATGACCGGTACGACCCCTATGACCGATCAGGTGATTGCTTCAGATCTGTTAATTTCAGCTAAAAGCGGGATCAAAAACTACGCCGCAGCGTTAACAGAGTCCACTAGCCCAGAAGTTCGAAATGTCCTTTGTGACCAATTGAACAAAACTGTTAATCTTCATGAGCAAATTTTTAATTATATGAAGAACAATGGTTACTACAACGCCTATGATCCAGATCAGCAAATTCAAATGGATATTCAAAATGCAGACAAGGCACTTTCTTTGCCCAAAATGTGAAACGTTTAATTAAAAAGAAGCACCAGCAAACTTTATTCGAGTTTGCTGGTGCTTCTTTATTACAAATTGAATGAACTTCACATGAAATATGGAGAAGAAGGGAATCATAAAAAAACAAGGTATCGGTCTCAAATTTAGAATAGGGTGATTTTCTTATGGGCAATTCGTCAGCGGGCAAACAAAAAGATCAAAAACTAAAATGGTGGCAACTGAGCTTGTTAGGAGTTGCAGGAACTATCGGTACAGGGTACTTCCTCGGGTCAAGTTTAGCGATTTCCATTGGTGGTCCAGCTGTGCTGATTGCATACTTCTTGGCAGCAGTTGGGACGTATGTGGTGTTTGACGCCCTTTCGCGCATGACGGCAGATCATCCAGAACAGGGCTCTTTCCGTTCCTATGCCCAAAAAGCATTTGGTAATTGGGCAGGCTTTGGCAGTGGCTGGGTGTATTGGTTCTCAGAATTGCTTATTAATGGGAGTCAACTAACCGCGCTGTCTATATTTTCACGTTTTTGGTTTCCTCAGGTACCGATGTGGATTTTTGCAGCATGCTTCGGGATCTTAGGGCTTGTGATTGTTTTTTTTGGCAATAAGGGCTTTGATCGTGTAGAAAATGTACTCGCCATTATTAAAATGGCGGCTCTTGTGATGTTTTTGGTCCTAGCGGTGGCGCTTTTGGCAGGCTGGATCGGAGGAAGTAAATATAATCCGAAGTTTCCCCTCAGCTACAGAGACTTTTTTCCAACCGGTGGCATAGGATTATGGTCATCTTTTATTTTTGCCTTTTATGCATACGGAGGTATCGAAGTGCTTGGAATTATGTCTAACCGACTTCAAAACCCGGAGGAAGCACCCAAAGCAGGAAAGGTCATGCTGATTACGCTGGTTGTAGTGTATGTGCTATCAATTGGGCTGGCTGTATCTATGGTACCATTAAGTGCTTTTAATCCGAAGGAGAGCCCTTTTGTGCTTGCGCTTAGTAGCGATCATTTGGCCTTTGTACCTCATTTATTTAACGGAGTCCTGATTATTGCAGGATTTTCAACGATGACAGCATCGCTATATGCAGAGACTTCGATGATGATTACTCTTGCCCAGGAAGGAGATGCGCCCACACTATTCTCACGGAAGTGGAAGGGCAAATATCCTCTGTATGCACTTAGTTTGATCTCTGTTGGATTAATTTCAGCAATCGTATTATCGTTGCTGCTACCAGGAAAAGTGTATGAATATATTACAACAGCTGCGGGCTTAATGCTGTTATATAACTGGTGCTTTATTTTGCTGTCTTCAGGTAAGTTACTGGAATCAAGCACATCAAGCAATATCAAACGCTGGATTGGATTATTGCTGATCGCTTTGGCTGTAGTAGGGGCCTTTTTTCATAAGCTTAGCCGCCCTGGGGTTTACGTCAGTTTGCTGTTAGTCTTGTTAATTGCCATATGTGACTTCATTGTACAATGGGTGCGTCGAAAGCACGGCAAGGAACCTCGTTAACTTTATCAAGAAGACAAGCGTTAGCGTAAAAAAAGTAATTGAAATGCCTGTACACCAAAATAAAAGCCAAAGCCTACAAGAGACAGACCTGACATCCAAGAGATGGTTTTAAGCAATCCGGGTCTGAGAAATCGACGGAAAACGCTTGAAGCGGCTGCCATCGTCACATCCCAGGCCAAAACGCCTAGTACAATCGCTCCGCTGTAAATCAATAGCTGTTGTACTGGATATGTATTAGCGACGTTGGCCAGTATGGACCCGTAAATCCCAAGCCAGAAAAGGATGGAGAGAGGATTAAATAACGACATCAGAAAGCCGGCTACAAAGGAGTTAGTCAGGGTATTTCCATTTCCCCTTAATTCGGACTCTGAAATCACACCAGCATTTTTGATGCTTTCAAGACCTGTATACACAAGCACAAAAAAACCAAACAGCCATAAAAAAGCTTTGACAAATGGGGAATTAAGAAGGTGAATCATTCCCAAATAGACAAGCATCATATAGATAATGTCTGCTGTGATTGCACCTAGTCCAATAAACCAGGCGTGCCAGAATCCATTTTTAATACCTCGATCCAACTGCGCGGCATTGATAGGTCCAATGGGAGCTGAAAGTGACAGACCCAGAAAAACATACCCGATAAATGTATTAATGGGGGGTTCCTCCTTGATTATTTATTGGACGTTATGTATTTGTCTCATTTAGTTTATTCGGACAAACCCATGTGTAAGACCATATTTTTGTGCGTATATGTAGCCACAGCCTCGTTATTTGCTAACCCAATGAATCCAATCCCAAAGGAGCTCTAATCCTTATATAAAGGGTTAGAGCTTTTTTTAATGAGAGGCTTGACACTTTTAATGAAAGCGCTTATATTTATCTCGTAAACAATACGTTATATAACGTTATATAAAAGGAGAGATAAAAAATGAATGTACAACAGACGGTTCAGACGATTTTTGAACAAGCGAATGGGAAGATTTCCGAGGTTTATTTAGTAGCCTGCGGGGGCTCACTAGTGGATATGTATCCTTCAAAATATTTTCTGGATAGTGAAGCAAGGAAACTGGTAGCAGGCATGTATACAGCGAATGAGTTTGTACATGCATTGCCTAAACGATTGGGAGCACACTCAGTGGTCATCGTTTGTTCCCACGGTGGAAATACTCCAGAATCGGTCGCGGCTGCTAAATCAGCCAAAGAGAAAGGTGCTTATACCATCGGCTTAACCCACAACAGTGAAGCGAACCTGCTCAACTATTCGGATTATTCCTTCCTCTACGAGTGGGGGGATGAGAGCGATGTTAAAAACAACCCGATGGCCATTATTTTAGAACTTACGGTTGAACTGCTGCAAATCGCTGAGGGCTATGTGCATTACCCAGCTTTCCAGAACGGATTGGAGGCAATCAATGGAATTATTAACCGGGCCAAAGTCCAAGTTGAACCGCGTGCCCAAGTATTCGCAGACAGATACCGCAATGAGGAACTCTTTTATATCCTGACTAGCGGAGCGTCTTATGGACATGCTTACGGATTTGCCATCTGCTCGCTGATGGAAATGCAATGGCTCCATGCAGCTTCTATTCATTCCGGTGAATTCTTCCATGGCCCATTTGAAGTAACGGATAAGGAAACTCCATTTATTCTGATGATCAACGAAGGACGTACACGAGCGCTGGATGAGCGGGCACAGACTTTCCTGAATCAGTATGCCGAGAAAGTGGAAGTGATTGATGCAAAGGAGCTTGGCATCGGAACGATTGCAGACGAAGTAGTAGAGTTTTTTAACCCGGTGTTATTCTACAGCATTGTATGTGTGTATCGTGAAGCACTAGCAAATGTACGCAATCACCCATTGGAAACTCGCCGTTATATGGGCAAAGTAGCTTACTAAGCGCACCTACCAACAGGAGGAAACCATCATGAAGGTTCTAGGCATTGGCGATAATGTGGTAGATAAATATGTTCATCTGCGTATGATGTACCCTGGCGGCAATGCGCTTAATTTTAGTGTGTTTGCCAAAAAAGCGGGAGTGGATGCAGCCTTTATAGGCGTGTTCGGGGACGACAACGAAGCACGGCATGTAGAACACACCCTGCGTGAGCTTGACATTGATATTTCACGGTGCAGATATCACAGCGGTGAGAACGGCTGCGCACGTGTAACCCTGGAAGACGGAGACAGAGTATTTCTCGGCAGTAATGAGGGGGGAGTGACACGTCTTCATCCATTGGAATTGAGCGAAGATGACAAGGACTATCTTGGCGGATTCGATCTGATTCATACTGGCTTGTACAGTCATACAGGTCACTTGCTGCCTGAATTAGAGACGCTAGGAATCCCTATTTCTTTTGATTTTTCAGATGATTTTACAGATACACAAGTAGAACAAAATATTACGTATGCCGATTTTGCATTTTTCTCTTGCAGCCATATGACGGATGAAGAGACACAGAATTATATCCGCTCCAATCGAAAAAAAGAGGGACAAATTCTGGTCGCCACACGTGGCGGTGACCGATCCATCGCCTATGATGGTACGAAGTTCTATTTTCAAATGCCTGATTCCGTTGACGCTGTGGATACTATGGGGGCAGGCGACTCTTATATAACTGCTTTTTTACTAAGCTTTTTGGAAAAAGACAACATTCAGGATGCTATGGCAGAAGGCTCAAGGCTTGCCGCCCAGAGCTGTCTGGTAGAAGGTTCCTTCGGATACGGCGTTCATTATTGACGAGCCTTTTCGAATATCTTCACTTGTAAGAATATGTAACCTTTGATACTCTAAGTGAGAGTGATATAACGTTATATGACAAGTGAGGGTACATGATGTTAAATTCAGACCAAGCGGAGCCATTATATATTCAGTTACAAAAAGCGGTCAAAACCGCTATTCATAATGGAACATTTACGCAGGGAAGCCGTATACCGACTGAAACAGAGTTAAGCGAGATGTATAATGTAAGTCGTATTACCGTAAGAAAAGCAATTGCCGAATTAGTTCATGAAGGATATTTGACCAAACGTCAGGGGAAAGGCACCTTTGTCAATATCCCCAAGATTGGACGGAAGATTGAACATGTCATCAGTTTTACGGCTGCTTGCAAGTCCAATGGTCTTTCTTCACATAGTGTGGTCACAAAACGTGAAATCGTAGAAGCAGATGAGGAAATTGCACATCAATTGCAGCTATCGCCAGGAGAAAAGGTGTTATTTATCCAGCGTAAAAGATATGCGGATGATCGCCCCCTGATGCTGGAAAACAATTTTTATCCTTATGACCGTTTTGCATTTCTAATGAACGAGCAGTTGGAAGGGTCTGTATACGAGCTGCTGCGGCAAAAATACAGCATCGATCCTAACCAGCCGGGAGAGACGATATTACAAATTGCTTTGGCGGATGAAAATCAGGCCAAGCTGCTGGAGACGGCGATCGGACAGGCGTTGTTTTACATGCATACAATGATCTATGACCAGCACGGAAGCCCGGTTCATGTAGGAAAGCAGTACATCATCGGAGATCGTTATCAATTCTCCATATAATCCGTTGCCTGTTATGCAAGGTAGTTCAGGTAAGTGTGGCTTCTGCTTCCATCCAATAGGGAGAAGCAGAAGCATTAATATAACGTTATATTACGTCATGTTGTTAGATGGATCAATCGTGAGGTGGTGAAACTGTGCAAGGGAAGAACGATGCATTAGCAGACAAAGTTTTACTCTCCCATGCTATTTTTAATGGATTGGAAGATGAAGCTTCGCCCGGGTTTGTTGCAGTCCGAGGAGAACGTATTGCAGCGGTGGGGCGTCCGGAAGAGGCACAAGCCTGGATAGGAGCCGAAACGGTTGTCTATGATCTGGGCGATGCCTTTATCATGCCGGGAATTCATGACAACCATGTATTTTTTACCGGATACATGTCGATGCATCGGGGCGTCGATCTGGCGCATACGGCCTCCAGTGAAGAAGCAATGGAACTCTTGCTACAAGAGGCAAACAACCTTCCGCCAGGAAAAGATGTAACCGCTTTCGGTTGGAGCGAGGACAGATGGGGGAAGCTGCCTGATTCAAGCTTGTTGGATGGATTGTTTCCCGATCGGTCGGTCATCGCCATTAACCAAAATAAAAGCTACTGCTGGATGAACCGATTGGCTGAGGAGAGATATCAGTTTTCCCCGGATCAATGCAGTGCCGAAGCACGAGCTTTACTGCTCCAAGTTATGATGCAGGACCGTAGCCTTGTCCAACAAGAGTTTATGGAATTTTGCCGTATGCTGGCTGCACGAGGAGTTACTTCTATAAAAGATATTGGCTTTGACCGGCATAGCGAGCTGCTTCCCATTCTAGAAGAATTGAAAGAAACAGGTGAATTGCCACTGAGATTTCATTTCTCGCTGGAACCAGTTGTTGAACCGTTTGATATAAACATTGGTATCAAATATAAAGCACTTTACAATGGAGACCTTATTCGTTTCCAAGGTTACAAGCTGATGCTTGACGGCGTTGTAGCAGATCATACAGGGGACATGTTGGAGCCTTACGCAGATATGCCTGGGGTCACGAATTTGAGGACAGTTGATTATGAGAAGATTGAAGCCTCTGTTCTGGAAGCGGACAGCCAGGGGATCAAATGCTGCCTAACTGCAGAAGGCGATGCAGCAATTCGCCAAGCAGTATCCATGATTGAAAAATGCCGCTTGCAGCAGGGCAATCACCTTATCAGACATTCGATCAGTGATCTGGAGTATCCTCATCCAGATGATCTGACCAGAATGGGAGAGAACGAAATTTTTGCCGAGGTCTATGCCCAGATTCTGCTGCTCAATCCCTCTTACGAAGAGGCTTATATGTCTGCAGTGGCAGGCAAACAGAATGAAAACCGCTTTTATAATTATAAGTCCATGCTGGAAGCTAACGTGCCGATCACCATAGGTACTGATTTGCCTTTATTTATCACCAGTGTCCCCGATTCGCTGTATGCAGCCTCTCACCGATTATTCCCGGATGGCTCGCCTGCTGGAGGCTGGTATCCTGACCAAGGAATGCCGCCATCCGAAGTTTTAAAGGCATGGACGATTAATGGAGCCAAACATTGTTATATGGAAGAGGTGACAGGTACGCTGGAGGCTGGAAAATATGCTGACATCGCCGTTTTTGACCGCGACCTCCTTAATGCATCCGCTGATGACATCAGGGATGCCCAAGTGATATTGACCATTATGGGAGGGAAGGTTACGTATAACCATTCTTGGAATGAGGGATAAACATGAACATCACGAATAAGAAATGGAAATTATCCTTGCCCCATAGCTATACCTTAATATTTTTGATTATTATTACAGTCGCCGCGTTGACATGGATTGTACCCAGCGGTCAATTTGAGCGTCATGAAGTGACAGTGAACGGTGTGACCAAAACGGCAATCGTTTCAGGAACCTATCACTCTGTACCCAAAACGGGAGAGAATGGTGATTTAAGACAGGGTATCCCCCAAATCCTTAGCGCCCCGATTGAGGGGATTATCAATGCCGCCGATGTCGTCTCTTTTGTTCTTATCGTAGGCGGCTCCTTCGGTATTATTCTGCAGACAGGGGCCATTGATCGTGCGCTGACAGCTCTTGCCAGGCGGCTAAAGAATAAGGGGATTTTGCTTATTCCCATTGCTATGGTGATCTTCAGTCTCGGAGGTTCTACTTTTGGGATGAGTGAAGAAATTATCCCACTTTATGCGATTTTCATTCCGTTAATGTTTGCCTTGGGTTTTGACTCTATGACCGCGATTCTTATTTTATTTCTGGGAACGCAAATTGGCTATGTTGGTTCGACGGTCAATCCATTTTCGGTGTTGATTGCCCAGGGGATCGCAGGAGTGGAGGGGAATCCTCAGCTCTGGCTGAGATTTATCGAATGGCTTGTATTTACGGCGATTTCTATTGCTTTTACGATGTGGTATGCGCACCGGGTTAAGCGAAATCCAGAGAAATCCATCGTGTTTCAGAGTGATATTATAAACCGCGAGCAGTTTATAAAGGAAAGCACAGATGAGGACGTCGTCTTCACATTTCGGGACAAATTAATTATAGGTGGATTTATTGTAACGCTTGGAGCAATTGTTTGGGGGATTTTGGTCAAAGGCTGGTATATGACGGAGATCGGCGCCCTTTTCTTTGCCCTTGGTATTTTTGTTGGGGTTGTCACCAAAATGAGTCAGAAGGAAATAGCTGAGAATTTTGTAAAAGGATGCGGTGAATTTATCTACGCCGCGGTGATCATAGGCCTCGCCCGCGGAATTCTGATTATCGCAGAACAGGGGATGATTATAGATACCGTATTGAATGCACTTGCAAGCGTCCTGGAAGGATTGCCAAGTTATTTATTCACGACTATTATGCTGCTTGCGCATAATATCATTACTTTCCTCGTTCCCTCTTCTTCAGGGGAAGCTGCACTAACCATGCCTGTACTTGCACCGCTTGGCGATCTTGTAGGCATCAATCGTGAAGCTGTAGTCACAGCGTACCAATTTGGTAACGGGTTAACCAATCTCATTTCACCAACAGGCGGAGTGTTGCTGGCAGGATTGGCCATTGCCCGGATCAGCTTTGGACAGTGGCTGAAGGTAATCTTCAAACTATTCCCGATCCTATGGCTGATTGCTGCTATTTTTGCTGCTATATCGGCTGCGGTGGGTATCTAATCAATCAAGTGAGGGCCCCTGTCTGTTAGAGACAAGGGTTTCTTTTTGTGTTGGTGAAACAAGTCCTCTCTTATGTAGGAAGGCTACTCATTTCTTTCCCCATAGGGTGTATAAGTTTACGTGGAAAATAAATAATATGGATAGCATTTTCCTAAGGAGGAAATAAACTTGATGCTTGCTGATAACAGATTACTCATTGCTGCTTTAGGCGGTGTTAATGAGATTGGTAAAAATATGTACCTTATCCAATATGATCAGGATATTGTCGTCATTGATTGTGGTTCCAAGTTTCCTAATGAAAATTTGCCTGGTATTGACCTCATTGTACCAGATGTCACCTATCTACAGGAGAATCAGGATAAAGTCAGAGCGCTCATTGTAACGCATGGCCATGAGGATCACATCGGGGGCATTCCTTATTTACTGAAGCAGATTAATATCCCCGTATATGGCACAAAACTCACTATCGAATTGATTAAAATTAAGCTAAAGGAACATAACCTTTTACGTGATGCTGAGCTTCATCTTATAGATGCGGATTCAACCATTCAGGCGGGTTCGATTCAGGCATCCTTTTTCACCACTGTACACAGCATCCCTGATTGCTTGGGCGTCTTTTTCAAGACACCAGAAGGTAATGTGGTTCATACCGGGGATTTTAAATTCGACATGTCTCCTGTCAGCGGACCTTTCCCTGACCTTCATCGCATGGCTGAGATTGGAAAACAAGGAGTTAAAGTGCTTCTTTCCGAAAGTACAAATGCCGAAAGACCAGGCTTTACTCCTTCGGAGCGTTTGGTTGGCGGGCATATTTTGGACGCTTTTGCCAGAGCCAAACAGCAAGTTTTCATTTCTACATTTGCTTCCAATGTTAACCGTGTCCAACAGGTCATTGATGCGGCTGTGGAGACAGGCAGAAAACTTGTTTTACTGGGGCGCAGTATGATCAATGTGGTGTCCGTAGCTAAGGAACTAGGATTCTTGCATATGCCGGAGGACTTGTTGATTGAGGCTGGAGAAACGGAGCGGTATCCTGCAGAAGAAATTGCAGTATTATGTACAGGAAGTCAGGGGGAACCGATGGCTGCACTGTCCCGACTTGCCAATTCTCTGCATCCCAAAATCGAAATTTTGCCTGGTGATACTGTGATCATCGCTGCAGGAGCTATACCCGGGAATGAACGAAATCTTTCCCAAGTCATCGATAACCTGTACGTACTGGGCGCCAACGTGATTTATGGATCAGGCAGCGCCACGGGGATGCACGTATCCGGTCATGGCAGCCAAGAAGAGTTAAAATTAATGATGACCCTAATGAAACCCCAGTATTTGATTCCTATACATGGTGAATTCAGAATGCTGCATCAGCATCGTCAGCTAGCAGAGTCAGTAGGGATTCCGATGGAGAATGTATTTATCGTCCAAAACGGTGAGACGATTCAAATCGCAGAGGGAAGGGCATCCCTGGGTCCCAAAGTACCATCCGGCAATAGCCTGGTAGACGGGCTGGTAACTGGTGATGTAGGTAATATTGTACTGCGGGACCGTAAAAAACTTTCCTCAGACGGTATGCTGATTATTGTGATGACTCTGAGCAAAAACGAGAAGCAAATGCTCGCTGCGCCAGAGGTTATATCCAGAGGCTTTGTATATGTTAAGGATTCCGAAGAATTGATGAATCAGATTCGCGACACGATTATGACCACAGTGAACGAGTTAACAGAAATCGAAATGAGTCAGTGGGGCCTGATTAAGCAGATGTTAAAAGATAATGTGGGTCAGTTTATTTACAGTCAGACTAAAAGAAGACCTATGATTTTACCTATCATTATTGAGGTTTAGGAATAGCGGTAAACGTCAAAACAAGATAGAGCGTATTCTTTACGCGATTAATCAAAAAAAGACTTAAATCAGTGATACAACTGATTTAAGTCTTTTTAATTTCCTTTTCCTATCTCCCCTAAAAAACGAGGATGCAGTGGTGGTATGCAGCGCAGCGTCTTAAGTGTTTACGGCCGCTTGCGTCCCTGCTGTATGCCCTGTCGTAAACGCAGCTGTAATATTATAGCCTCCAGTGTAGCCGTGAATATCCAGAATCTCACCGCAGAAAAACAATCCAGGCATCAGCTTGGATTCCATTGTTTTCGGATTAATTTCCTTCAAGTTCACACCGCCCCCGGTAACAAATGCTTCTTTCAGAGAGAGCGTACCATTCACACGAATGGGAAACGCCTTGATTCGCTGGGCGAGTTCTTGCCATTGCTGCTTGGGAATATGATCATAGGTCAAATCTTCACGCAGTTCAGCTTGCTGAAGCAGTAACGGAATCATGCGTTCCGGTAAATAAGACTTAAGTACGTTTTTGATCGCCTTTTTTGCATCAACCGATGCCAGTTCCAGCGTCTCACGGTAGACTTCATCAGCATGTTTATGAGGCTGTAAATCGAGAGTTAATAACACCGTGTTTACCTTATCTTTTTTCAGTCCCTTGACGACAAACTGACTGCAACGCAAAGCAGTTGGGCCAGATAAACCAAAATGTGTGAAAATCATATCTCCTTCATGAACGACAACCTTCTTTTGTTTCGCATTCCATACGGTCAGGCTGATGTTTCGTAAGGAGAGTCCCTGAAGCTCTTTTGTCTGGATGAATGTCTCGCCTGACGTTAGCGGGACCTCTGTTGGATATAGTTCCGTAATGGTATGCCCTGCTTGCTCTGCCCATGCATAGCCGTCACCTTCCGAGCCTGTATGAGGGACGGACTTGCCACCGACAGCGACTATGACGTTACGGCTACGCAGCATTTCACCGGAACGCAGCCGCACGCCAGCCGTATGACCTGCTTTGTAAATCACTTCTTGAACAGGACAGCTTGTCCGAATTTCGACTCCTTGAGAGCGTACCTTATTAATCAAAGCGTCGACGACCGTTTTGGCTTTGTCCGTCACTGGGAACATGCGCCCGTTGTCTTCTTCCTTTAAGGCTATACCTAGTTGTTCAAAGAAGGCGATGATATCCCGATTGCCGAAAGCAGCCAGGGCACTGTGCAGAAAACGGCCATTGCCGGGAATGTGGCGAATGAGTTCATCCAGCTCTTTTGCATTCGTGACATTGCAGCGACCTCCACCGGAGATCCCCAGCTTTCGTCCGAGTTTATTTCCCTTTTCCACTAAAAGCACCTTGGCGCCCTCGCCACTAGCAGCCGCCGCGGCCATTAAGCCGGCTGAGCCGCCTCCGATCACAATTACGTCGTAAGTCATAAACCTCTTCCTTTTCGTCGACAAATTTTCAAAAAATTCAGAATCGCGTAACAAATTTTCCATCATATCGTAATCCCGTCTCTTTAGATAGACTCTGAGCACAGTAGCTGTGTATATCTTCTATTTTATAGGAGTAAGTAAAAAAAACGTAAAAACGATCCTCTTATATATATCCGGTATTTAGCAGAATTTGTCGTTCTACACCGGGATTTTAACACATATATTGTAATATATTGTAGCCTGTGCTTTAATTCAACTAACGGCGTCAAGGAAAGATGATGAGGGGGAGAAGTCCTTGTTAATTGCGTTAAAGGAAAGTGTGCTCCAAGTTCTCCTTGCCGTTATATCGGCGGGTTTTTTCTCTATATTAACGGATTATGGAGACAAGAAAAAGGTTTGGGCAGGCCATCTGCTTCCCGGACCTCATCAAGGAATACTTTATTTGTGTTGCTTGCCAGCCATATTGCTATGTTCGCTCTTTCAATACCAGCCTCCATATGGCCTACCTTCCAATCTCGGTATTATTCCCCTTACTGTGGGCGTCATGTACGGTACACGTCGCACTTCCTTTGTACTCGCTGCTTCTGCATTGACGGGTGTCCTAATTATAGCGCAGTCGATAGAAATGTCCCCAATGTATGTGGGCACTGCTTTTATCCTTTTTCCTTTTATGCTACTGCATGTCAAGTTTTTTCAAAGAGGAACATTGTTGGACAAAAAGCTCGTAATTTTCACATATGTTGTGGCTGATATGCTGCTTAAGGCTTTATTACCGCTATTGTGGGGCAAACAGAACATTTCAGTATACATTCCTGATCTGCTTACAACGTTTTGGAATGTTGCTGTAGGTGTGTTGGCAAGTTTTGCGGTCGTAAGTCTGATGCATAATTCCTTTGAGAAACTGACGCTGCGGCGAGATGTAACTGAGTTTACGAGCAAATATTTAATCGAAGTGGATAAGCTGCGTCAAGTCATGGATTTGATGCCGTTATCTCTTGTTACTTTGGACAGCGAAGAACGAGTTATACATATGAACAAAACGATGCTGGAGCTCTACCGGGACTTCGATCCCTATATTACGCTGCCTGAGGTCGTAGGCCGTCCCTTAAACTCGTTGTACGGTTTTAGCGCTTCGCCTGTAGTTAACGAACGAGTTGCGAAAGCATTGGAAGGAGAAGCAGGCGCTGATTTTATAAATGTATCTCCCAAAGTATTCTTTTCAAGTTTCCTCCCTTTTCGGGATAAACATATGAATCAAACCACAGGAGTCATTATCGCCTTGCAGGACATTACAGAGCTGGAGACGCTCCGCAGTGAGCTGGGCAATTTTGAGAGGCTCAGTCTGGTCGGGCAGATGGCCGCGGGCATTACTCATGAAATACGTAATCCGATGGCGGTTGTGCGCGGGTTTTTACAGCTTATGCGCGAGAAAAGCCCTGATTCTCTAGGCCACTACTACCGCATCGTAATGGAGGAGCTGGATCGGGCGAACGGGATTATTAATGATTTTCTTTCCCTGGCCCAGAATCGGATTGTCGAGAAGGAGCAGTGTCATCTGCATGATATCATTCGTGAACTAACACCTCTATTGTGGGCAGATGCCAACCTGAGGGGACAGACGATTGAGTTAAAGCTGGAGGATCATGTAACGATGCTGCATCTGAATCCTAAGGAGATCAAGCAATTGCTGCTTAATTTATCGCGTAATGCGATGGAAGCTATGGGGGAAAAGGGCGTGCTGACCATTTCTACTCATGAGGAAGGGGATTTTGTCGAACTGGAAGTGAGGGATACCGGTCCGGGAATTCCGCCAAAACAGCTTGAAAAGCTGTTCCAGCCTTTTTACACAACCAAAACGAAAGGTACAGGTTTGGGTCTGGCCTTATGCCAAAGTATAGTGGAGCGTCATCACGGTACGATTGCCGTAGATTCGGTGGAGGGAATGGGCACACAGTTTAAAGTCCGTCTGCGCAGAACCATTCCGACTTATCGGGAGCATTCTGAGCCTCCTGTCATAAATTCGATACAGAAATAATTGTGCAAAGATGTAACCGGATTTTTTGCAAATTACGTGAAAAAGATTGTATAATGGGCTTTAGATGTCCATGCCTTTACTACGGCACAGGATGAAATTAGAAACGTAGTATACATGATTTAATGAAAAGGAGTGAAAGAATATGTCTATGTCTTTCGATCAATATATGAGAGATTCAGTTCAGCCTATGCGCGATGAACTGACGAATCTTGGGATTCAGGAATTGCGTACTTCTGAAGATGTGGAGGCCAAGCTGCCTGATGCTAAAGGTACAGTGCTGGTGGTTGTTAACTCGGTATGCGGTTGTGCCGCAGGCCAATGCCGCCCGGGTATAGCTGAAGCGCTGAAGCATGATATTACGCCGGATCATCTGTATACGGTTTTTGCGGGACAGGATAAGGAAGCAACGGCGAAGGCTCGCGAATTTTTCGCACCGTATCCGCCATCTTCCCCTTCGATCGCGCTGCTGAAAGACGGCGAACTGGTTCACTTCATCGAGCGTCATCAGATCGAAGATCGTTCGGCAGATCAGATTGCTGCTGATTTGACCGGTGCATTTGACCGTTTTTGCCGGTAAGACTGCTCAAGCTATGCCCCCGCATTTTTCGCCTGCGAAACTTGCCGGGGCTTTTGCGTGTTGGCTTGTGAAGGAAATTCCTAAAAAAGAGGTGCTTATCTGATGAGTTTGCAGGAACAGATTATTGCTGAATTGGGAGTACAGCCTACGATCAACGTAGAGGCGGAGGTCCGCAAGCGTGTGGATTTCCTCAAGTCGTACGTAACAAAAACAGGAAGCAAAGGGCTGTTGATCGCCATTAGTGGCGGAATTGACAGTGCCGTAGCTGCCGCCTTGTGCAAGCAGGCTACAGATGAGTTGACGCAGGAGCAAGGGCAAGAATACAAAACGCTAGGTGTATTCCAGCCATATGGTCAACAGGAAGATATCGATCATAGCTACGCAGTGGCTAAAGCGTTCAATTTGAAATATGCTGGGGAAACGAACATTAAGGAAGCCGTGGATGAGGTTGCCGTGGAAGTGGAGCATGCATTAAAGGATATGGGTCTGGAACGTTCCATCACTCCGCAAGTGAGAGGGAATGTAAAGGCAAGAACACGTATGGTGGTTCAGTACGCACTCGCGAATGAACTGAACCTGCTCGTCGTGGGTACAGATCATGCTTCAGAAGCCATTACAGGCTTTTATACCAAATGGGGTGATGGTGCGGTCGATATTACACCGCTCAGTACGCTCAACAAACGTCAGGTACGTTTGTTAGCCAGCTATCTTGGAGTTCCGCAGGCTATTTTGGACAAAGCGCCTACAGCAGGATTGTGGGAAGGCCAGACGGATGAAAAGGAACTGGGGATCTCCTACGAAGCAAACAGCGACTATCTGGAAGGCAAGGAAATTGACCCCGCAGCCCGCGAAAAGCTGGAAAGCTTTTTTACACGTACAGCACATAAGCGGACAAGCATTCCAGGAGTGTAAGCATGAATCATTTTGGAATTGTAAAATGCTGAACTAAATACAAACGGCGATCCGCCCGGCGGATCGCCGTTTGTATTGAAGGGGCTATTGCCTAATTGGTGATCCAGTCAATGAAGCGGCGGGTTTCGGTAATCGCCTGATCCAGTTGAAGACTGCCTCCCTGGAATGGGTGAACCGTGTTAAAAGTATGATTGCCGCCTTGAATTTGTACCCACTCGATATCGGGACGAACGGAGGTGAGTTGGGCAGAGCCTTCCCGTAGACGTTTGGAGTCTTCGGTTCCCTGGATAAGCACAACTGGGAGCTGGCTGTTGGCAAGTCTGTCTACAATGGCAAAACGCTCGCGATTGTGCTCCAGGTCGTCCAGAATGACAGCATCCAGCGGAAGCTGTTGCCCGGTTCTGGCGTTTTGCACATAGCTGCGTCCCTTGGCACGCATTTCTTCTTTTTGCGGTAAAGTAAACAGATCAAGATCTGTTACGCCATTCCATGAAATGACGCCAGCAATCTCGCCGGGATGATCTAGAGCATATACAAAGCAGCTTCCCGCACCTCGGCTATGTCCTAACAGAAACAACGGCAATTCTCTGAATTCATGGCGTGCTCTCAGATTGGACAGCAATAGTACCAGATCTTCTTGTTCGCGGCTATAGGTGTTGCGTGCGAACTTTTCCAGCTCGGTAAAATTCTCCAGATCCTCACCTATGCCATTATGTGAAAAGTTGAAGGTTACCACATGGTTATCCATACTCAATGCTTCTGCTATAAAGGGGAACATACCCCAATCCTTAAATCCTTTGTAGCCATGAGCGATGATGAGCAGGCTTTTGGCCGTATTTTTAGCGGGAAACCAGGAGGCACGGATCACCGCATCTGTTCCTGCATCGGTACCTGCTTCAACCACAATTGTTTCTGACATCCTATCCTTCCTTTCTACGGGAGTTTTTAAACCGGCATATCCGCGAATTTCAAGCATTCACTGATTGCCTCTCTCATTTTAACATATTTTGGTGGCGCTTTTACGCCTTTGCGACTCGCCAGGGTGTGGACGCACTGTTACAATAGATCCAGTAAAGTAAAAAAAGGGCGGGGAATACCCAAATGATCTACGGAATTGGACATGATGTGCTGGAAATAAGCCGTATGGCTCATATTTTGGCAGGTAAATATGCAGATGCATTTTTGAATCGGGTATTGACCCCGGCAGAACGCGAGCTTGCAGTGGAACGCAAGGGGAGGCTAGCGGAGTTCGTAGCAGGGCGCTTTGCCGCCAAGGAAGCGGTAACGAAAGCCTTCGGCTGTGGAATTGGACAAATCATCGGGTTCAGTGATATGGATATTTTACCTGAACCTGGGGGGAAGCCCGTAGTTTATTTGTCTTCGTCTGCGTGGGATCGACTGAGATTGCCGAATACGGGTGACTCGAATTACAGCATTCACTTGAGTATTACACATCAGCCTAACATTGCCTCTGCTTTTGTGATTGTCGAATATAAGGAGACGTGATGGGATGACTACAAATACATTGGAACAAAAGCGTTATTTTAGCTTTGAACTGTTGAATTGGTATACACGTAACAAACGCGACTTGCCGTGGCGCCGCCATCGCAATCCTTTTTATATCTGGATTTCGGAAATTATGCTTCAACAGACACGTGTCGATACGGTCATTCCGTATTTTAATCGCTTTATTTCACGTTTTCCGACGATTGAAGCGCTGGCGGAAGCGCCCGAGGAGGAGGTGCTCAAGCTATGGGAAGGGCTGGGGTATTATTCACGGGCCCGGAATTTGCAAACGGCAGCGAAACAGGTAGTTGAGCTTCACGGTGGGCAGGTGCCGGATGATACGCAGGCTGTTGCGGCACTGAAAGGTGTAGGTCCATATACGACGGGGGCCATTATGAGCATTGCCTTTAATCGACCAGAGCCTGCTGTAGACGGGAATGTGATGCGTGTGCTGTCACGTTATTTCCTCATTGAAGAGGATATTATGAAGGGTAGCACGCGGTCGCATATGGAAAGTCTGGTCAGGGAGCTGATTCCCGAAGGGAGAGCCTCTGATTTTAATCAGGCGCTGATGGAGCTGGGAGCGCTAGTCTGCACGCCAAAGTCGCCCCATTGCCTGACCTGTCCGGTCATGGAGCATTGCTCGGGCAGGCTGGCAGGCCGCGAGGAGACGCTGCCAGTCAAAACAAAAGCGAAGCCGCCGCGCCTGGAGCCGCGTTCCGTCGCCCTCATCGAGGGCAGCGGCGCGAACGCAGGTCGCCTGCTTGTACGGCAACGCCCGGCCAAGGGCCTGTTGGCCCGCATGTGGGAGCTGCCGCATGAGCTTGCCGGGCCGGAGGGCTACAACGGCCCGGTGCCGGATGAGCCAGCTATGGATCATCTGGCGGCTCATTTGTTGGCAGAGGGTGTGCATGCGCGCCCGGTGCGGTTTGTACGTGAGGCGGAGCACACGTTCAGCCACATTCACTGGAACCTGCGTGTGTTCCAGTGTGAAGAGGTCGCCGCCCCTGCCGGGAAGGCGGGCGAACAGCCGCTGGCTGCCGAGCAGCGGGCCAGCTACAGCACCGCGGCGAAGCCAGGTGCGTTGATTGCACTGGCTGAGCAGGCAGAGCACGCAGAGCACGCAGAGCACGCGCACAATGCGCTGCCGGCGGGGTACCGTTGGATCAGCGAGGCAGATATGTCCACCTTGGCGTTTCCCAAGGTGTTCCTTGATCTGATCACCGAGTATTATACGAAGCAAAAAGAGAACTGATGTTAATAAAATAGCGGCAGTATGGACTTGAGGTTACTCCATGCTGCTGCTATTTTTTTGTTTCTGGAATGAAAATGCCTAAATTAGTTACGAACAAAGCGTGTTATTTTTGGTGATGTTTTCGGTATTCGGATGGAGTTAATTTGTTGACCGTTTTGAACATCTTGGAGAATAGGAGTACATCTTTATACCCTACTGATCGAGCAATATCTCCGATTTTCAGGGAAGTATTTTTTAATAGGGAGCAAGATTTTTCAATCCTCAAGTGCAATAAAAATTCCTGCGGTGACTTATTGAGTTGCTGTTTAAATAAACGGTGCAAATATGAACGGTCAATTGAAATGTACTTGGCAATGTCACTTACGGTAATGAAATGTGAATAGTTTTGCTGAATAAAGAGAAGCGCTTCTTTAATATACCGCTGCTGTCTTACCTCATTGTTGACTTCCTGATTAGGATAAAGTTCAAACATCAGATATAGAAATTCATACAACTTGGATGCAAGCAGCAGGTCTTTGTTGGATTTCAGCGTAGAAGAAACGACGATGCTCTCCATACAGCGGGCAAGGCTGCCCTCGGCTTCGAACTGGAAAATGGGATTATCCCTATTGATACAGGTTCGGCTTAGATATTCTTTGGCTTGCACCCCATTAAAACCGATCCAGGCATATTCCCACGGGTCGACTTCATCCGCTTCGTAGTAAATTAAAACCTTCGGCTCAATAAAGAAAGCATCGTTTTTCTCCAAATGATAGATTTTATCATTGACTTTAAAGATCCCTTTTCCTTTTAAAATAAAATGCACCATATACCCGCTTCGAATGGCTGGACCATAAGAGTGTTTGCTGGTACAGCTTTCTTTGCCACAGGTGTATAAATTAAGATCCAGGTTGTTATAGGAATGATTGGAAAAATGCGAACTCATTTGGTTTCACCTCTTAATTCATCTCTGCATATTATCACACCGTTTCATATAGAGTCTACATTATTCCATATAATTATTAAAACTATTCAATTATTATTAGGGTGTAAGAAACAAGGAAACAACATAATTTATATTTTTTGAAAATATTACTATTGGCGCTACAAGGGGGTTACTATGGCTATATACATTGATAAAGAGAAGCTTTTATTCCATTTACAAGGCAGCAATACGAGTTATGTCATGCAGGTTATACGTGATGGTTATTTAGCTCATCTGTATTGGGGGAAGAGAATTCAGACCTATCGGGGGAGCAACAAAATCATCTTCATGGATAGAGGATTTTCACCTAATCCCGATGGGGCGGATCGAGCCTTTTCACTGGATACCATCCCACAGGAATACCCGTCATTTGGAAATAGTGACTTCAGGATTCCTGCGTATCAGCTTCAATTGGAGAATGGTTCTACAGTGACAGATTTTCGGTATAAAGAACATCGGGTTTACCAAGGCAAACCAAAATTGAAAGGGCTTCCTTCTACGTATGCGGAGGATGATGGCGAAGTAGAAACACTGGAAATCATCCTTGAAGACCCATTAATTGATGTAAGGGTTGTACTATCCTATAGCCTATATCAAAAAGGGGATGTCATTACCCGTTCAGTCCGTTTCGATAATGAAGGTCAGCAGCAGCTAAAGTTGCTTAGAGCATTAAGTGCTAGTGTGGATTTTCGTGATGATGAGTACGAACTCATTACCTTGTACGGTGCGCATAATAATGAAAAAAATATAGCAAGACGAAAAATTTTACCCGGGATTCAAATGGTAGACAGCTGCCGCGGAGCCAGCAGCCCTCAACAAGCACCCTTTATGGCACTTGTAAGGGAAGGAACAGATGAAGAACAGGGCGAAGTGTACGCCTTTAATCTGGTGTACAGCGGGAACTTTACGGCCCAGACTCAGGTTGATTCCTATCGGAACACTAGAGTTACGATGGGGATTAATCCTTTTGATTTTACATGGTTGCTTGAACCAGAGGAATCCTTCCAAACGCCAGAAGTCGTCATGGTATACACCGAAAATGGCTTGGGTGGTATGTCGAGAATTTATCATGATTTATACAGGAACAGATTATGTCGTGGACCATTTCGTGACAAGGAGCGGCCGATCCTGATTAATAACTGGGAAGCCACCTATTTTGACTTTGATGCCGACAAGATTGAGCAGTTGGCGAAGGAAGCTCAAAGTGTAGGAGTGGAGCTGTTTGTATTAGATGATGGATGGTTTGGAAAGCGTGATGATGACAATACTTCATTAGGCGATTGGGTGGTGGATCGTCGCAAACTTCCAGATGGCTTGCCGGATCTTGCCAACCGCATTCGAAATCTGGGTATGGAGTTTGGCTTGTGGTTTGAACCTGAAATGGTATCCATAGACAGCGATTTATACAGAAAGCATCCCGATTGGTGTATCCATGTCCCTGATCGTCCGTATACGTTGGGCAGAAATCAGCTTATGTTGGATTTATCGAGGAAGGAAGTGTGTGAGTACATCGTTAAGTCGGTTTCCGACATTTTATCGGATGTTCCAATTACTTATGTGAAATGGGACATGAATCGTCACATGACAGATGTGGGTTCGGCTGCTTTACCACCTGAAAGACAAAGGGAGACGGCGCATCGTTATATTCTGGGGCTCTACAGTGTTATGGAAGAGCTTACATCGAAGTTTCCTCATGTCTTATTCGAGAGCTGCTCTAGTGGAGGAGGCCGTTTTGATGCCGGTATGCTCTATTACATGCCTCAGACTTGGACAAGTGATAATACGGATGCCATTTGCCGACTGAAAATTCAATGGGGAACAAGTCTTGTCTACCCTCCGATTACGATGGGCGCACACGTCTCCACGGTACCTAACCATCAAGTGGGCAGAATAACTCCATTGGAGACCAGAGGTTATGTCGCCATGGCCGGGAATTTAGGATATGAGCTGGATCTGACGGCATTAACCGTTGAAGAAAAAGAAGTGGTAAAACAACAGATAGCTCTGTATAAAGAAATGAGATCGCTCATTCAGTTTGGAAAGTTTTACAGAATTATTAATCCATTTGATGAAAATGAAGCCGCATGGAGCTTTGTGTCAGAGGATCAAACGGAAATGGCGGCCAGCTATTTCAAGGTTTTATCCCAACCGGCTGCTGCGATTAAAACGTTAAAATTCAAAGGTCTGAATCCAGACTACGTTTACAGAAATATAGAAACGGGTGAGCTGTTCGGTGGTGATGAATTAATGCATGTTGGCATAACGCTTGCCAGGGTGAAGCAGGACTTTTTAGGCATGTTCTGGAGATTTGTTAAAGAGGACATCTGATTCAGCTAGAGGAGGTTTTACTAGATGGAAGCAAAAGAAAAGCATTATAAGCAAATATCTCAAGAAATTTTAAAATATATCGGTGGTGAAGAGAACATTATCGGTGTGGCCCATTGTGCCACAAGACTAAGAATTGTCCTTGAGGACAATGAAAAAGCGGAATTAAAGAAGATTGAGGATATTGATCTGGTTAAAGGTGTTTTCATAGCAGGGGATCAACTGCAGATCATTTTTGGAGCAGGGTTGGTCAATAATATCTATGCTGTGTTCTCCAAACTGACTGGAACGGAAGATATGTCATTAAGTGATGTCAAATCGAAGTCCGCACAAAAGCAAAATCCTTTTCAGAAAGCGATTAAATCGCTGTCAGATGTCTTCATTGAGATCATGCCTGGAATTCTTGCCGCCGCATTGTTAATGGGGATCACCGGGCTGCTAGGTCAAAAGGGGCTATTCGGCCCTAAATCGATTGTGGAGATGTATCCAATTTTCCAAGGGATCAATCGCTTTGTTCAGATCGTTTCCACAGGGATTTTCACCATCCTGCCGCTGCTTGTTGTGTATTCTGCAACCAAGAGATACGGTGGTCGTCCAATTCTCGGGCTTGTGCTAGGTGCGATTATGCTTCATCCGGCCTTGGCGGATGCTTTTGAGGTAGCTAAAGGAAGCCAAAATCCGGAATCGATCAGTCTTTTCGGGCTTCCCGTACAGTTGGTTGGCTTTCAGGGCGGTATTATTATTGCTCTAATGATGGGATATGTGGTAGCCAAGTTGGATCAGTTTTTTAACAAAAAGGTTCCAGACATGATTAAACTATTTTTGGCCCCTTTGCTGACGGTCATTGTTTCTTCCCTGCTTCTGTTTACCATTATCGGCCCTCTTGGGCGAGAGTTGGCCAGTCTGGTGACTGTTTCGTTGCTTTGGATGACGCAAAACCTGGGGATATTTGGATTTATGTTTTTTGCAGGTATTCAGCAGATCATCGTTATTACGGGTTTGCACCATGTTATGGGCGCGGTAGAAGCACAGTTGTTAACCGATACAGGCAGAAATTTTATTAATCCATTGGCATCGGTAGCTTTGATGGCTCAAGGGGGCGCCGTTTTGGGGTATGTTCTTTTGAATCGCAAAGACACCAAGGTTAAAGAACTGGGTTACTCTGCATTCGGGTCTGTACTTTTTGGAATCTCGGAACCAGCCATCTTCGGGGTCACTTTAAAGTATAAATTCCCTTTAATTGCTGGTTGCCTTGGAGGAATGGTTGCAGGGGCATATGTATATTTAAGCAAGCTGACAGCCATAGGATTCGGAACCACGGCTCTTCCTGGCTTTGCAATTGCAGCATCAGATAACCACGGTCATATCAATTATCTTGTTGCTCATCTGATTGCCCTGTTATGCGGAGCATTATTTACATTGGCTTACGGTATGATCAAGAGCAAGAGGTCAAAAGTAATATCTTAAGGAATGAATCGAAGTTTATGAATAAAAAGGAGTAGGAGGAGCTTAAAGGCTCTTTTCTACTCCTTTTTAGTTACGGATATCGTACCTATATGGAGGGATCGCTCTCAATCAGCCCTTTGCCGATCACATTGGCTGATACCGGAGGCTTGCCAAGCTCGCGCGACCATACGGATAACTGCCCGATATGATGAATCTGGTGGGCAATGACATGGCGCATTACCTCACCCCAGGCATCAATCGCAATTCTGCCGTCCGGGAGGTGATCTTCAAACCTTTTTCGTTCCAGACCTTCATGCCAGGCGAGTACGAACGGCTCTACATCAAGTCGAAACTTTGCATCCAGCTCGCGGACTTTATTCAGCGTATTATACTGAGAGAAGTCTTCCTGAAAATCAGGTTTGCCTTGAATGATTTGAATCCAGCTCCATTCTACATCAACGATATGAAAGAGCGTTTTTAGAATGCCGCCAA
The DNA here is from genome assembly GCF_011800655.1 of Paenibacillus sp. EKM10P. Lineage (NCBI taxonomy): Bacteria > Bacillati > Bacillota > Bacilli > Caryophanales > Paenibacillaceae > Paenibacillus > Paenibacillus sp. EKM10P. Next base: position 54,704 of record NZ_JAALET010000011.1, on the reverse strand, counting down.
CCCCGCCGATGCGTTCTTTCAGCAGTTCCTCCTGCGGCACCTCTTCACACCAGCGGTACCATTGTTCCCGAACCATCCAATTGTAACGAAAAAAAGTCTGCATCCATTACCCTCCAGGGACTGTAATAAAGAATGATTTCCACCAGTTTACCACAGAATGCCAAAAGGGCTGTCTCATTCGTAGAAAATCTACTTTAGAGACAGCCCTTCATGATTTAGGATAAGAATGTTGTTACTGGCTTATTTCTTTGCAGCCGCGTAACGTTTGTTGACTTCATCCCAGTTGATTACATTGTAGAAAGCTGCAATGTAGTCTGGGCGTTTGTTTTGATATTTCAGGTAGTAAGAATGCTCCCAAACGTCCAGTCCAAGAACCGGAGTCAGACCCTCGAACAGCGGGCTATCTTGGTTTGGAGTGCTAGTGATCGCCAATTTGCCGTCTTTGCCGACAACCAGCCAAGCCCAGCCGCTACCAAAACGAGTTGTAGCTGCTTTAGTGAAGTCTTCTTTAAATTTGTCATAGCCGCCCAGTTCGTTGTTGATGGCTTCAGCAATTGCACCTGTTGGCTGTCCACCGCCGTTAGGACCGATAACTTCCCAGAACAGGCTGTGGTTGTGGTGTCCACCACCGTTATTGCGAACCGCAGTGCGGATGCTTTCAGGAACGCTGTCCAGATTGGAGATCAGATCCTCCAGGCTTTTGCTTTGCAGTTCAGGAGCGCTTTCCAGAGCTGCATTTAAGTTCGTAACATATGTGTTATGGTGACGATCATGGTGAATTTCCATTGTCAGTGCATCAAAATGTGGTTCCAGTGCGTCTTTTGCGTAAGGAAGTTCAGGTAATTGAAATGCCATAATAAAATCCCTCCTGGTTATATGGTTGGGTAAGTGTTCCTATGTAATAATACCCTCGATAGTTATATTAAACCGCATTCAGCCTATTTTTTCAACATTTTTGTTTGTAAAATACCAAACTGGGCAATTGGGCCTGGTAGCTAGCATGTCCAAAAACACGATTGGAATACATAATACATAGGTAATAAGAGGTAAATTGTGAACATTAAAATGTAAACGCTTTATATACAGCGCTTACATGAGAAAAAGGGATGTATTCCGTCAAAAAGTATGGTTTAATGGTCAAGGAAGCAGAATTTTGGGCTTTTTTGTCGTCTGCTATAAACTGTCATGTCTATGACACGACAAACTTGAGGGCATACACCCTTTTCCTGTTCTTCATTTCATATATAGCAGATCGTATGCATTTTTATCATAATGCCTTGTGATTAACACCATGATAAGCGCTTTATGGATTTATGTAAAAATGACGGTGCTGTCTCAATTTATTTATTATGCTTACGAAAAGGGAGATATTACTATGCACGTTCGTTCCTTTCAATTAAGTGATGTGAATTCAGTAACGGAGCTCATGCAAATTGCCTTGTCGGAGGAGTGCTACAAAGAGACGGTGGGTGCTTTTGCCCGTCAGCTTTCGTGGGATTCCGGTTTGATCGTCGTTGCCGAAGAAGAGGGAGAGATCGTTGGTGCCCTGATTGGCACGATTGATCAGAATCATGGTTGTTATTATCGTATTGCTATTCACCCGGATCATCGTCGGATGGGAATCGGGAAATCGCTTGTGGAGTCCATGGAGCAGCGTTTTCAGCAACGTAAGGTTAGCCGTATTTGGGTAGCAGGGGACAAGCATAACAGTGCGGCCATGCCGTTGTACGAAGCTATGGGCTACGGAGCAAGCCAGATTTTACAGGCGTTTCAGAAGCTGAGTATTTTGGCACCTCATTAATCGGTATTCGATATACAGAAACGAAGTATAATATTTACATTTAGAGCATATCTGAGTAACCGTTGCAATCGGGTACGGGATATGCTTTTCTATTTATAACAGGGTTGAGGAGGTTAATTATGGACGCTTTGGCTCCTTCGTCAGACCCGCTTCCTTCACCGGAAACGTCCAAACAGGCAGGTCGCTCTGGTTACATACGCGATTGGTTAGTCACTCTGCTGATCGCGATGGTTGTCTTGCTGCTTCTGAACCTGTTTGTATTTAACTTGTCTACGGTCAGAGGACATTCGATGCAGCCGACGCTAATGGAAAGCCAGCATTTGTTCGTTAACAAGCTGGTTTATAATTTTCATGATCCGGGAAGAGGGGACATTGTGATTTTAAAAGATCCCGATTCCAAACTGTCCAGCCCAAGATTTTTAGTGAAAAGAGTCATAGGTATTCCCGGAGATGTCATTCGGATTGAGCATAATCATTTATATGTAAACGGTGAGCTGCTAAATGAACCGTACACCAACTCGGACGTGGAGGATGGTGATTACGGTCCTTTTACGGTGGAGCCAGAACACTTCTTTGTCATGGGAGATAATCGCCATACGGCTGCAAGCAAGGATAGCCGGTACTTTGGCAGCGTTAAGTCTGAAGATTTACTGGGACGTGCAGAGTTTATATTTTGGCCGATCTCGGAGTGGAAGTGGCTATAGAGCAGTTATGAGTCTGAAATCAATGCGGAATACGTGCGACCCGATCAGAGCTACAACGGATCAGCGATTCCCAATCAGGAAAGGAAGAGGACGATGAAAGAAGTGATGGTTTATACCGACGGTGCTTGTTCGGGGAACCCGGGCCCAGGGGGCTGGGGGATTGTTTTGCTGTATGGAGAGCATCGTAAGGAGCTGTCGGGTGCCGAAAAGATGACGACAAACAACCGCATGGAGATCAAGTCGGTGATTGAAGCGCTGAAGCTGCTCAAGGAGCCGTGCCGTGTAAAAGTACACAGTGACTCTGCCTATGTCGTCAATTGCTTCAAACAAGGCTGGATTAAGAATTGGCTCCGTAATGGCTGGCGCAACAGTAAAAATCAGCCAGTGGAGAACAAGGAACTTTGGGAAGAACTATGGGCACTAATGGGTAAGCATGAGGTTGAATATGTGAAGGTGAAGGGCCACAGTGACAACGAACTGAATAATCGCTGTGATTTTCTGGCGACGAGTGCTGTTAAAAATTTACGGTAGCATCTGCTGCTATTTTCTGTTGAAATTTGAGATAGGAGAATGATACATCATTCTCCTATCTGTCACGAAGAATTGTGAATGAGAGGTGAGTATCGGATGCAACGCGAACTAACTCGGACGGCGACCGGAACGGCTTCGACTTGGGCTTCGCTCAAGCAGGAAATTATTGAGGCAGCTCCAGGGCTGGGGATTGATTCCATCGGGTTCGCATCCGCCGATCCCTTTCTGTCTCTGAAAGCTATATTGGAAGAGCACCGTGCTAAAGGCTATGAATCCGGCTTTGAGGAGCCCGATATTGATAAGCGTATCTATCCAGAGCTGTATGGCTCGCAGCCCGCATCCCTGATTGCCATTGCGGTGGCGTATCCTTCGAAAATGAAGGACCCGCCGAAGTCGGACAAGGGAAAATACCGTGGTATTATGGCGCGTTCAGCCTGGGGCAAAGATTATCATCTGGTACTGCGGGAAGCGATGGAAAAGCTGGAGGCTTTTATAAGTGAGCGGGTACCTGATGCACTGTTGAAAAACATGGTGGATACTGGAGAATTGTCGGACCGAGCCGTTGCGGAACGCGCAGGGATTGGCTTTAGCGGCAAAAATACGATGATGATATCACCGACACTGGGGTCATGGATTTATCTCGGGGAGCTGTTGACGAACATTCCCTTCCAGCCCGATGAACCGGTTACGGATGGTTGCGGAGAGTGCACCAAATGTTTGGATGCATGTCCTACCGGTGCGCTTGTAGGTCCGGGACAGCTGAATGCCCAGCGGTGTGTGTCCTTTTTGACGCAAACCAAGGGCTTTTTGGACGAGGAGTTTATGCTGAAAATAGGGAATCGGCTGTATGGATGTGATACGTGCCAAATCGTATGTCCCAAAAATCGAGGCCTCAACTGGGATCATCATCCCGAGCTTACACCCGATCCTGAAATTGTGAAGCCGTTGCTGTTACCGTTACTGGATTTGAGCAATCGTGAATTCAAAGACCGGTTTGGTCAAAGTGCGGCGGCTTGGCGGGGGAAGAAGCCGATTCAACGTAATGCAGTCATTGGTCTTGGCAATTTCAAGGATGTTAGCGCGGTGCCCAAATTGACGGAGGTTTTATTGGATGATCCGCGTCCCGAGCTGCGAGGCACGGCGGCGTGGGCTTTAAGTCGAATAGGAGGGGAAAACGCTATGACAGCGATCAAGCAAGCATCAGAGAAGGAACAACATGAGCAAGTACGCGAAATGATCGCGCAGGCGCATTCCAAGCTAGCGGAACAAGAGCAGGCAGAGCAGCAAACTTCTGCTGAATTAAAGACGGAGGATTCACAGGGTCCAACTAAGATTTATTATGACGAAATGGAGACGCCTGTGGGCACTCTGACGCTGTGTGCTACGGATCGAGGTCTATGCCGAATTGACTATAGCTCTTTTTATGCGAAGGAAGCATTGCTTCAGCAATGGGCCCGGACATGGGTCGGGGAATATGTCTATGTACAGGAGCCGGAAAAGCTGCGCGAAGCTGCAGAACAACTGCGTGAATATTTTGCGGGAGAACGACGGGAATTCAGTATAGCCTATGATTTGAGAGGCACTCCTTTTCAAGAGCAGGTATGGCGCGCACTGCAAAATATTCCGTACGGACAAAGTGTGTCCTATCAAGATATTGCAGAATCGATTGGACGAGCCAAGGCGATACGTGCTGTCGGCGAAGCCAATAACAAAAATCCATTGCCTATCCTGTTTCCATGCCACCGTGTATCGGGTGCAAACGGTAGTTTGGTTGGCTATGCCGGAGGCTTGCCAGTCAAAATGAAGCTGCTGGATTTGGAGAAGGAATAAGGACATATGTTTGCAAAAAGTAATTTGCTAGCTGTCCCATGTTTTGCTATGATAGGTTCGTGTAATTCAAGATGTCTCATATAAATATACAGAGGTGACGACTTCGTGGTGTGGAATATTGTCATTCCGATTATTACCCTGATTGTTGGCTTGGTCGGGGGATTTTTCATCGGTGCTTATTATCTTCGCAAACAGCTTGAAAAGATGCAGAACGACCCTGAAACGCTGCAAAAAATGGCCAAACAGATGGGCTACAACCTGAATGGGAAACAGATGCAAAAAGCCCAGCAGATGATGAAGAACCAACAGTTCTCCAAAAATCAGCCTGGTGCGCGTAAAAATCAGGGCCGTCGGAAATAATGAGCAACGTGAGTACGGATGCCGCATGAGGTTGCTGCATAGAGGAGGATTACTGTGGCTGGCGTAAAAGATTATATTAACCGCAAAGCTGCGGATAACCGGGATAAAATCGAGTACCATGTGGAGCAGATTTTAAAACTGATCGGTGAGGACCCCAAGCGTGAAGGTTTGTTGGAAACACCAGCACGCGTTGCGCGCATGTATGAGGAAATATTTGCGGGTTATGAGGTTGATCCACGAGATGCGCTGGGTGTGACATTTGACGAGAATCACGAGGAGCTTGTAATCGTGAAGGATATTGTCTACTACAGTCAGTGTGAACACCATATGGCTCCTTTCTTCGGAAAAGTGCATATCGGCTATGTACCCAGCGGTAAAATTGTAGGACTAAGCAAGCTAGCCCGTTTGGTGGAGGCGGTGACCCGCCGATTGCAGGTACAGGAGCGTATTACATCGCAGATCGCTGATATTTTAAATGAAGCGGTCTCCGCTCACGGAGTTATGGTGGTCGTGGAAGGCGAACACTTGTGCATGTGTGCCAGAGGTGTCAAAAAGCCTGGCAGCAAAACGGTAACATCTGCCGTACGCGGTACGTTCCGTGATAATGCAGCACAACGCGCAGAGTTCTTGTCCCTGATCAAGGAATAATTGAACAGAATGCAATGGTTAGTGATAAAAAAAGGGTGGTTTACGCATAGGCGTAGCCGCCTTTTTTTGTTAACATCGGTAATAGTGACAATGGGATAGCTACTGTGAAGAAGATGAAATAAAAAAATAGCAGCATGCTGCCTTGAAAATTACGATTAGCCTATGGATAAAAGTTATTTTTAAGATAGGGGATAACGTATGGACCATATACATAGCTCAACAGAAATAACAACAGCATTGCCTGAGTTGCAATGGTTGGAAGCGCCACTGATGACTACTCAGGAAGACGTATTGTTTCCGCTGGCTTGGGAGGAGCTGGCTTGTCGGCAAGTAGGGAAAGGAGCTGCGCCCATTTTGCATGTATGGCGGCATCCGGCAGCGCTTGTGATTGGTCACCGGGACCGCAGGCTTCCCAACGCTCCACAGGCGATGGAGCGAGTGCGTAGTTCAGGAACGTGGGTATGCGTGCGTCCTTCAGGTGGAGCAGCTGTCATGCTGGACAGGGGGGTACTGAACCTGTCCTTGATCCTGCCGAATCCGCAGCGGGCCATCAGCCTGCATGAGGATTTTCGGCTCATGGCAGGGCTGATTGCCGATGCGCTGGCCCCGTGGTCTGCCGAGGCGCAGACTGGAGAGATCATCGGGTCCTTCTGTCCCGGGGATTACGATGTGAGCGTCCGAGGACGCAAGTTTTGCGGCATTGCACAGCGGCGTCAAGCCAAGGCGTATATCATCACGGCCTTTGTGATGATTGAGGGCCACGGAGCAGAGCGCGCACAGGCGGTGCAGCAGTTTTATCGGGAGGCAGCCGGGGATACACCGGCAGGCGTGCAGCAGCCGGATTATCCCCGGGTTAATCCGGCAACGATGGGCAGCCTGGCAGAGCTGGCCGGAGTGCCGTCTGTCGAGGCGTACACAGCATCGCTACGCCGTGTAGTCGAGAGTCGGGCGGCCATTTTGCCTGCCGATGGCTCGCTGGTGCAACTGGAAGGATTGGCAGAACAGATGGCAGCGCTCAGAGAGCGGTACGATTTGCAGGTGTAGTTTATTTTAGCTTAGAATGGTTGCCATCTCAGCTTGGAGGCTTGAGCGTAGCGCGCTTCCACCTCAGGCCAGTTGACGACATGCCACCAATCTTCGATGTATTTATTGCGTTCAGCCTGATGTTTTAAGTAATATGCATGTTCCCACACATCGATCGCCAGAAGCGGAATAGACTCCCATTGAGTCAGGTTCTGGTGCTTTTCGGCCTGCAAAATTTCAAGCCGCCCGGCGCGCGGACTCCACACCAGAATGGCCCAGCCGCCGCCTTCGACCTTTTCGGCTGCTGAACTAAATTGCTTTTTGAAGGCATCGTAGCTGCCAAAATCCTTTTTAATCTGTTCAGCCAGCGGTCCGCTTGGATTTCCACCGCCTTGAGGGCTCATGATCGTCCAAAAAAGAGTATGCAGATAATGACCTGCACCATTAAATGCCAGTTCACGTTCCCAATGCTTTACGAGGCCAAAATCACCTGTTTTTCGGGCTTCTTCCAGTTTCTTTTCCGCTTTATTCAGATCATTCACATAGCTCAAATGATGCTTGTCATGGTGAATACGCATCGTTTTTTCATCAATGTACGGTTCAAGCGCATTATAAGGGTAAGGAAGCGGAGGGAGCCGATGTCCGCCAATAGGGACCGGGCGACCGATTAAGGACTTTTCTGCTGGCGAAGGTTGAGCCTGGCCGGACTGGACGCCTTTAGTAGCCCCAGAACCCTCTCCTCTCATGCCGGCATGCCGCTCTCGAAACGCTTGCTCCGGGTAATCCTCACCCTCTGCCGCTACATGATACAACCCAGCGGCTCGCGCGATGGAGCCGGGCTCTTGAAAGGGAGTTGTTGAGATCAGGAAATATTGACTTTCATGTGCTGCGTGTATTACAACTCCAGCGGATTTTGGCTGCTGACGCAATGCATGACTGTGCTCAGTCAGCAAACCTAGCTGCCGTACATATTCTTGTGATTGACGGTTCGCGGTTTGCAGCAAATCGTCCAGTCGACGATTTAATTCCTGTGAGGCAGGCTGTGAATTCAAGCCTGATTCAGACAACGATTTCTCTCCAGTCGCTGATGCGTCTGATCCCCTTGAATGTGCTGATGATTCATCCAGCTGGTGTGTATGTGCTTGAGGAACAGCCGACTCTTTTTTCCATTGATGTTGCCATGCCTGTTCTGCCGGATCAAGCGAGCTCCGTTGCTCTTCGAGCAGCTCGATGGCGGTGCGTTCCGTTTGTTCAAATACGGTTCGCCAATCATCCAGCAGCCGCACATAAGCAGGCTCTAGCCCTTCAGTAGCAGATTTAATCACTTCCACGTGCCAACTTTCCTGCTGCTTCCAATGACGAATTTCCTCCAGCACACGTAAGGGCAGGAAAGACCCATAAGTACTCAGCATTCGTTTTTACCTCCCGTATCCCGCTATGGCTATCCGGCAGATCTAGCAGATCTGTCCTGGATGCATATGTACCCAGTATATTCGCCGTCTCACCGTGAATATGTCTATGAACTTCCTTCATCAGGTTATACCTGTTGCGCAGAACAATAATTACTCATGGAAAATAAAAAAAGAAGCCCGTCTACGGCACGGGTTAAGTGTCCATAGGCAGGCTTCTTTAAGACGATGATTACTTGTTTTGAAAATAATTTCTTACTTCGTAGTCGTTTGTTTATGGGCAGCAGCAGTGGTTTTCTTGTCCTCCAGCTCCTGCACACTGCTTAGAAATGTCGATACCCGTCGCAAATATTCACGAGGATGCTCTCTGAAAATAAGCTCATGTATCCCGTTTTTGACAATCCATACACTGGAAAGCGGGTTGGTTTGATTGGCAGCAAGCTTTTCCGCAATGGGGTAAGGAGCCTTTTCATCCTGTGTACCATGCACAAACATGATTGGAAACGGATAGTTCTCCTTTTTAACCTCTTGATATGGAATCTGATGCAAGCTGGTGCCGTTTAAGACTGGAAACAGCAACTCCAAAATTTCCAAAGACGGATGTCTCGGCAGATTAATTTGATTGTGAATGTTATGGTACAGTGTATCTGGCTCCAGCAGGAAGGTACTGTCCAAAATCATTGCGTCCACATCCTTGGTTTGCAAGCCCGCCTGAAGAGCGGTTCCTGCTCCCATAGAAAAGCCCCATACGATAATTTCCGACGAGCCGCGTTGCTTCGCAAGCTGAATCGCTCCAAGAAGCTGCTGGGATTCCGCCTTACCTCCGGTTGCGACGGCCTTGCTGTTTTGTGACGCGAATCCATAATCAAACATGACCACATTAAAGTTCAGACTGTGGGCATAATGCGCCAGATCATACATGGGAATCCAGCTTTCTTCGCGATTAGCCCCGTAACCATGACTGAAAATAATGGTTTTCCGCGATTGATCCGCCGGGATATACCAGCCTTGTACGATGCGGCTACCATCCTTGGCTGGGAAGCTGACATCTTCATAAGGCATGCCTTTGGCCTGCATCGGATTAGAGTACAAGGGTGCGACGGTGGGATTCGTAAGCACCCAGGCGATGTAAGCATGCAAGGCAATAAAGCAAAACAACAGAAAAAATACGACCGACAGCAGCAGAGCAATCACAACGTGCTTGAACCGCAGCATACGGGGATTAAAGAGTGGGGTGGACGGCTCCTGAACAGCGGTCTGTAGCTGAGCGTTGCGCTGGGATGTCGAAATCATGTAAGAGCCTCCTTATATAAAATTGATCTTCGAATCATAAAATTTAGGTATAATTCCACTTGAAAATAGTAGGGTATGTCCGTATAGATACCTATTATCGTATGATGGCTATTATCCAAAGTCAACGCCTGAACCGGAAAAGTAAAAATGATGCAAAGAATTGTCGATGTTTGTTCTTGTTCTGTAATATGGTTGTCACAAAAACATCGGTTTACAGTAGCCGCGACTATTCTATATAATTTATGTAACCATGTTTCATAGTGTGAAACGAATATGGATACAAGAGGAGCGGTTCACGATGGAAGACCGTAAATTAACCGTCCGCGCTGTAGAGCGTGCACTTGATATACTGCTGTGTTTTACCGCAGAATCTGATCTTGGTCTAACGGAGATTGCCTCCCAAATTGGTCTACATAAAAGCACTGTTCATCGTCTTTTGACTACGCTGGAGGATCGGGGATTTGTCGTTCGGAATGCCGAAACGGAAAAATATAGGCTTGGTTTTCGCATATGGGAGCTGTCCACGCATCTGTCCCAAAGCGATGAGCCGGCGGTGTTGTTACAGCCTGCAATGGAAGGACTGCGTGATCGCTTAGGGGAAACGGTCAGCTTGTACCTGCGGGATGGAAGCATGCGTATTCGCATACAAGCCGTGCAGAGCAATCAGGCAATCCGCAGGGTTGCGCCTGTGGGTGCGCGTATGCCGCTGGCTGTGGGAGCCTCCAGCAAGGTGCTGGCGGCCTTTATGCCACCGCAGGAGCTGGATGTATTGCTAAGCAGTGAAGAATGGCCACCTTCGGTAGACCCGGAGGTTTATAAAGCCCAGCTGCAGGACATTCGTGAGAAGGGCTATGCGACCAGCTATGAAGAACGTGAGCCAGGAGCTGCGGCTGTGGCCGCGCCTATTGTGAACCGAAAGGGACAGGTCACGGCGGCTTTATCTGTATCCGGCCCGGTCAGTCGACTTGCGCCCGAGACGCTGCATGAGTTTGCACCGATTTTGATCGAAGCAGCCAAGGAAATGGGGCTTATGCTTCCGTGACAGTAATCAATACAAAAGGAAATTATACAAGGGTTGCCAAAGCTATAAATTTAAAGTAGTCTGATAGAGATGGCGGGATGTTTGTTATAGCCGTCAATTCATGTGAATAGAAAGTATCACAGTTACTGGGGGAGCCTGTAATGCGGGCTGAGATGGAATCAGGCAAGATTCCGGACCCTTTGCACCTGATCTGGATCGTACCAGCGTAGGGAAGTAATCGGCCATTGAAATGTATACGCAGCTGCTGTCTACGGCCGCGCATTGGAATATGATTATTCCACGTGCGATCGGTTTGGATAGCTGTCTCGTTTGATTAGCCGGTTCCCTAGGGAACCGGCTTTTTTGCATAGATCAGCGCCACCCTGGGAATGGTTCCGGATCGGTGTGTCATTTCAACGATACGGGAGGAATGGATCATGAAACCGACAGAAACAAAAGGAACAAAAGAAACAGGAATGAAATCAGCAGATGCAGGATTGGCGGGAATAATAGAAGTAGAGGGAGAGAAGGCCAAAGCGGAGCAAGCCAGTGGGCTAAAGCCCTTTCCGGGGAGCCGTAAGGTGTATATTCAAGGTTCTCGGCCGGATATTGCTGTGCCTGAGCGTGAAATCGCGCTACAACCCACACATACGCCTCAGGGCACCGAGCATCATGAGCCACTGCGTGTGTATGATACCAGCGGTCCGATGACGGACGAAGCCTACCAGGTCGATATCCGTCAGGGATTGCCACCATTACGGCGAGCTTGGGCACTGGAACGGGGGGATGTGGAGGCTTATGAGGGCTGCGCCGTCAAGCCGGAGGATAATGGACTGAAACCCGGCTCCAAACGGGAGACAGTGGAATTTCCCGGCGTGACCAACCGTCCGCTACGGGCTTCGCAAGGGCGTACTGTGACGCAAATGCACTATGCGCGGCAAGGGATCATTACGCCTGAAATGGAATTTGCGGCGATCCGCGAAGGCGTAGAGCCCGAGTTTGTACGACAGGAGCTGGCGGCTGGACGAGCTATTTTACCTTCAAATATCAATCACCCGGAAAGCGAACCCATGGTCATTGGACGCCAATTTCACGTGAAGATCAATGCGAACATTGGGAATTCCGCAGTTACGTCCTCCATCGAGGAAGAAGTGGAGAAGATGACCTGGGCTGTGCGCTGGGGCTCAGACACCGTCATGGACCTGTCTACAGGTCGGAATATTCATACAACGCGCGAATGGATCATCAGGAATTCTCCCGTACCGATTGGAACGGTGCCGCTATATCAGGCACTGGAAAAGGTGAACGGCGAAGCTGAGAAGCTGACGTGGGAGCTGTATCGAGACACGCTGATTGAGCAGGCGGAGCAGGGAGTGGACTATTTTACGATCCATGCGGGTGTATTGCTGCGATATATACCGATGACGGCGAATAGAATGACGGGAATTGTATCCCGGGGCGGGTCGATCATGGCAGCCTGGTGCCTCGCGCACCATCAGGAGAATTTTTTGTATACGCATTTTGAAGAAATCTGTGAAATTATGAAAGCCTACGATGTGGCCTTTTCTCTCGGGGATGGTCTGCGTCCAGGGAGTATCTATGATGCGAATGATGAAGCACAATTTGCAGAGCTGGAGACGTTGGGCGAGCTCACGCAAATTGCATGGAAGCATGATGTCCAGGTCATGATTGAAGGGCCAGGACATGTCCCTATGCACAAAATCAAGGAGAATGTGGATTTACAAATGGAGATTTGTAAGGAAGCCCCCTTTTATACTTTAGGGCCGCTGACGACGGATATCGCACCAGGATATGATCATATTACCTCAGCTATCGGGGCAGCCATGATCGGTTGGTTCGGGACGTCCATGCTGTGCTACGTTACGCCGAAGGAGCACTTGGGTCTGCCGAACAAAGATGATGTCCGCGAAGGAGTTATTACCTACAAAATTGCCGCACATGCTGCCGATCTGGCGAAGGGTCATCCGCGGGCACAGCAGCGGGACGATGCTTTGTCCAAGGCGCGTTTTGAATTCCGCTGGCGCGATCAGTTCAATCTCTCGCTTGACCCTGAGCGGGCATTGTCCTACCATGATGAAACGCTACCAGCAGAGGGGGCCAAGGAAGCCCACTTTTGCTCGATGTGCGGTCCCAAGTTTTGCAGTATGCGTATCACGCAGGACATTCGTGCCTATGCGGCCGATAAGGGACTGAATACTGAGGAAGCCGTTGCCGCCGGGATGCGAGAGAAGGCAGAGCAGTATCGGGAAGCTGGGCAGTAAAAATCGGTAGCGATACAAAAGTCAATCAACTGGGAAGCCTCAACGAAAAGTACAGTTAAGCTCGTCAGAGGTTTATTTCCATAAACGTATGAGCAAGGGTTAGAAACGCGTGAGTAACAAAAAGCCGTGGTTCTCTACAGTCGATGTAGAAAACTACGGCTTTTCAGCTTATGTAAAGCGGGATCATGCTACCGGATTAACGGAGCTTTATTTTTTACCCATTTTTTCATTCAAAATGTCCTGAAAGCTGAGCTTCTTCTCCGAGCTATCTTCTTTCTTCTGCATACTTACCGCGTTGGCACGTTGGTATTGGTGGTGAAAAGGCATCAGGGTGTGGACAGTTAAGTTCATTGTATTCATGTGGTCATTCCTCCAATTCCATTTTGTCAAATTCAGATTGAGTTGCTTAGGACGTCTGTATAGGACTATGTATATGTACTTGATGTTGTAATGCCGTGTAGGTTGCTTGGTAATGTTTCAATCATTATACCCGCATTTATCCAAAGTAAAACGCTTTTGACATAAAACAGGAAGATGGTCGTATGTGTCCAAAATGTGTATTAGGAGGATGGTCATTTTAGGGGAAAATGTGCCTAGGGCCTAAACAAGGGCTAGAGGCCCGTTTTCTCAGTTTAGTAGTCGGGATTGTGTTTTTTTGTCGAATAACCTTGTATTAGCGGAATTTTGCGGAATTCTAAGGTTGGACTAAGGCAGTCTGGTGGCGAATTAAAGTGTCAAAGTTGTATTGACTTTATGTTGGGTAGTGGATACCATGAACTGGTTGTCAGCGTATTTTGGCAAGAAGAGTCAGCCAATCCATCTGGCAATTCATCCGTTGAAATGTTAGAGAGAGGATTAGAGCATATATGAAAAAAAGTATTGCAGATATCGTATTTATTATTCTGGGTGCGTTTTTTTTCGCGCTGGCTGTTAATCTGTATGTGATCCCGAATGAATTTGGCGAGGGGGGCGTTACAGGGGTCACGATCATCTTGTACTACCTGTTTCAGTGGTCTCCCTCGATCGTCAATCTGGTCATTAATGGCTTGCTGCTGATTGTCGGATATAAATTTTTGGACAAGAGAACGACTCTGTATACTATAGTTGCGGTCGCTTTTAACTCGCTGTTTTTACATTTAACAGTCAACTGGCGGATTGATTCGCATGAGCCGACGATTAATGCCGTATTTGCCGGAGTTTTGGTAGGGGTCGGCATTGGCTTAATTGTACGGGTTGGTGGTACAACGGCAGGAACAGTCATTTTAGCCCGGATTGCCAACAAGTATCTGGATTGGAATATCAGCTATGCCTTGTTGTTTTTTGATCTGATTGTCGCCTTCTCTTCCTACTTTATTATTGGCCCGGAAAAATTAATGCTAACTATCGTTATTTTGTACGTCGGTACGAAAGTTATGGATTTCATGATTGAAGGATTGAATCCGAAAAAAGCGGTCATGATCATTTCGGAGCATCAAGACAAAATTGCTGAGATGGTCATTACGCAGATGGACCGTGGAGTTACCGTCCTGTCAGGCCACGGATATTACACCAAAAATCCAAAAGAGGTCCTATATATCGTCATTAGCAAACAAGAGGTGTCGGCGCTTAAAAAGATTGTAAAAGCTATCGATACAGCAGCATTTATCACCATTCATGACGTACGGGATGTATTCGGAGAGGGCTTTTTGGATATTTCGAAGTAGTTTAGCAATGCGAAGGCAAGGATATAAGAGAATACAGTGGCAAGCCGGTCCTGAGAGGATCGGCTTTTTTGCATTTAGCAGTGAGAATGTCTTTTGCTAATCGCATAATTTCTCTTTTACTTAGCCGTGGATATAAAAATATAAATTGCTGATATGTGTATAATATGAATTGAATCAGCTCTAAAAGGAGAACTTCCATGCGAAATAGATTAAATATTTTTAATGTGTTGTCCTTTCTTGTGTCCGCTTTGCCTTTCGTCATCTACCTTTTCATGTATCCGACAATGCCCAGAAAGGTAGCAATCCACTACGGTTTTAATGGGGTGGCTGACCGTTTTGTTGACAAATCCTCTCCTGAGGTATGGTTGTTATGTGGACTTAGCCTCATATCATTTATGATTATGCTTTTGCTTCAGCCTATTCTCAGACGTCGATTCAAGAGCCAAGAAGGCTCTGAAATGTTGAAAAGCCTGCCTGGTCTCATTACAGTTCTTATATCTGTTGTATTCTCGACCATAGGCATGTGTTTTCTTCTGAATGCTTCGGGCATGTAAAAAATCCCCTCTCCATTGCAGTTTACACCGCATTGGAGAGGGGATTTTCATTATTCACTCGATCATTACGCTTGAATCATTTGACGCAGTACGGTTTGCAAGATACCACCGTTGTGGTAGTAGTCGATGTCGACGGTGCTGTCCAGACGGGCAGTGACCGGGAATTCGAACTTGGTGCCATCCTCGCGTTTGGCTACAACCGTAAGTTCTTGACCTGGTTTCACGTCATTGTCAATGCCGAGAATGTCGAAGGTTTCGCGACCGTTCAGGCCCAAGCTGGACCAGCCATAGCCTTCCTGGAATTGCAGCGGCAATACACCCATACCGACCAGGTTACTGCGGTGAATCCGCTCGAAGCTTTCAGCAATGACGGCTTTAACACCTAGCAAAAGCGTACCTTTGGCCGCCCAGTCACGGGAGCTGCCTGTGCCGTATTCCTTGCCGGCGATGACGATCAGGTTCTGATCGGCTGCCTGATATTTCATGGACGCATCATAGATGGACATTTCCTCATCTGTTGGCAAGTACTTGGTCACACCGCCCTCGGTGCCTGGAGCTACATTATTGCGGATACGGATGTTGGCGAATGTACCGCGCATCATGACTTCATGGTTACCGCGACGAGAGCCGTAGGAGTTGAAGTCCTTGCGTTCAACACCATGCTCCTTCAAGTACAGTCCAGCCGGGCTGGAAGGGGCGATGTTGCCTGCTGGCGAGATGTGGTCAGTCGTGACCGAATCATTCAGCAAGGCAAGTACACGGGCATTACGGATTTCCTTAATATCCTGCACGCCATCCTGAAGCCCTTCAAAGAACGGCGGATTTTGAATATAAGTTGAGTTTTCATCCCACTCATACAATTCGCCTTCAGGAACCGGAATGGAATTCCATTTCTCGTTGGCTGTAAATACATTTTCGTATTTGCGGCGGAACATATCCGGGCTGAGAGACAGGCTGATCGCTTCTTTGATTTCTTCGGAAGAAGGCCAGATATCTTTCAGGTAGACAGGCTGATTGTCCTGATCATAACCAAGCGGGTCATTCGTCAAATCAATGTTCACCGTACCTGCCAGCGCGTAAGCGACAACCAGTGGCGGCGAACCAAGATAGTTGGCTTTGACCTGCGCATGCACACGTCCTTCAAAGTTCCGGTTACCGGAAATGACTGCGCCAACGGTCAGATCATGGTCTGTAATGGCCTGGCTCACTTCGTCAGGAAGTGGACCGGAGTTACCGATACAGGTCGCGCAGCCGTAGCCTGCAACATGGAAGCCGAGGGCTTCGAGTGGTTCGATCAGCCCGGCTTTTTGCAGGTATTCCGTTACAACAAGGGAACCTGGTGTCAAGCTTGTTTTAACATAGCCTGGCTTTTTGAGCCCGCGTTGTACTGCCTTTTTGGCGAGCAAGCCCGCGCCTAGCATAACGCTTGGGTTGGAGGTGTTCGTGCAGCTTGTAATCGCTGCAATCACGACTGAGCCAGTACCCAGTTCACTGGTGGAGCCGTCCGGATGGGTCAGTGGAACCTTCTGTGCGATCTTTTCATCGCTCAGTCCATAGCCGCCTTTGTCTACCGGGGTACGGATAATGCCTTCGAAAGTTTCTTTCATGCGGCTTAGCTCAACACGGTCCTGCGGACGTTTGGGTCCTGCGAGACTCGGTACAACCGAAGCCAGGTCTAGCTCAAGCGTATCGCTGAACACAGGGTCTGGGGTATCGGATGTGCGGAACATGCCTTGAGCTTTGTAATATTCCTCTACGAGGCTGACTTGCTCATCGGAACGTCCAGTGCTGCGCAGGTAAGCTAGCGTTTCGGCATCAACCGGGAAAAAGCCGATCGTTGCGCCGTATTCCGGTGCCATGTTGGCCACGGTCGCACGGTCAGCCAAGCTAATGTTGGCCAGACCTGGGCCGTAAAATTCTACGAATTTGCCGACCACGCCTTTTTTACGCAGCATTTGCGTGACTGTCAGCGCCAGGTCGGTAGCGGTAGCTCCTTCCGACAGGCTACCTGTCAGCTTGAAGCCGATCACATCGGGAGTGACAAAATACAGCGGCTGCCCCAGCATACCCGCCTCTGCCTCGATCCCGCCGACACCCCAGCCTACGACACCGAGTCCGTTAATCATCGTCGTATGGGAGTCCGTTCCCACAAGGGAATCCGGGAAGACAACCGTTTCGCCGTCGATGGTTTTGGTGGCAGCCACGGAAGCGAGATACTCTAGATTAACCTGATGAACGATACCGGTGGACGGCGGCACCGCACGGAAGTTATTGAATGCCGTTTGCGCCCAGCGCAAAAAACGATACCGTTCTTCGTTACGTTCAAACTCTACATTAATATTGTAGTCCAGCGCGTCACTGGTACCGAAGGCATCAACCATGACCGAGTGGTCGATTACGAGATCGACGGGAACGAGCGGGTTGATTTGTTTCGGATCGCCGCCCGCTTTTTTCACCGTATCACGCATGGCCGCCAAATCGACAACCACCGGGACACCAGTAAAATCCTGAAGCACGATACGTGCAGGAATGAACGGAATTTCCTTGTTGGTGTCACGATCCTCAGCCCAGCCTGTCAGCTGCTGCACGTGTTCTTCCGTAATGGCGCGTCCGTCAAACTGGCGAACCGCTGCTTCCAGCAACACTTTAATGGAGAAAGGCAGCTTGGCAACACCGCTTTTTCCTTGTTCCTCCAGTGCCTTAAGACTGTAGTAGCGATAAGGCTTCCCGTTAACTTCCAAACTACGGGCAATGGAGAATTGATCTTTTCCTGACATAAGTATTACCTCCTTGAAGTGGATGCTTGCGGGAAAATAGGGATGTCTTTTTTCGGCGTCTTGCACATTTGGTTTTAATTGGTTGCGTTCTCAATTTCATCTTCAGTGGTGCATCGTAAGTTAAGAGGTTGAGATGAATGTAATTCGTTTCATTAGATGAAACATGATTTCAAAATGATTGCTTTTGGATTAAGTATACCGTTTTCAGACGGTTCCGTAAAGTTTTTTTGACCTAAATTATGCGTGTTCAGACTGGAAAATAAAACGTTCCGTTCCCCCGCGTTTCGATGTTCATACCAAGCTTTAGAGATTCATACTTATAGATAGAGAGCATATCCGACCAGAGAGGAAAGAAGGAAGTTATATATCAGCGTGGTTATCCCCGAATAAGGATAGCGAGACGAAAAATGGAGGGATAGGGATGGGGGAGCGGGAATGGAAACAGGCCCTTTTTGCTTATGTGAATCAGTACAATCGCAGTGAGGTAAATGGTGTACCACAGCCGGATGAGTACCTGGAGGTGGGCCAGCGAATGGAGCGGGCGGCACGTGCGGCCAGATTGGAGCAGTGGTACAACGAACGGGACGCTGTTCCCCTGCGCAGCGAGACACGCGCCAAGCCGCTACGAATAGTGCAGGATAACCCGGATGAGGCAGTGGTCGATGTACAACTGCATGTGAGGCTCTTTTATGAGAAGGGCGGGATGACGCACCGGGAGGATCGGATTGAACGGGAGCGTCTAACGTTTACACGCGAGGGCGAAGCCTGGCAGGTGACGAGGATCGAGCGCGATCCGGCAGAAAGAAAGCCGGCGGGAGGAGAGGTTCCTTTTGAACAAGCGTCGTTTAATCAGGGAGGAAGTCTGCCGCTGCTGAATCGTGGTGTGCTGGGCTTCGGCTCATCAGCACGCCCCAGTCGATATCGTCGTGAAGAAGCAGCGGCCTATGCAGATCAGTGGTGGGATAGCTTTAACCCGGAGTTTGAGGCGTTTGACGTGGATTGCACCAATTATATCTCGCAGTGCCTCTTTGCAGGTGGTGCACCGATCCACTATACTGGTAAAAGAGAATCGGGCTGGTGGTATAAAGGACGGGTCGCCGGACGTGAGCTGTGGAGCTATAGCTGGGCGGTTTCCAACAGTCTGGAGCGGTATTTGGGCTCCAGCTCCTGGGGGTTGACCGCAGAGCAGGTGAGTCGACCGGAGCAGCTCATGCTGGGGGACGTCATTTTTTATGATTGGGATGGTGACGGAACTTTCCAGCACAGCACGGTGGTAACGGCCTTTGATGCTGGCGGCATGCCGCTAGTCAATGCACATACGGTAAGCTCCAGACATCGTTATTGGGACTATAAAAATTCGTATGCGTGGACGGACAATACGGTATATCGCTTTTATCACATCGCCGACTATTTTTAAATGAGATGATGGATAACAGGTACAGTGAAGCAAATCAGGCACAATGACGAAAGCAGGAAAGCGGAGGATAGGCATGGCAAATCAAAAATTGACCGTAGGGCTGGTGTACGGTGGTAAATCGGGCGAACATGAGGTATCGCTGCAAACGGCGTATGCGGTAATGAACGCTTTTAACTATGAGAAATACGAGATTATTCCTTTTTATATTACGAAGGCTGGCGATTGGCGTAGGGGGACGCTGTTAAGTGCGCCTCTGACTACAGTAGACCAATTGAAGCTGGAGCACGCTGAGGGTGGCACCAAGGCGGCATTAGATACGTTGTTCGGTAAGCTGTATGGAGAGCAGACGCTGGATGTACTGTTTCCGCTGCTGCACGGCACCTTTGGCGAGGACGGAACGATTCAGGGTCTGTTCGAAATGGCTGATATGCCCTATGTTGGGGCAGGCGTGCTGGCTTCGGCAGCAGGTATGGATAAAGGCGTCATGAAGAAGCTGTTTGAGCATGCAGGATTGCCGCAAGTGAAATACTGCTATTTTAATAGTACACAGTGGGCACAAACCGGTCATGACTTGGTGCGTAACATAGAGACTGAGTTGGGTTATCCTTGTTTTGTCAAACCAGCCAATCTGGGATCAAGTGTTGGTATTTCCAAAGCGAGTAACCGGGAAGAACTGGAAAAGGCTGTTGATCTGGCTCTGCAATTTGACCTGAAGGTGATTGTGGAGGAGTACGTCGATGCCCGTGAGATTGAAGTCAGCGTACTTGGCAATGACGAGCCGATTGCCTCGGTACCGGGTGAAATTGTGTCGTCGAGTGATTACTACGACTATGCTGCCAAATATACCGATGGTCAATCGGAAATGCTCATTCCGGCACCACTGGACGAGGAAGTGGCAGATCGTATCCGTGAAGCCGCATTGCAAGCTTTCCGTGCTCTGGAAGGTTGCGGGATTTCCCGTGCCGATTTCTTCGTCAGACGCTCAGATGGACATATCCTTATTAATGAAGTGAATACAATGCCTGGCTTTACACCGTTCAGCATGTATCCATTATTGTGGAGAGAAACCGGCGTATCCTATGTAAGTCTGCTGGATCGCATGATTGCTCTTGCACTGGAGCGTTATGAGCGCAGGTCGGCACTGCACTATGAGAACTCATAAACGAAAAACGAAGGGGAGCTGATCACTCTCCTTTTTGTTCATATACATTGATAGACTTGAGCATTTTACCAAACCCTTAAATATGAAAGGTGGCGGCTACACATGGGCTTTCAAACTGAATTTAACTCGGTGTGCAAATTCAAGAGTGAACAAGAACTTTATGAACTGCTGGAATATGGACGTGGCAAAATGGTTAAATCCGGCCTGCGTGTTTTTCCGACAGGACAGAAGGTCATCGCTTACAGCGTGGACAACGTGGCAGTAGCCATCGTTCAGATTGTGGGCTGTATCGCCGAAATCAATTTCCAAGGTGACGAAGTGACCGAGGTAGAAATGACCCTTATTCGTAAGCTGAACGAAGAAGAATCGAGAATTCAGACCGCATTGGCGGATGAAATGTTTTTTGGAGCACAGCAGCAATCCTAGCTGTTTGTTTCTTACATTTTTGTGCAATACACCGAATCAGCAGGTGCTTTTCCGGGTATGATCAGTAGAAAAGGGGTTTAGGTCACAGAATGAAAGCGGCCTTGCCATCTACTGCGAACTGCTGAAAGGAAGGACATCTATGATCGTAAGGTTCGGTTATGTTGCCATGTCGGTCACCGTGCAAAATGCATCCCCTTCTAAAACCATGACCATGGCCAGCTTTAACAAGATCGGAGACCGAGAAGCGGCGATCCGCAAGCTAGAACGGATTGCAGCCGAAAATCTCCATAATACATTGAGGCTGCTGCGTCATAATCGTGCGAGTGATATTCAGGTCTATCGTTTCTCATCCAAGCTGATTCCGCTTGCGACCCATCAGGATCTGCGGGACTGGGACCCGTTTGAGGCGCTTGCCGCTGATTTTGCAGAGGTGGGGGACTATGTCAAGGCGAATAAGATGAGGGTATCGTTTCACCCCGATCATTTTACAGTGCTGAGCACTCCCCGTCCTGAAGTGTTGCAGAGCTCCATTAATGATCTGAAGTACCACGTGGCGATGCTGGAGGCCATGGGACTTAGTGCCGAAGCCAAGAACAACATTCATATTGGTGGTGCATACGGAGATAAGGTGACCTCAGGTCAGCGTTTTGTAGAGCAAGTGAATGCCCTGGAGCTTTCATTAAGACAACGGTTAACATTGGAAAATGATGATAAAACGTTCAATGCGGTGGAAACACTGGAAGCTTGCAAAATAACAGGCTTACCGATGGTTCTCGATATTCATCATCAATGGGTCAATAACGAGGGAGAGAAGCCGTGGGAGCTATGGCCGGATATATTGGATACCTGGAAAGGGGAATTGGCTCAAGCCGGATCTTCTACCGATCATCCATTGCCGCCCAAAATTCATGCCTCCAGTCCTAAAAGTGAAAAAGACCCTCGTGGTCATGCAGACGGTGTTCTGGTGGAGCCGTTGCTGACCTTTCTGCGTAATATTTCTGGATATACGGATCGGATTGATGTCATGCTTGAAGCCAAACTTAAGGATGAAGCATTGTTCGGATTAATGAATGAACTGCGTCTTCAGGAAGATAACGGGGTCAAAGTGTTGGATGGGGCTTCCATAGAAATTACGCCTTAAAAAGTAGTATTTTGCGGATAAAGCTTCCATATGGAGAAACTTTATGAAGCTTATTGTGTATACTAGAATGTGTAAACTAGCAAACTTGTACTGAAACAGAGATGGTTAAGAGACTGTCTGCAGGGCAGATTCGTAAACCACGTAACAATGATATAGAAAGTAGAGTGAACACGTTGAACGAACATGAAAACGAAAAGGTTCCCTATATCGTATCAGGAAAAAGCTATACGGCCGTGGCTATTAATGCGGCATCCAAAGCCGGGGAATGGATTAAGAGCAGACTGGGCACTGTTGAACAATTGAATACCAAGCAATCTTCGACCGATCTAGTAACCGAGGTAGATAAAGGTGCAGAACAGATGATTCGTAGACTCATTCTCACCCATTTTCCCGATCATGCCATCTTGGGTGAAGAAGGGGTAGAGCCGGGAGCCGAAGCTTCAGCCCGAGCATTAGAAGCTGCGCGTGAAGAGGAATATTTATGGATTATTGATCCGGTAGACGGCACTACCAATTTCGTGCACAGTCTGCCGTACTACAGTGTGTCTATTGCCTTGGCTCATCGTGGTGAAGTGATTGTCGGGGTAATTTATGATCCGTCCCGTGATGAAATGTTTGTAGCGGAAAAAGGAAAAGGCGCATATGTCCACGGCAATCGCATGCAAGCATCGAGAGAAGAGACACTGGGAGATAGCCTGGTGTGCATCGGTTTCCCGCCGGATCGTACGTATGCACAACCGTTGAATATGAAAATTACGCAGGTTCTTACACCTCAGGTACGCGGCATTCGGGCGCTCGGCTCGGCAGCGTTGCATCTGGCTTATGTGGCGTCGGGACGTTTGTCTGCTTATTGCGAAATCGGTTTGAATGCTTGGGATGTGGCAGCGGGCGCTTTGCTGGTACAGGAATCAGGAGGTACCATTACGAACACATTGGGCCAACCTTATGACCTGAGTGTACGGCATATTGTAGCTACGAATACAGCTATTCATTCTCAACTTATTCAAGTGCTGAAAGAAGCAGACGCAACCGGGTTATAATACTACGTACACCATCATTCTGAAGGAGGAAATCGCGATGAGCCAGTCCGAAGAATTGGAACGCCAGCTCAGTGAACTGCTGACGGAAGGCGAAATTCGTGAGAATGAGGCCAAAAAACGGGAACGACTCAGTCCCAAATATGAGGTGCGGGTTCAGACTCAAATGGACCCTATTGTCGAGGAGACGCGTAAATTCCGGAGTATGGCACGTGAGCTTGATGACCGATATGACGAATATATGAGCAAGGCGGACAAATCGAAAGCAACCGATTAACGCTAAGCAAGCCCAAATACCTCTTGCCGAATGACCAAGGCATGGGGTATTTTGTATAATATATAGAGTTTTCTCCATTTTGAGCTGGACGGGCAGGACGTGCGAAGGAGGCGACGTGTACTGATCACCTATTTTAAGAGCGCTTACAAAAATGCTGGAATCCATCATAAGATGGTACTGCTGATTACGGTGCTCATGCTGGTTAACTTTGCGGTTGTTGCAGTCATACTTAAATACGTATTTCATATTTATGATAATCAAATGTATAAAAAGACATCTGAAGTACTCAATATTTCTTCGATTGGCATTGAAAATGAACTGAAGGATGTTGAAAAAGTTACGTTTAAGGTAATAACGGACGAGCAGCTTCAGCGTTATTTGCTCCAATTGGAAAAGGAAACATCACCTTATGTCAAAACGGTACTGCGCAAAAAAATAACGAATAGGCTTATTGCCTTCGCCGGCTCTGAAACCTATGTCTATTCTATGATGGTGATCGACAAAGAGGGACAGGTCATGAGTGCGGGCAACCGCGAAGGTATCCCCCAAGAGCTTCGATCCACCCTGTCGGAGTTGGCAGACGAATATGACGGCTCCCATGCATGGTATGCGGCAGGTCATTCCTCATTGCTGGCAGCCCGGCAATTCAAATCCTTTACCGATTCCAATTTTACGCTGAACGGGCTCGGCACGCTTGCGATTCGTGTACGAATTGACCGGATTGTAGCGGATCGAGTGCAGACTTCCGGCCGTGACGGACAGTTGATGATTACAGACGGAAGACGGATGATTTATCCCGAAACACCGCTTTTGAGTGAGAGCGATATTCAGGCAGAGCTTGGGCGGAAGCAACCTTACGGAATCGCGACCTATACAGGGGGGACCTTTTTTGCTGCTCAAATCAAATCCTCATATACGGGCTGGACGTATTTACATATGACTCCCTTTGATGATATGTTCCGCAGTATTACGATAATCAAAGAAATTGTAAGCGCAATTTTTGTCATTATGCTACTTATTGCATTGGCGCTGGGCGCTAGGTTATCGGGCAGCATTACCCAACCGATCGTTCAGTTGATCCAGAACATGCGTAAAATAGAAAAAGGCGACCTCGACCGTCTGGAAGAGGAAGCGCTTGGGGCGGTACCCCTTTCCACACAGGATGAGGTTGGTCTCTTGCATCGGACGTATAAGAAGATGATCCGCCGTATCCGCGAGCTTATTAATGAGAATGTTGCCAAGCAGCTATTGCTGCGGGAAACAGAGCTAAAGGCGCTACAGGCACAGATTAATCCACATTTTCTATACAATACGTTAGAATCTGTGAACTGGCTCGCCAAGGCCAACAAGCAGGACCGGATTTCAGAGATGGTGGAAGCCCTTGCTTTTCTACTACGCAGCACGGTCAGTTTTGAAGAGCAGTTGATTCCGCTTCAAAAAGAGCTGGATATCGTGAGGAGCTACGTAACGATCCAAAAAACACGTTTTGATGAGCGCCTCAATTTCCACCTCGATGTCCCGGAAGAGCTGATGGATGCACAAATTCCGAAGCTAACGCTTCAGCCCTTGGTGGAGAATGCGATCCATTATGCGCTGGAGCCGCGTATTGAACCGTGTCGGATCACGATTGTGGCCAGAGAAAGCGAGGGAGCGCTGTTCCTGCGGGTTGAAGATGACGGACCTGGAATGAGCCCGGATTTCTTGGAAAAGCTACGCAGCGGTCAGATCACAACCCGTGGGCGGGGCATTGGACTTACGAATATTCAGGAACGGATTAACCTGACATTTGGTACACCTTGGGGGATAGAACTGCACAGCGAGTCAGGAACAGGTACGTCAATTCATGTCTGTATTCCATATGTGAAAGGGGATCAGGGTCGTGTACAAGGTGCTACTGGTTGATGATGAGCGTATGATTTTGGAAGGCATATCACAGGTGGTCGCTTGGGGCAAGGCCGGAACACAACTGGTAGGTACGGCGCGTAATGGGATTGAGGCATATGATCAGATCCAGGCGAGCCCGCCTGATTTTGTGATCAGCGATATTTCCATGCCAGGACTGGACGGTATCGGACTCGTTGCCAAAACGACGGAGCATTTTCCAGACGTTCGTTTTATTCTGCTGTCTGGCTACAAAGATTTTGACTATGCCTGTCGGGCCATGCAATACGGGGTAAAACACTACTTGTTGAAGCCCTGCAATGAGCGGCAAATTCATGAGGCTCTGACTGAGCTGGGACAGGAGCGAGAGGAACAGGAAGAACGCAAGCAGTTTGTGAACCGGATGAAGCTTGATTTTCAGCGTATGCTGCCGCATGTGAAGGAGCATTTTTTGAAGGAGTTTATTTCCTATAAAACTTACGGTAGCCGTGATATCGCTTTTTATGAGCGTTTGTTCGGTCTGGAGTTGCAAGATAAGCAGGTTCGAATGCTGCTGCTGCGGGTAGAGGAGTCCCACGAGCCGGAGCATTTGTTTGCTTTGCAAAATATAGCAGGGGATTTAATGGATCATGTCTTGCTCAGTACGACGATGCAAGGGCAGCTGCTGATTGTGCTGGAAAGTGCGGATGACACGTCTGGGTTTATGAAACAGATTGAAGCGGTACGTACGACGTTCCACCGTTTTTATAAGCTAGAGGTGACCGTCGCAGTTAGCGAGTCGGATAGCATGCAGCATTCGCGGGGGATGTACCGGGAGACATTGCATTGTATGAATCATCGCTTTTACACCGGGGAGGGCAGCCTCATTACGAAGGAAGATTTGGCGGCTGATGACACCCGGGAGATGGCAGATTTGGAACTGGACGAAGAGAAGTTCGGTCTGCTGATCAAGGCTGGAAATCGGGAGGAAGTTGCACAGGAAGTGGATCGGCTGTTCGGCATCCTGTCCCGTATGAAGCTGGAAATTTCCGTAACCCGTTCTTATGTGCTACAGCTATATGCTGCCATGATTCGTATATGTCCTGAAGAAGAGCGTGCGGCGTTCACGAGTCGAATGGTCGTGCTGGCAGAGCAAAAAACATTGGCATGCCTCAAATCTTTTGTACAGGAAGCCGCCGAACGAATGACCGCAATTTATTATAAAAGCAATGTATACCGTCAATCTTCCACGGTGGATAAAATGATCACTATTATTGAGCAAAACTATAGAAAATCCGATCTTTCGCTGAACGGAGTGGCGGGTCAAATGCTCTATATGAATTCCGACTACTTAGGGAAAATCTTCAAAAAAGTGACGGGGGAAAACTTTTCACACTATGTTAACCGTTACCGGATCGAGCGCGCGGCTGAGCATATTCGGGAGACGGGAGACGTAAAGGTGTTTGAGCTGGCGGAATGGTTCGGCTTCGGCGGGAACGCGCAATATTTTAGCCAGGTGTTCAAAAAATGGGCAGGTATGACACCCTCCGAGTACATTAAATCACACGAACGGGGATGAGCAGCTGAGTCCCTCTGTTTTTTAAACCTTTGAAATCTGATTTGTGTATTCCAATGTTTCTCTGCTTTTGGGAAAATAACAACAGGAGCAAATGTAAACGCTATCAAACAAGCGTAAGTACATTGTTACTCGTAATAAGGCTCCTTTCTAGAACAGCGAAAAGGGGAGAGATAGGTGGGCAAAAAGGGATGGTTTCTGGTCATAGCGATGCTGCTTGTGTTGACGACGGCATGTAGTGGAGCAGACGGTGGAGGCAATTCGGGCACAAGTGCAGACGGGAAAGTAAAGTTGCGGATTGCTTGGTGGGGATCGGATACGCGCCACGAATATACGCAGAAGGTTATCGATTTGTATAAGCAAAAAAATCCGAATGTAACGATTGATGTGGAATATGCCTCTTTTGATGACTACTGGAAGAAGCTCGCACCGCAGGCGGCAGCAAACCAACTGCCGGATATCGTGCAGATGGACATTTCGTATATTAGCCAATATGCGAAAAACGGCCAGCTGGAAGATATGGCGCCTTACTTGAATCAGAAAATCCAAGTCGCTGATGTAAACGAAAATGTACTCAAAACCGGAATCATTGCCGGAAAGCAATATGGTATTCCAACAGGTGTCAATGTGCTGGGCTTCCAGTACGATCCGGCACTGCTCAAAAAAGCGGGCATAGACAAAATTCCTGATGACTGGACATGGGACCAATACAAAGAGCTGGCTTTGAAGGCAGCCTCCAATAAAGTTTACTTTGACAGCTCCATGGCTGCGGATATTTTCTTCCACTACTATTTGCGGACACATGGAAAATCTCTCTACAATACGGAAGGAACAGGATTGGGGTATGATGACGATAAGCTGTTTGTTGATTTCTTCGGTGGTTTAGCTGAGCTGATTAAGAAGGGGGCGACACCGACTCCTGAAGTCATGAACCAAACCAAGGGAATTCTTGAGGAATCGGATATCGTAAAAGGAACAGGTATCGGCATTTGGCAGTGGTCCAATCAGTATGTGGGCTTACAACAGGTCGTTAATCGTCCAATGGCGCTTGCTCCGATGTTTGGACCGAATATGGAAAAAGGCGTGT
The DNA here is from genome assembly GCF_011800655.1 of Paenibacillus sp. EKM10P. Taxonomy (NCBI): domain Bacteria; kingdom Bacillati; phylum Bacillota; class Bacilli; order Caryophanales; family Paenibacillaceae; genus Paenibacillus; species Paenibacillus sp. EKM10P. The sequence goes on along the minus strand of NZ_JAALET010000011.1, from coordinate 26,785 downwards.
ATATGCAGCCTACCATGTATTGGGCGGTGGCTTCCCGTTCACAGGTGAAGGATGAGGCCGCAAAGTTTATTGATTTCTGGATGAACGATGTTGAAGCGAATAAATTGATTAAAGGCGAACGCGGCGTACCGATTTCTGCCAAAATCAAGGAAGCTGTAGCGCCGGAGTTGAGCGAGGCAACGAAGCAGGTGTTTGAATTTGTGGCTTCCATGGAGCCAAAAGCTTCTCCAATGAGCCCGCCGCCACCGGTTGGATCGCCGGAAGTGATTGCTACATTGACCGATTATATTGAGCAGGTCAATTTCGGGCAGATGACGCCTGAAGACGCAGCGGTCAAATTCCGGGCTGATGCGAATACCATCCTTGCGAATAACAAGCAGTAATAATGCAGGGTTGAAGGATCGATTCGTTAGGTTAACCGTGCGTAGTGCAAAGCATGACTTGCGCACGGTTGATCCGACGAACCCATTGCAGAAGCAACCTTTGCAGATATCACAGAATAATTCATATAACAACGTATAGTTAATATTTACACGTACGCAAATTCTTAAAATGCAACAGAAGGGAGGCTTGATGAGCTTGCGAAATCATCAGAGCTTGAAAGCCAATATGACCGGATATGCGTTTATCAGCCCGTTTATTGTGGGCTTTCTGGCATTTACGTTAATTCCAATGTTTATTTCGCTGTATCTGTCCTTTACGAGCTACAATCTGTTCACCCCGCCCAAATGGATTGGTCTGGGTAACTTCGAAAAAATGTTCACAGGTGATCCGAAATATTGGAATTCGATCAGGGTCACATTTACGTATGTATTGGTCGGTGTACCGTTGCGACTGATTTTCGCGTTGTTTGTGGCGATGATTTTGAATACCAAGTCACGCATGGTAGGCACCTATCGGACGATGTATTATCTGCCTTCTATTATCGGGGGTAGCGTTGCAGTGTCCATCATGTGGCGCAATATTTTCAGTAATGAGGGCATTGTTAACAGCTTGCTTTCGGCCTTGGGGGCAACCCCAGTGAAATGGTTTGGTGATCCGAATGCTTCGCTCATGATGCTGATCACCTTGTCTGTATGGCAATTTGGTTCATCCATGCTTATTTTTCTAGCAGGGCTGAAAAACATTCCGCTTGAAATGTACGAGGCATCCAGTGTAGATGGCGCTACGCCAGTACGAAAATTTTTCAGTATTACGCTGCCACTGCTGAGTCCGATTATTTTATTTAACTTGATTATGCAGACGATCAGTGCGTTTATGACCTTCGTCCCAGCCTATGTTATCTCCAAGGGTGAGGGTGGTCCAATGGATGGAACGATGCTGCATTCACTGTATCTGTTCCGGCAGGCGTTTATGTTCAGCAATATGGGATATGCGGCAGCTATGGCCTGGGTCATGCTCATTATGATTGCGATACTGACAGCGATTTTATTTATGACATCCAAGTTCTGGGTGTTCTATGAAACGGAAAAGGGGCGCTGATACCCATGGCATGGAAAACGTTCAAATGGCCAATTTATCACATTCTGGTTGCTGCACTGGCGCTCCTAATGCTGTATCCCGTGTTCTGGATGCTGTTCAGCTCTTTTAAAGAAAGTCGGACGATATTCGTCACGGCCTCCTCACTTTTCCCTACAGAATGGATTTGGCAAAACTATGTAACAGGCTGGAAAGGCACGACTGGTTATAACTTTGGCACATATATTCTGAATTCGCTCACGATCGTAGTGATTTCCACGATTGGCGCTGTGCTTTCCTCCTCATTGATCGCATTTGGCTTCGCACGTTTGAAATTCAAAGGGCGTAACTTGTGGTTTGCTCTGATGATGGTGACGCTGATGCTGCCGGGGGATGTAGTGCTGGTACCGCAATATATTATTTTCACCAAGCTTGGATGGATCAATACGATCTTACCGTTGGTGGTGCCATCCTTTTTCGGGATGCCGTTCTTCATCTTTCTGATGGTGCAGTTTATACGGACGATTCCAGCAGAGCTGGATGAAGCGGCGACGATTGACGGATGCGGCAAGTTCCGGTTGTATTTTCGAATTATTTTACCCTTGCTCAAATCCTCGCTGGCTACGGCGGCAATCTTCTCTTTCTACTGGAAGTGGGAGGATTTGTTAGGCCCGGTACTGTATCTGAACTCGCCAGAAAAATATACCGTATCGATTGCACTCAAAATGTTCCTCGACAGCGAGTCAGCCTCCAACTGGGGAGGAATGTTCGCGATGTCCATCCTAAGCCTGCTGCCTGTCATCGCTGTATTCTTCGCTTTCCAAAAGCAAATCGTAGAAGGAATGAGCACGAGTGGCCTGAAGGGCTAAGACCTAAAAAATGCATAGCGTGAGGATATAAAGCGTGCACATAAAAAGGGGATGCACCTGAATATGCATACAATTGATGGTGAGGATTTAAGGGTGAAGGCCGAGGGGTGAGTAAAATGTGGAGGTTTGACTTTGATCCGGGGAAGCCTGCGGAGGGCTACAAGGCCGTATCTCCGGATTGCATATATACGGCGGAGCAAGGCTATGGCTTCGAGACTACGGAGCATGTGTATGGCCGACAAAGGCAGAATCCAGCCAAGGATGCACATACACGGCTGCGAAGCAGCTTTTGTATTCCAGTGAACGCTTCGTTTGTTGCAGATGTGCCAGACGGGCTGTATCTCGTCACTATACTGGTCGGCGATCCACTGGCGGAAACGCTCACGCGATTCCAGGCTGGCGAGGGCAAGCATATGCTGCCCCCGGTACACACGCTGCCGGGCCAGTTCACGGAAGCGATGTTTACGGTGCCTGTCCGAGGCGGCAGACTGCGCCTCACCGTATCTGGCACTGCGCCACGGCTCAATGCGCTGGAAATTGCACCCGCACTGCAGAGTCTCCGGCTATTCCTAGTCGGAGACTCTACGGTTACGGATCAAGGGCTGTCCGGCTATCCTTATACAGGCTGGGGTCAGGCTTTGCCGGCCTTGTTCAAGCATGATGTGTGCGTGGATAATCACGCTGTATCGGGGCGAAGCTCCAAGAGCTTCGTGGACGAGGGACGGTTGAACGTTATTTTGGAGGAAATGAGGACAGGAGACTTCCTGTTCATCCAGTTCGGTCATAATGATCAGAAGCCCGATCTGGAGCGGGCCACGGAGCCTTTTACGACCTACAAGGAGCATCTGCGTCTGTATGTCGACGGAGCGAGAAGCAAGGGCGGAACCCCGGTGCTGATTACGCCTGTACATCGTCGCTATTTTAACGTGGACGGTACGTTGTCCGACACACATGGCGACTATATAACGGCGGTTCGCGAGCTGGCCGAAGAAGCGAACGTGCCGCTTATTGATCTGTCTGCCCGCACGCAGGAGTTATATGAAGAGCTTGGCCCCGAAGAGAGCAAGGAGCTTTTTATGTGGCTGCTGCCTGGGGAATATATGAACTTTTCCGGCGGTTTAGAGGATAATACACATTTTCATGAGAATGGCGCGGTTCGGATTGCAAATATGGTGACGGCGGCTGTGAAGGAACTGGATTTGCAACCGCTGCGCATGTACTTACGTTGACGGATGACCTTTTTTGGAACAGGTGGCAAGGAGGGCAACTAGCGTGAAGCTTACCAAGGGAGGAGACGTGGAAATGCCCGCATTGAGTTTTGATGAGGAACAGATTAAACAGGTGATTGACCGGGTAGTGGAACGCACGTTTCAAATGCACTATAGCTGGGATTGGCCAGGTGGAGTAGCCTTTTATGGAGTATGCGAAGCCTATGAAGCGACAGGCAATGAACAGTATTTGACCAAGCTGAAAGAATGGGTTGACGAAAATATTGAGGATGGACTTCCACCACTGTCGGTGAACGGCGTTTCTGTCGGGCATTGTTTGTTGACGCTGCATCAGGCTACAGGTGAGCAAAAATACTTGGATATCGCTATCGAGATGGCAGAATTTTTGACCAAAAAAGCTGAGCGGTTTGCCGACGGCATTTTCCAGCATACCGTGAATTCACTACATGATGTATTTCCGCAGCAAGCATGGGTGGATACGATGTTTATGGCCGGTTATTATTTGCTGCGGATCGGTCATTTGCTGGGCAACAAGACATATTGGGAGGATGGAATCCGGCAATATCACGGGCATGAAGAATTTTTGCAGGACCCGGATTCGAATTTGTATTACCATGGCTGGGATCATGCGAACCAAAGCCGCATGTCGGGCATATACTGGGCGCGCGGCAATTCATGGGCAGCACTCACGATGGCCAAGGCGCTGAAATGTGTGGAGGTCCAGCATCCATCCTATATGATCATTGACGGCTCGCTGCGTGACCAGCTCAATGCACTGGTGCGGCTGCAATCCCCAGAAGGATTGTGGCATACGGTGCTGAACGATGATACCTCTTATCTGGAAACCTCTGGTTCGGCAGGAATTGCGACTGCTTTGCTTATGCAGGGCCGATTGTTTAACAAATACACGCAAAAGGCGATCGACGGCATTCTTTCTCGTATTAAGGAGGACGGAGCAGTGACTGGCGTATCCGCTGGAACTGCTGTCATGAATGATATAGATGGCTACCGAAACGTACCCTACAAACGCATTCAGGGGTGGGGTCAGGGCTTGGCGCTTGCTTTTCTGGCTGAACTGCTGCGTACCCAGGAGAATCCGTACGGGTAGAAAAGAGGCATAGAGATGTAAAAGTATTCATAGCTGAAAGGAGGCCATTGGCATGGGAGATACTGAACGGTCACAGGAAAAGGCGGCTAATCAGCCGCGAGGAAGCTTATTCTGGGTCATTCCTGACGGGTATATTCCACCGGAAAGCCGGGGAGAGCTGCTCAGTCATGAAAGTATATGTGTGCTGAACTGTGGAAACTGTGCGGCAAAGCTGAGCATAGACATTTATTTTGAAGACCGCGAGCCGTTGGAGGGAATGATCGAGGTGGTGGAAGGAAGACGAACCCGCCATATCCGGACAGCCTCGCTGGAAAAGTCCGGCGAACGGATTCCGACAGGTGTTCCTTACGCAATTACGGTCACTAGCGATGTGCCTATCATTGTACAATATAGTAGACTGGACACCACACAGCCGGAGCTGGCATTAATGAGTGTCATGGCGTACCCGGTCTAGTCCGACGAAGGCAAAGAAGATAAAAAAAGAAATCTCCAGGCTGGAATTGCCCAGCTTGGAGATTTCTTTTTTAAGACAAGATTTGTGCCTGCTCTTAGTCCATTATTGCGATTTTGCCGAAGTTGTTTTGATCGGCACGAAGCTTTTTCGTCCTCCGAAATTGGTGCCCACCACACCGATAATAATCACCACAGCACCAATAATGTGATAGTAGGCAAGCTGCTCTTTCAAAATGTAAGCACCGGCAATCATGGAGATAAGGGTGGATAAATTACCGATCACACTCATTTTGGAGGCTTCGATCCACTTCAAGGCAAAGCTCGATAACAGCGAGGTGACGAGGGTAGACAGTATGCCCAGATAAGCCAGTGCTAGCCAATAATCTGGCTTTACCAGCGGCGCGGTATAGGCGCTCATAGAGCCGTCTATGGCATGATACCCCAAGGCCGCCAGGTTAAAAACGATACATCCTAAAATGGAGGTAACGTAGGTCAACTCCATCGGACTGTACTTTTGCGTTAATGGACGAGCCAGCACGTTATAGCCAGATAGGCATATAGCAGAGAGCACGAGCAGAACAATGCCGCCAAAGCTATTGGAAGCTAACGGTGCTCCGCTCTTCATCACAAATATAAAAACCACGCCAAAGACAGAGAGTAGTAAGGATATCTTTTGAAGCACTGTTGTGCGCTCTTTAAGAAAATAGGAGGCTAACAGAAGTGTAAAGATAGGAACGGTAGCTTGAATAATTCCACCTTCCGATGAAGAAGTGCTCATCAGCCCGAACGCTTGTAAGGGGAAAAAAAGTAAAGGTGAAAGCAGCGCCAATGGCAAGATACGCAGCACATCACGCCACTTGATATTGATTTTAATCCAACCCAGCAGCACTGGAATAGTCAAAGCAATCAATGACAACGCGAAGCGGTGGGCGATCACATCCAGTGGGCTTGCCTCCGTCACTGTCAGTTTTACAAATAAAAATGAGAAGCCAAGTATAGCTGCATAGCTGAGAGCTGCCAGATAGGCGACCCCATTTCTGGAACGACTGTGCATAATAAACCTCCGTAATCATGATCTCAACTTGTGGTTCTCTCAATATAACCGGATGGTATAACCAGATACAATTCATAAATTTCACAACTGTACGGGTACAGTTGTGAAATGAAAAAGAGCTGGAACGCAGTCCCAGATGTCGGATACCCATCTTTAAGACTACTTCCAGCTCTCATTCTATTCATATTTTATCGCTTACTGTTCTGCTTATTTACCTTGTGACATCGCACGGAACGAATCGTCTGCCGCTTCCAGCGTGGCATCCACATCTTCGTCCGTATGCGCTGTTGTGAGGAACCAGGCTTCGAACTTGGATGGAGCCAGATGAATACCGCGATCCAGCATGTGACGGAAGAAGGAGGCGAACGCTTCGCTATCCGTATCCTGCGCCTGCGCGTAATTCGTGATCGGATGATCACAGAAATGCGTCGAGAACGCTCCACGAATGCGGTTGATCGTCAATGGCACGCCGTAGCGATCAGCGGAAGACTGAATACCGTCCGTCAGTCTCACAGCCAGACGTTCCATCTCTTCATACACGCCTTCCCCTTGAAGAACTTCAAGACAGGCGATGCCTGACGAGATCGAAGCCGGGTTGCCCGCCATTGTACCTGCCTGATAGGCTGGGCCGAGGGGGGCAACCTGCTCCATGATCTGCTTGCTGCCGCCGTAGGCACCAATTGGCAGACCACCGCCCATGATTTTGCCCAGCGCGGTCAAATCCGGCTGAATCGCATCATGATTGTCCAGACCTGCATACGTTTGGGTTGAGCCGTAGTGGAAGCGGAAGGCGGTAATGACCTCGTCATAAATGACAAGGGAGCCGTTCGCCCGCGCCATCGAGCACAGCCCTTCCAGATAGCCTGGCTGTGGCATCACCATGCCGAAATTACCGACAATCGGTTCCACCATAACTGCCGCCACATCGTCGCTCCAGCGCTCCAAAGCTTGGCGCAATGCGTCAAGGTCATTGAATGGCACAGTAATGACCTCGCTCGCAATGTTGGTTGTAATGCCTGCGCTGTCAGGTATGCCCAGTGTGGAAGGGCCGGAGCCTGCGGCTACAAGTACCAGATCCGAGTGACCGTGGTAGCAACCGGCAAATTTGATGATCTTGTTCCGCCCAGTATAGGCCCGTGCCACACGAATCGTCGTCATGACCGCTTCTGTGCCGGAATTCACAAACCGAACTTTATTCATAGAAGGAATGGCCTCTTTTAGCATCTTGGCCAGTTTGATTTCCAATGCCGTCGAGGTTCCATACAATACGCCATTCGCAGCCGCTTCGCTGATGGCCTTGGTAATATGGGGGTGAGCATGTCCGGTAATAATAGGGCCGTAGGCCGCCAAATAATCGATATACCGATTATCATCCTCATCCCAGAAATGAGCGCCTTGGGCGCGTTTCATGAATACTGGAGCGCCACCGCCCACAGCTTTAAAGGAGCGTGAAGGGCTGTTAACGCCCCCGACAATATGCTCCAGGGCTTCTTTATATAGTGCTTCGGAGTTTTCCCGTTTCATCATCAAAACTTCCTTTCCGTTCATTAAAATAGGGTATACACACGCCAAAGGGCAGCGTTCACGGCTGCCCCTGCATACATCATTATAGCTCTTTTTGTCCTGTCTTTGTTGTTGATTGTGTGGAAGCATCCTCAGTACTGGTTTTATTGCCTCCTGTAAAGGAAGCTTTATCCGTCTTGGAGGACGATGCACTATCCGGCTGTTTCGTTTCGTTCTGATCCTTATTTTGTTCCTGTGTTTGTGTAGGAGGATTATTAAATATATCCTGTACATAAGATTTCAGTTCTTCCGGATCACGGACGGTAAGAACTGCCGCGCCGCCCACATTATCTTCGCCAAGCAGCTTCATCGGTGGAACCTGTTCGCTGCCTGCAAAGCTGCTTTGGTACCCCACATTCGCTAGCTTCCACATATCGTTAACACTGAGATTCGTATCAATGTACGGGTTAACCTGCTCTAAAATGCTTGGCAGATTAGCAATGGAAGTCGTAGTCTGCATTTTCTGGGCTACAGCCTCCAAAAATGCCCGTTGCCGTCCGGAACGGGAGAAGTCGGACATGGCATCGTGGCGGAATCGCACATATTGAAGCGCCGTCTTACCGTCCAGATGCTGCATACCCTTTTTCAAATCAATATCGTATTCATGCTTATCCGCATTACTTGTATAATGCATATCCTTTTCCACTTCAAAATCAATGCCGCCTACAGCGTCCACTAGTTTAATAAAGCCTTGGAAATCCGTATACACATAATATTGCACTGGGATGCCCAATAGATCGCCAGCCGTCTTCATGGCCGTATTGGGTCCGTGAGTAATGGCGGTGTTGATCCGATTTTTTCCGTAGCCGGGAATATCCACGTACGTATCACGCAAAATAGAGAACAGGTGCATTTTTTTCTTCACAGGGTCCAGCGATACAACCATCATGCTGTCCGATCGGGGGACTTCCCCTTTCTGGATGCCACGACCATCGACACCCATCAGCAAAATGTTGACCATATCGGTACCTTCCCACTTGGGCGGTTCTGGTGTACGAACCTGATCGACCTGCTTTACATTTTTGAAGGGGGAGTTAGCACCCTCTTTATGCAGATTATCCAGCTGATTATAAATGGATGTAAAATAGTACACGGCAAAGCCGACAATCGCGACGATTACCACGGCTAGAACCGACCATATCGTCCTTTTGGTTCTGCTTGTCATGGATGCTCTCCCTTTCGCTTTTCAGTTCATTACATTATAATTTCTTTTTGGAGCACAATCAATTTAACTATGGATTTTACAAATCCTGATTGAGAGGTATAACATGCTGGCAATTGATGTGCAGGATCTGCGCAAAACATTTAAGGTTCAAAAAAACCGCGAGGGCTTAAAAGGCGCCTTCCTTGATTTATTCGCCCGCGAATACAACGAGGTGGCTGCGGTCAAAGATATATCCTTCCGTATTCCGCAAGGGGAAATATGCGGTTATATTGGTGAGAACGGGGCCGGAAAGTCCACCACGATTAAGATGTTGACAGGTATTCTCGTGCCAACATCGGGACATCTCAAGGTGGGGGGCTATGTCCCTTATGAGGATCGCGAGAAGTTTGTAGGTAACATAGGCGTTGTTTTTGGTCAGCGCAGCCAGCTTTGGTGGGACATCGGCGTGATCGAGTCTTTTCAACTGCTGCGCAAAGTATATCAGGTTCCGGCTATGGACTTCAAACGCAGGCTGGATGAGCTGGTAGAAAGGCTGCAATTGCAGGATTTGCTAAGCCGCCCGGTGCGTAAACTTAGTCTTGGACAACGGATGCGTTGTGAGCTGGTAGCTGCTTTGCTGCACAATCCGTCGATTGTTTTTCTGGACGAGCCGACCATTGGGCTTGATATTATGGTGAAGTCCGAAATTCGTGAGTTTTTGAAGGATATGAACCGGGAACACGGGACCACTATTTTGTTGACGACCCATGATTTACAGGATATTGAGGCGCTGTGCTCGCGCGTCATTATGTTGGATGATGGGAATATCATTTATGATGGTGGACTGGATGACCTCAAGGCTCGTTGGGGGACAGGTCGGGAAGTACGGTTCCAATTTGGTACGACGACTGTGCTGGAGCAATTGCAGGCATGGACAGCCGATATGCCATTAACGTGGACTATGGATAACGATTTGGCTGCCAAGGTGTGGATTCCTCTTCATATTAATGTATCGGATGTGCTGGCTAGCGTAGTTGGCCGCACGGACATTACGGATATCAAAATCATTGAAACCAACACGGATGATATCGTCCGCAGTATCTATCAGTCTGGCTCGGCAGAACGCCAAGGCAATCCGCTAGTGGAGGCCAAAGTTCATGCTTAGCGTATATACCGATTTTATTCGTATTCGATTTCTCACGATGCTTGCTTATCGTGTGAACTATTATTCGGGCATACTTATTTATTCCATGAATATCGGCGTGTATTATTTCACATACAAAGCGATATATGGCGATGCGGGTAGTATTGGAGGTTTTACTGCTGCTCAGATGACGACCTATGTAGCCGTATCGTGGATGGCGAGAGCCTTTTATTTTAACAATCTGGATCGTGAAATATCGACGGATATTCGTGATGGTAGCATTGCTATTCAGATGATCCGACCTTATAACTATGTACTTGTTAAATTTATGCAGGGGCTTGGCGAGGGAATGTTTCGCTTCCTCCTATTTATGATTCCAGGTATGGCGATTGCGATGCTGCTGTTTCCCGTGAAGCTGCCTAGTGATCCGGTAGCCTGGATCGGTTTTCTGGTCATGCTGTTTTTCAGCTTTCTGATCAACACTCAGATTAATATTATTACGGGATTGACGGCCTTTTTTATCGAAAATAATGAGGGCATGATGCGCATGAAGCGCGTAGTCGTAGACCTGTTTTCAGGGTTGATTTTGCCAATTAGCTTGTTTCCGGGCTGGCTGGCAACAATATCCCAATGGATGCCGTTTCAGGCAATTACTTATTTGCCGGGCTCTGTATTTACGGGACGTGTAAAAGGCGTTGGCATATGGAATGTGCTGGGTATTCAAATCATTTGGCTGGTCGTTCTGCTCGTGCCGATGATCATCATTTGGCGGCTGGCGCGCAGACGTCTGTTCGTGCAGGGAGGGTAAGCCGATGATGTACTATTTGGGTCTCATTAGCGAATATTTGAAAAATTACATGAAGTCACGGCTCACCTATCGTGCCGATTTTTGGGTAGAAGTCATTTCGGATCTGCTCTTTCAGGCCACGAATCTTATTTTTATTTTAGTTATATTTATGCATACAGACAGCTTGGGTGGCTGGAGTGAAAATGAGGTCGTGTTCGTTTATGGATTTTTTATGGTTCCTTACGGACTGTTTAGTTGTTTCGTTAATCTTTGGAACTTTAGCGAGCGCTATATTGTTAAAGGTGAACTCGACCGAGTAATGACCCGTCCTGCGTATAATCTGTTCCAGATTTTCCTTGAAAATGTGGACCCACCCGCGCTGGTTGGCTCAGTGATTGGTCTGATTATTATGGGGATCAGCGGCGCACAGATGGATTTGGCTATGGAGTGGTGGTTTATACCAGCGTTGATCGTTTTGAGTTTAAGTGCCGTGGCGATCTATACGGGTATATACACCATATTGACTTCTCTTTCATTCTTTTCGGATGCGCCCACAGGAATTATTCCGCTCATGTACAATATTCAGGGCTACGGACGTTATCCGGTAACGATCTATAACCGTGCCATTCAGGTTGTGCTGACTTGGATACTGCCTTTTGCTTTTGTTGGCGTATATCCCGCTTCCCTGTTCCTTCAACGAGAGGACATGCGCCATATGGCGCTCTTAACTCCTGTTATGGGAATTGTCTTTCTCACACTAGGCTTACTGGCTTGGAACTGGGGGATTCGGCGTTACCGGGGTGCTGGCTCATAGGGCGGATGATATAAGAACCCCTACAAGATAGGAGATGATAAGATGTCCACGACATTGACCGTTATTGGAGAAGGGGCACCAGACTTTGAACTGCCTGGAAGTGAGGGCAAGAGTGTCAAGCTGTCGGATTATCGAGGCAGTAGAGTATTGTTGTACTTTTATCCCAAGGATTTGACCTCTAGCTGCTCGACCCAGGCTTGTGATTTTCGGGATAAACATGCGGAGTTTGAAGGTTTGAACACCGTGATTCTGGGCATAAGCCCCGATCCACTTAAGCAGCATGACAAGTTTATTGCCAAGTACGGTCTACCTTTTCAGTTGTTATCTGATGAAGAGCATCAGGTGGCTGAGACATATGGTGTATGGCAGCAAAAACAAATGTACGGCAAGCAGTACATGGGCATTGTTCGCTCTACGTTCCTTATTGATGAGAATGGCATTTTAGTTCATGAATGGCGTGGTTTAAGAGTCAAAGGGCATATTGATGCTGCGCTGGCTTACATTCAGGACATGGCATAAGTTATGAAAAACCTTTTGGAATCGCGTTATGCTTTTTAAGCGTCGGTTTCAGAAGGTTTTTTGTTAATGTTTAGATATGTTTTGCCGCTGCTTCCACTTTCGCCGACAGAGGTAAACAATCCATAAAAGAAGTGGAATGATCAAGCCGTTCGTATAATGCCAGGCTGCCATGGGATAAACAAGAGTTCTTACATAATAAAACACATTGGGGGTTACCAAAATGGTCATTCCATACACAAGCGCCCCCGCAGGTATAATAAAAGGTTGAACATTAGAAATTCGAAACAACTGGGTTATACCGAAAGTAAAGGCAAAGAACAAAATGACTCCCTTAAAATAAGCGACTAGTGCCCAGAGCAAAGCAACCAGTGATTCAATGCGTGTAATATAATTCAGCTCATTAATTTTGGTTGAAAGGGCAGATGAAATGTATGGACTGTAGTTGGTCACGAAGGGTCCAATCACAAGCAGGGAGAGCAGCAGAAAGAGGCTAATCAGTACTCCGCCTAGAAGCGATGCGAGCAGCATATCCCTTTTAAAATGACCTTTTTTGTTGACAAAAGGGAAAACCATGAGCATGATAGACATTCCGGCAAAAGGCATTGCCGCGCCTGGAACCATCCCTTTAGCAACTGGAGCGAGCCCGTTTTCCAAAACAGGACGTACATTAGAAAGGTGAATTTGTGGTAGCAGCGCTAGGATCAAGCCACTAAAAATGAATATATACACAGGTATCAAAATCTCGCTAACCCGACTAAAGGCTTCAATTCCCGCTAATGCAGCAAGCACAAGCATCAAAACTTCCATCGCCAGTAGAACGCGCAAAGGAGTGTCCTCAAATATCTGTGTAGTCAGATAATCACCTACCTCTCTCGCATTAAGGACGACCCCCATGAAGAAATAAAACAAATACCAGCAGGAGATAATGGTTCCGAACACGGGCCCCAAAATTTTGCGAATCGCTTCAATAAGTGTAAGATTCGGGTGGAGTTCATGAACGCGAATAAGCACGTAAATAATGATTAAGCCCAGCGGGATGGACAGTATGGAGCTGATCCAGGCATCCTGATGAGCAATATGTGTAATCATAGTCGGATAGATTAAGAGCATATCCCCGATTAAACTCATAAACATCAGGACAGTCACTTGCCGAACGCTAATACGTGCTTTTTTTGACATGTGGCTGTCTCCTTTCTAAAAACCAAATACATGTGATACAAAAGCGTTAACAGGGTTGTAGATGATTTCAATCAGCACCAGCGGGCTTGGCGTAACCTCTGATTTAGCGGCAAGGACACTAAGCCATGTGCCTATTCCGAGCATAATGATGTACACGAACATATCTTTAAAGCGATGTTTTCGATACAAGCCTGGCAAATCTTTGGCAGCAATGGCTAGACCGATACAGATAATAACAGTGGTGATTAGCACGGTGAAGGCTCCTTCCGTTAAAGGGTGTGGATCAACTGGGTTCCAGGCTGTGGCGGCCTTTCGATCTTAACTTGTATACGATAAGCAGCAGCGAAGGAAGGACAACAGAATCCGTCAAATCCCAATAAATCCAGGCATGGACGATCGTATCCAGATAGTAAGTAATATTAGGCGCCGACACGATAATCAGACCAAACAGGATCATGAAGCTAGGACCAAGAAAGGTCCGAACATTATTTAATCGCAGTAGCTGAGTCATTCCTAAGGTAAAGGCATAGAAGTGTAAAATGGTTTTAACAAAGGTAGTGATAATCCAGGCAGTACTCATCATGGATTCAATTCTCTGCAAGAAATTTCCTATGTTGATCTTTTTAGATAGCGTATAAGAGGTGTACACGCTATGTTCGGTTACAAAAGGGCCCAGCACCAGGAGAGAAACTAGGAGTAGTACGCTTAACAGAATACTGGCAGCAAGTCCGGAAAGTAAAACGGATTTTTTTAGACCCGGTTTTTTGCTCACATAGGGAAAAATCATGAGTAAAAAAGCTAGTTCACCGAATGGGTAGGAGAGCGCAAATAGGCTGCCCTCCATAATTTTAGGAATACCTTGCTCCATAATGGGCTTAAGCTGCTGACTGTCACATTGGGGAAGCAAGCATAGGATTAAAAACAAAGCGAAAGCCAAGCATAATGGAAATAAGATTTGAGCCGTACGCGCAATGGGTTCCAATCCCATATACATCCCCCACATCAGCACAAGGATGAAGAGTAAATTGATCACGGGAAGAGGCGTCATCACATAGGTCTGACTGTTCATAAAATCTCCGACTTCTCTTAAATAAATCGCTGAATTCATCATTAAATGGAACAAATACCATATGGAGATGAGGGCGCCTAGCCACGGACCCAAAATTTGCTGACAGAGCTGCACAAAGGTGAGATCAGGATACAGCTGATGTACCCGCAGGAGTAGCAGTAGTACAGCCAGTCCTGCAGGGATGCTAAGTAATGAGCTAATCCAGGCATCCTGCTTGGATATGCTAGTAATGAGGGAGGGATACACCAATACACAGTCTCCGATAATACTCAAAAAAACGAGTACGGCTATATTTGTAATGCTGATACGCCCTTTCTCCTCCACCAAGCTCACTCCTTTATTTCTTTTTGGAACGATTCAAACAAGGAACCAATTTTTTTGATCGTAGTCTTTGCCTTGTATTCAATCTGTAAATCCATAAATGGATTTTCTTTTTCTTCTTTTAGTCTTTTCCAAAGCTCTGGTTTGGACTGGTGGATCAGTTGACCAAAGCCGAATATGTCTGACTTAAACTCACGTCGAACAGTCTCTACGGAATGCTTCATAATTTCAACGATTTTTTCATTGCTTGCAGCTTCAATTTCTTTGATATCAGCCATACTGCTTAACTTCATATGCTTGCAATTGACCTCTCGTACTGTGCTGTCGTTGGTAACGGATATGGAGATAACAGGCTCTCCATCGCGAATAATCACTTTTTTTTGGGTGTTACTGCTTAAGGTTAATAAGGCAAAGTTCCCCCCTCCCTGACAGTCGGCATGTCCTGTAGTTGACTCCACTGTATTCCGAATGTAGTTGAACCCTTTGCTGTCTTGATCATTGATCCAGCCCAGCAAGCGGTCTTTTTCTAATACACCAATGCCAGAGAACCTTAGTATGGTTCCAGGAGATATGCTTTTGGTGGCATCTACACCTTTTTCATTGGACGATTCTATATCCCCCACAGCTTCCAATGCGGGTAGAGTGGACTGGATATCAGGATTGGCCAAGTCGCTCAGCAATTGATCCATGGTTACTTTGGTGGCAGGAGCCCATGTTTTAGTTAACGTATCCAATGAAGCAAACATTTTATTGGCTGGCAACTTTTCCAGTGGAGTGGGGATCTTTAACATCGTAGAGGCCTTATTATTTTTAGCTATCGCAATATAAAAGTCGCTTCTGGTAAAAGGCTCTCGCATCAAGGCTTCAATCGCATCCGAAATTCCTCTTCTCGCGTACTCTTCACCTAAAATCAGCATACGAATATGAGATAAATAGATGGATCGCGGGCTTGTATCCGTCATTTTTTGAATAGCCTCTTGAATCGTGGGCGCAGTAGCCTCATAAGTAACAACTGGTGAGCCTGAGCTGGGTGAGGATTTGGAGGCTACAGCAGAAGGAATGACCACCTGAGCAGTCACCTGATATTGGTCTCCTTCCATGTCCACTCCGATCCCAATAGCGATGCCCAGCTCGTTTAATTCTTTACGATCCCAGCAACCACCTAATAGTAATGCAATCAGTCCCCAGACGAAGAACAAATGTATGGTCTGTTTCATGGCTGATCCCTTCTGGTTTTCGATTTATTGCCAATCCGTCTTTTTTTCGTTTTTTGACGAATTGTATTTTGGATAGAGATGGATTGAGGCCGTGTCTTCATGCGAGGCCAAGGTAGGCGAAACAGCGTATCTTTTATATCGCTTTCCACATAGGGACCAAACGGGCTCATATAAGATACTCCGAACGATCGCAGACTGGTTAAGTGCAACAAAAGTACGATTAACCCCATCAATATTCCCAGAAGTCCAAAGGCTGCCGCTAGCATCATTAAGGCGAAGCGAACAATACGAACCGCAATGGAAAGACCGTTTTCCGGAATAACATAGCTGGAGATCGCTGTGATTGATACAACAATAACCATAGCCGCCGAGACCACTCCTGCATCCACGGCTGCTTGTCCAATGACCAGTGTACCTACAATGGATACGGCTTGCCCGACGGTCTTGGGAATTCGAACTCCTGCTTCACGCAAAATTTCATAAGTTATTTCCATGAGCATCGCCTCGACAAAAGCCGGAAACGGTACGCCTTCTCTTTGTGCAGCGAGACTGACCAAAAGGTTTGTAGGAATCATCTCTTGATGAAAGGTAGTTACCGCAATATATACTGCTGGCGCAAGCATAGCGATAAAAAAAGAAAAGAAGCGTAGCATACGCAGCAAAGTGCTGATGTCAGCACGCTGGTAATAATCCTCTGCCGACTGGAAAAATTGAACGAACAATGCAGGTATCAGCAGAACAAATGGTGTTCCGTCCACCAAAATAGCAATTCGCCCTTCCAGCAGGCTGGCAGCGACTGAATCCGGACGCTCGCTGTTATAAATGGTTGGGAATGGAGTGAAGGTCTCATCCTGAATCTCCTCTTCGATGTAACCCCCTTCCAGGATTCCGTCAATATCAATTCGGTCCAAACGATCTCTCAGTTCCTGAATAACTCCTTCGTCAGCGATTCCTTTGATATACATCACGGACACATTGGTATGAGTCACTTGACCGATCTGTCTTGTTTCCATCCACAGTCGCGGATCACGGATTCGCCTACGAATTAGAGCTGTATTGGTACGTAAATTTTCAGTAAAACCCTCCATGGAACCCCGTACAACGGTTTGGGATTGGGGTTCGCTGACATTGCGATCCTCCCAACCGACCGCATCAATCCATATGCCCTTTGCGTATCCGTCCAGCAAAATGATAATACCGCCGGATAGCATCTGATTGAATAAGGCATCCATTTCATCCACACTACCCGAGTTACCTGCAATCAAAATTTGATCCTTCAAATAGTCGAATGGTTCTGTGCCCTCCGGTACATGATGTTCGTTTACGCGCATTAATGAACGCAGGACGGAATCATGAAGTAATTGAGTGTTGACCAGACCATCGATATAAAACAGAGCCGCTGGCCATTTTTGCATCCATAGTAGCTCTTTAATGATTACATCTCCGCTGTTTCCAAAAGAGCTCTCGATATGATTTACATTATCTTTCAAGTTAGAGGATACATGAGTAAGTGGACAACTTTTATTCTGATTTGGCATACGTAAAATCCTCCGATATTGGAGTTTGTTGGCTTAGTATGCTCTGAATATATGGATTTATGCCTTGACGACTGCAAAGTAATCTGATGATTAGTGCTAAATGGTTAATTATATTTTTGTTTAATTTATGGAGTCTGTCGTATTAGAACTGATTAGAATGGTAGGTTGGCAGTACAGGGAGTTATTCGCTGCAGGTAACATTAATGGAATTGGGGGGGCGTTTCTCCGTATCGTTTTGTTGGGTTTTAATATAACGGCTTATGGGTTCGGGATTTAGCGTAGGTGTCTTACTGTCTAGTGGGTGATTCCTTTTTTGGTCCTGTCATCTGCGGAGGGTCTGCTTATTACCCGCATATTTGGAGACATTATTAATGCAGGAGACCCCATTGTATTTACAGGGTCCATTGTTGGGTATGCTGACGACGTAGAACCAAGGTATCATCGGAATGTCTATGTTTGGAGCAGGGGTAGCTCGAATCATGAGCCGCGAATGTGGGCTCGGCTGAAGGAGTTTAACTATTCCGTGTCATCCTTGTGGCTGGTTTTTACTGATTTTTTGGATTTGTATAGCGATCCAAACAGGAAGCTTCTCCACCGATATATAAAATACAGCAGGATTACGAATCCAACCGCTGCTGCGATTCGTAGTGCGTACAGCTCTACCAAATGGAAAATGGCATCCCATTGCGGGCCAAACAGCTTGCCGATGCTTAGAAAGAGGACGACCCAGAATAAAGCACCGCTGTAAGCATACAGGACAAATTTACGGAAAGAAAGAGCTATAATTCCAGCAAAATAGCCGGTAAAATGCCTGACACCTGGGATGAAATATCCAAGGAAAATAAGCCAGTATCCATAACGTTGAAACCATTTTTGTGTTTTCTGTAGCTTGTCCGGCGATAACAAAACCCATTTGCCGTATTTCTGAATAAAGGGAAGTCCAGCCCATTTTCCAATAAAGTAGGTAATGGTCATACCGATGGTTGTGCCCAAAAAAGCTAACAGCACCAGCTTGCTGAAATCCAGAGTACCGGCATAGGAGAGATATCCCGCATAAGCCATTGTGGTTTCTCCGGGAAAAGGCAAGGCAATAAACTCCAGCAACAAGCCGAAAAAAAGGACGCCGTATCCATATTCTTCGAACAATTGCGCAATCCATTTCAGCACATCCATCGTGTACACTCCTACGGGCAGATTAAGTAATTTAGAATCAATTTATTTTATCAATCTTTTCATGACCACTCAACTATGGTTGATTTCTTGACGTGTTGTTTTATCGTTGCGTATAATGAAACGAACAATTGAGGGAGGCACGGTAATGAATAAGCCTAATGAAATCGTTGTAGTTCTCGATTTTGGAGGACAATACAACCAGTTAATTGCAAGAAGAATTCGGGATCTCGGCGTATATAGCGAGCTCCTTCCATACAATACGCCTGCGGAGAAGCTGAGAGAGCTGGCGCCGAAAGGAATTGTTTTCTCAGGCGGACCTTCCAGCGTATACACAGACAATGCTCCTCAGGTGGATCGAGCAATTTATGATCTTGGCATCCCTATCTTTGGTATTTGTTATGGCATGCAGCTGATGGCCCACCAACTGGACGGTAAAGTAGAACGTGCGGGCAAGCGTGAATATGGCAAAGCAGACGTGCAATTCAATGAGGATGCCCGTTTGACTAAAGGGCTGGACTCTCGTCAAACGGTATGGATGAGCCATGGCGATCACGTTACAGATCTGCCAACTGGCTTTACACTGGATGCGGGAACAGAGAGTGCTCCGATTGCTGCGATGAGTAACCTGGAGCGGAATCTGTATGCGGTACAATTCCATCCAGAGGTACGTCATTCTGTTCAAGGTAATGAGATGATTAACAACTTCCTGTATGAAGTGTGTGGTTGTGAAGGCAACTGGACCATGGAATCGTTCATTGAAGAGCAAATTCGTGAAATCCGCCAACAAGTAGGCGACAAGAAAGTACTGTGCGCTTTAAGTGGCGGCGTGGATTCTTCCGTCGTAGCCATGCTTATTCACAGAGCTATCGGCGACCAACTGACATGTATGTTCATTGATCACGGACTGCTGCGCAAAGGTGAAGCCGAAAGTGTAATGGAGACGTTCGTTGGTAAATTTGATATGAAAGTTGTCAAAATTGATGCACGTGAGCGTTTCCTGTCCAAACTGGCAGGAGTGGATGATCCGGAACAAAAACGTAAAATCATCGGTAACGAGTTTATTTACGTCTTTGAAGAAGAATCCGCTAAATTCGATGATTTTGACTTCCTGGCACAAGGCACGTTGTACACAGATATTGTAGAGAGCGGAACAGCAACGGCACAAACTATCAAGTCGCACCATAACGTAGGCGGTTTACCGGAAGACATGAAGTTCAAACTGATCGAGCCACTGAATGCTTTGTTCAAGGATGAAGTGCGTAAAGTCGGCGAAGAATGTGGACTTCCGGCCGAAATTGTATGGCGTCAGCCATTCCCAGGTCCGGGTCTTGCCATCCGTGTATTGGGCGAAGTGACAGAGGACAAGCTCAAGATTGTCCGTGATTCTGACTTTATTTTGCGCGAGGAGATTGCCAAAGCGGGTCTGGATCGGGAGATTTGGCAATACTTCACCGCTCTGCCGAATATGAAGAGTGTTGGCGTTATGGGCGATGCCCGTACGTATTCCTACACTGTAGGTATTCGCGCAGTAACGTCGATCGACGGTATGACCGCCGACTGGGCACGTATCCCTTGGGACGTGTTGGAGAAAATCTCCGTTCGTATTGTCAACGAAGTGGACAACGTCAATCGTATCGTGTACGACGTAACTTCCAAACCACCAGCAACAATCGAATGGGAATAAGCGTGGAGACTCCCGCATCGTAACCACGAACCCTTTGAGATTTACCAATACAACATCAGGCTCCTCTGCATCGGCGAAAATATCGCTATGCGGTGGGAGTCTTTTTTTACGGGGGCAAGGTCGAAACTTTGCTCGGGAAAGTTTACTGCACGGCAACCTCAATCGACGAGGTTTAGCTAAAGGCAAACAGCATGGCCTCATGCGACGGAGATATAACGTCATTTGTTATTACAAAACAGAATATGAAGTTGAAAAAAGGAGATATTATTCAATGGTAATGTCTCCTTTTTTTATATGAATTTATTAGCTTCAAGCTATAAATAGCTTAAATCAAGTATGGAATTAAACGTTTGTTTTTCATGTCATCCTCTAATGGTGTCATGTTTTGATACCAATATATTTTATAATTTATCTAGATTAAAGTGTTACATATCCCGGTTCATTAAACGCTACTAAGGAGAATAAAGAGATGAAAAAATTATTTTTGTCGTCCTCATTTAAGGATGTTGCACCATGCTTAGTCCATTTCGCCGATGAAAACTTGGAAGGAAAAAAAGTCACTTTCATCCCAACCGCAAGTATTCCAGAGAAAGTTAAGTTTTATGTGAATACAGGGAAAAAAGCATTAGAGAATTTAGGATTAATCGTGGATGAAATCGAAATCAGCACAGCAACATGGAATGAAATAGAGAGTAAAATTAGAGGAAATGACTATATTTATATGACCGGAGGCAACACATTTTATTTACTTCAAGAGTTAAGAAGAACCGGAGCTGACAAAATCATTGCTGAGGAAGTTAATGCAGGGAAGTTGTATATAGGCGAATCGGCAGGTTCGATGATTTTATCACCTAATATCGAATATGCCCGACTTATGGACAATGTGCAGGAGGCGCCTGCTTTGGATTCCTTTGCTGCACTTGGGACAATTGAGTTCTATCCAGTCCCTCACCATACGAACATCCCGTTTAAAAAAGCGGTGGAGAACATCATAGAGGAATATGGCAGCCAATTAAATTTATATCCAATCAGCAACGAAGAGGTTATTTTGGTTGAAGGTGATAGTATAAAAGTCGAGAATGCATGACTTCCTTAAATAAAGGAGAATTTCAACTAATAAATATTTTAAAGAACCTTCAATCCACATCTATCTTGGTATTGAAGGTTCTTTTTTTTAATTCTAACTTACCATACGATCTTTTTCCCGGTTGCAGCCGATTCCTCGATGCGGTCCAGTAACTGATGTAGTTTTAAGGCATGGTTGAAATCGGGGGCGAGACGGGTGTCCGTCAAAATATCCCTGGCAAATACATGATGAGCTTTGGCTACATTCAGGGTTACCCCTTCTTTTGGGAAATCCAGGGTACTATCAGGTTCATGAGCTATACTGATTGTTTCAAAATCACCGTTAGGCGCATGACTCTGCTCATTACTTGGATCATATATCAGTTTTTCAAGCGTCAGATTCCCAAATTGAATATGCCCAAGCGAAGGATTCTGTGACAAACGCAAAATGCCCTTTTTCCCCTGAATCTCTAGCTCAAACTTAGAATTCACTCCACCTTGAATGTGAACGGATGTCGGTGCTCCATTTTCCATTAGTCCGTGAATCAGAATCTGATCGGCAGTATCCTTGGAAATGACTTCGCCCGTTTCATGAATAATGGCCTCATTATAACGGGAGGATGTGATGGCCGATAGCTCACGGAATTCGCCAACGAGGTATTGCAGCGCATCCAGGGAATGCCCTCCGTTAATGGTCAATAGGTTGGCACCACTGGCTCTATTCAGCAGATAAGCCGTATCCTGATCTGTTCGTCCTCCTTTGCCGGGAGTAGCTACTTGCATATGACAGGATACTATTTCACCAATTGTTCCGTCTTCTACCAGCTTTCTCATCATTTGCACCTCAAAATCCTGACGTGCCTGCAAGCCGACGGTATGATGGATGCCCGCCAGTTCCGCCGCCTTAGCCATTTCAGTAGCTTCCGCAGTGTTGGCCCCCAGAGGCCACTCACAAAAAATATGCTTTCCCTCTTGAATAGCCGCCATCACCGCCTCATAATGATGGGGAACTTTTACGCTCACCACGACCATGTCCACATCCTCGGAAGCTGCGAGCTTTTTGGCATCGTCAAAAGCTAATGTTGCCCCTACGTCCTCTGCACTTTTTCGTGCACTCTCCATACGGGAAGTGCCGATGGCCGTGATATCTAAGCTCGGGTGCTTGAGCAAAGCAGGAATATGCGTTTGGCTGGCCCATTTGTTATTCATCGAACCTCCTATGATACCTGCACGAATCTTCTGTTTAACCATGTGCCATCCCTCCTAATTTTAAAATGTGAGTAGAAAATAACGCTTAAGCCCAATATAATACATTTAACTCATAAAGAATAATGCTTGTTAATGATGTAGATATCATTTTATTTGATGGGAGGTAAAGCGGTGGATATTCAAAATATGCAGGCATTCGTTTCGGTGGCAGAGCTTAGAAGTCTAACAGAAGCTGCCCAGAAGCTGAATCATCTGCAATCGAATATGACGGCAAAAATAAAGAAGCTGGAGACCTATTATGGCACAGCGTTATTTTACAGAAAGCCTCGTGGTATGGAACTGACACCCGCAGGCGAAATTTTATACGCTCAGTACAAGCAAATTTTGCTGCTATGGCAAGACACGGAGATGAAAATGAGACCCCAGGAGGAAAAACTGCGCGTCGGCACGATGCAGTCCATTGTAGCAGGCGAAACAACAAGGGCGCTAACGAAGGTATATGAGATGTATCCGCAGGTTTCGGTGACATTAAAAACGGGAACCACCCCAGAAATGGAACAATTCATCCTCGACGGAGAGCTTGATATTGCTTTTGTTACAGGATATCCTACCAACCCGTATATTCATTATCAAAAAATATGTCGTGAAGAGCTGGTGCTGGTGGGGAAGGGTATACACGAAGGTTCGGATCTCCAGCAAGTACTACAAGGAGCTTCTATTATCATATTGTCGGATAGCTGCCTGTACCTCACGCATTTAGAGAAGATGTATCAGGACATGCAATTGACCCATGGCGAGGTTGTCGAGGTTGGAATATTTGATACGATGGTGGAATTCGCTCTGATGGGAATGGGAATTACCCTTATGTCCAAAAAGCTGGCCCGGCAATTTAAAGTAGCATCCTATCTACCCGTTCCTCCGGTTTTTGGCTATATGGATACATATTTAATATCTCGTCCCAATCACAAAATGACAGCAATTGAACATAAATTTATCGAAATCAATAATACGATCTAATAGAATAGGAGAGACATCAAATGCCAATTAATCAAGGCAAATACCAAGGCTACCATGCTGTATTTTTGGACGATAGCATTACGTTTGGATATGAATTGCGTGATGGAGAAAAGCCATAGCCCCAACTTTTTTGTATATGTAGACTTGTCTCATGGCTTGTTTATTTATAGTGAGGGTGTATAATACTTGATATATCAATTGATGGGTCAAGTATCAAAAGGAGGCGAGGTAGTCATCGAACATTGCTCTGAAAAAAGCCAGTTATTTTATCGCATGCATCTTTTGTGTAAAGAAATGAATAACGCTTTTGAAGCACAGTTAAAAACCAGCTTTACCAAGGTCGAAATTTTGTATCATATTGACCATCGTCAGGAATTAAGTCAGCTGGAGCTTCAACATCTGCTCGTTCTGGATGGTGCAGCAGTGACCCGGCATCTAAAAAGGCTGGAAGAGGAAGGTCTGATTTTACGCAGTAAAAAAGAGCAGGATAAGCGTGTAACTTATATACGTTTAACCGAATTAGGGATTCAAGAGCTGCAAGTTTTGACAGAGCAAAGACAAGCCTTTCAGGAACAACTTCTCTACAATTTTCAAGACGAGGAAATTGTGGCTTTAACAGATTCACTACAGCGTATGTCTAGCAATGTGAAGAATATGTAAAAATATGCGAGGACAAAATGATTTCGGAGGCCACTCGATGAAGATTTTAGAAGACTATTTTCACTACTATGATTTAGCAAAAGATGATGAGACGAGCAGAGAACGATTAATCAGCCTTTTTTCCGAGAAGATTGAGTTTGTATTGAATGGTAATCGAAAACAAGGAATGAACAGTTGGAAAAGCTTTTTGAACATGTTCTTCGAGGGGACGCTCGAAATCAAGCATATGTATGAGGGGTGGAAGCTTGTTTCCGAAGAAGCTGATACCTATCAAACTAAATGGGCAGTGTGCGGTAAAAAAGTAACAGGCGAAGTTTATACACTTACTGGAGTGGACAAAGCCCGACTAAATGCAGAAGGGAAGATCGTTTATCTGGAAAATATACCAGATACAGCGGATGCCTTTGATAAGTATAAAAATATCTGATTATCCTAAATAATAACCCGCCAGCTGTATAATAGCTTGCGGGTTATCTATTTTCCGAACAATACATATGTGTTCAATTTGTAACATTCGTTTTTTCTGTTGACAAGCCGTAGGCGAGAGCCT
Source organism: Paenibacillus sp. EKM10P (assembly GCF_011800655.1). Taxonomy (NCBI): domain Bacteria; kingdom Bacillati; phylum Bacillota; class Bacilli; order Caryophanales; family Paenibacillaceae; genus Paenibacillus; species Paenibacillus sp. EKM10P. The sequence continues at coordinate 1,961 of NZ_JAALET010000011.1, read as the reverse complement.
AAAATAACGGATGTAATATAGCGTATATGAAGGCGAATATTACGGCAATTGAACGACAACAATACGAGTATGCTTTGCGTAGGAGGAATTACGACTCATGGAGCGTTTCTTTAAATTAAAGGAACATGGCACGAACGTCCGCACCGAGATTATTGCGGGGATCACTACTTTTATGACCATGGCTTATATCCTGGTGGTCAACAATACCTTTTTGGGACCAACTGGAGCGGGGATGCCTAGTGAAGCTGTTTTCTTTGCGACAGCAGTAGGTGCAGGTTTAGTAACCATTCTGATGGGCTTGTTTGTAAATGTGCCGATCGGTATGGCACCAGGGATGGGCTTGAATGCTTATTTTATGACTGTAGTCTTGAGTTCTAATGGGATGATTACTTGGCAAGCGGCACTTGGCGCTGTATTTATATCCGGTATCGTCTTTCTGATTTTAACTGTTACCCGGGTTAGACAGATGCTGCTTGTTGCAGTTCCGGAAAATTTAAAAACCGCTATTACAGTTGGTATCGGCTTGTTTATCACAATTGTTGGCTTCAAGCTTTGTAATCTGGTTATGGTGAGTATTGTTCCAGGGACAGATGTTGGTCAACCGGTTCCGGGTCATGCTTTTAATTTGGTTCTGGGTAGCCTGGTACATCAAAAGGATGCGCTGCTGGCGCTAATCGGGTTGCTCATTATCGCAGCGTTGATGGTCGTTCGGGTCAAAGGCGCATTGCTGATTGGAATCGTAGCTACTACATTAATCGGTATTCCGATGGGTGTAACGAATCTGAGTAGCTTGACAACAGGCCACTGGATTCCAAATTTCAGCAATTTGGCAGTAGGTCAGCTAGACCTGAAGGCAGCTTTGCATATTGGTTTGTTTGATATTATTTTCATCTTCACATTTGTAGAGTTGTTTGATACGTTCGGTACGTTGGTAGGTACAGCTACACGTGCAGGCATAATGAAAGATAAGAAAAAAGGCGAGAAAATTATCGGTAAAGCGATGCTGGTAGATGCTGTTGGCGTAAGTACTGGTGCGGTATTGGGTACAAGTACAATTACAGCATTTGTAGAAAGCTCCGCAGGGGTAGAAGAAGGTGGTCGTACAGGTCTCACTGCTGTAACGACAGGCGTTCTGTTCTTGTTGGCCCTCTTTATTGCGCCGCTGGCACTGGTTGTGCCCTCTGCGGCTACTGCTCCGGCTCTGATTATCGTTGGGGTGTTGATGATGAGTCAGGTTCGTAATATTGACTGGGATAACTTCCTGTTGGCATTCCCAGCGTTTCTGACTATTGTTTTGATGCCTTTTACAGGTGGAATTGCGAATGGTATTTCTGCTGGTATTCTGTCTTACGTTGTGCTGGCTGTGTTCAGTAATCTGTTTACCAGCAATAAAGTTAAAATTCACTGGCTTATGTGGGTGCTTGCTATAATTGTAGTAATCCGCTTTGCCTTTATGGGCTCCGAATAATTCAGTAGATATAAAATACAGAACCTCTTTCCTGTTGGTTTAAAAGGGAGGAGGTTCTTTTTTTATAGTTAAGCACGAGTAAAAACAAAAGAGTTAATATATGAAAGAAAACGATTAATAAATATGTGTTGTGAAAATTTATATACATAATACTTGCAAACTAAAATTACATATGGTATATTCTAATTCCGGCCAAGAAACACAAGGTTGTGAGCGAATGTTTCAAAAGAGACTTTTGAAAAAAAACTTGCAAAGTTGGTTGGTATGTGGTAGGATATAAGAGTTGATGAAGCGAAAAGCTGATTCGAAATAAAGTTTGATCTTTGAAAACTGAACAACGAGTGAGTACGGATTTTATTTATAAAATCCAATGCTGAAATTTTGGTACATGCCATCTGGCTGTATGAAATGAAAGCAACAAAGAGATATTTTATCTCGTCAGTTTCAAAATGAGCTAATCGCTCTTTCTATATTGTTTCATCTTTGGTTCTTC
>NZ_JAALET010000104.1:0-305 GCF_011800655.1 Paenibacillus sp. EKM10P | reverse complement strand
AGCCGGTCGTTCTCGTACACGACGGCCGCCGCTTCCGGCGTGCGCTCCGCCTGTTCCTCGAACAGCCGGTGGAACGCGGCCGCAGGAGCCGCTTCCGGCTGCGCCGGGTTAAACGCGCCAAGAATTTGCTCTTTTTCCGACGGTGTCAAAATGCCCAGCTCGGCAATCGTCGCCGACGGGTTGCGGAGAATGGATTCAAGCAGCTGCAAGTAGTGAGCGGCCAATTTCTCCACTGTTTCGGTTTTATAAAGAGCAGTGGCGTATTCAAACAGATATTCCAAGCCTTCCTCGATCTCTGTGACGTC
>NZ_JAALET010000103.1:0-307 GCF_011800655.1 Paenibacillus sp. EKM10P | reverse complement strand
CCGAAGGAGCACGATTGGAAATCGTGTAGGCGCCAAAAGCGTCTCGAGGGTTCGAATCCCTCTCTCTCCGCCAGAATTATTTTATAGTATGGCCCGTTGGTCAAGGGGTTAAGACACCTCCCTTTCACGGAGGTAACAGGGGTTCGAATCCCCTACGGGTCATAAAAAAAAAATCACAAAAAGTTGCAATAAAAATTTTGTTGTGGTATAATATGAGAAGTGTTCCGTTGAGGAGGCTTAGCTCAGCTGGGAGAGCATCTGCCTTACAAGCAGAGGGTCGGGGGTTCGATCCCCTCAGCCTCCACCA
>NZ_JAALET010000102.1:0-307 GCF_011800655.1 Paenibacillus sp. EKM10P | reverse complement strand
ATTGTATAACCAGCAAGCAGAACCATGTAAAGCGTTGCGCCGTTCTCGGCTGCAAGCCGTTTCAGACCCTCGCTTTTCTCGCTATCCATAAACAATTGCAGCGTGCGGCCCTCGTAGCTCTGCATAGCCGGGCGCGGATAGTCCGTCGGCAATTCCAAAACCGGCAGTTCTCCGCGGAACATGTCGAGCCAGTAGGCTTCCTGCTTGGCAAGCTGAGCTTTCTGCTCGTCCGATTGCTGCCATACCGCATAATCTTTGTACTGAATGCGGAGCGGCTCCAACTGCTCCCCGCTGTACAAGCGGACGA
>NZ_JAALET010000101.1:0-315 GCF_011800655.1 Paenibacillus sp. EKM10P | reverse complement strand
TTTGGCTGCTCTACGGAAGAAGAATTGGAGCTTGTACCTATAGGAAAGCCCATAGATAACATTAAGTTGTATGTTGTGAGTAAGGAAAAGGGCCTGCAGCCGATAGGAGTAGCGGGAGAACTATGTATAGCAGGGGATGGACTGGCAAGAGGGTACTTGAACAGACCGGAACTTACAGAAGAAAAATTCGCAGCAAACCCATTCGCACCGGGTGAAAGGATGTACAGGACAGGTGACCTGGCAAGGTGGCTGCCTGACGGCAACCTAGAATATCTGGGCAGGATCGACCATCAGGTAAAGATAAGAGGCTACAGG
>NZ_JAALET010000100.1:0-317 GCF_011800655.1 Paenibacillus sp. EKM10P | reverse complement strand
CCCGCCGCCGTGTTCACCAGGCTGCGGTGCTCGATCATCACGCCCTTCGGCTTGCCCGTCGTTCCCGACGTGTAGATTACGTAAGCCAGATCCTCCAGACGGGCTTCATGGAAGCTGTCAGTGCCAACATTCTGAGGGCTCTCATCACCGTCGTCCACAGCATCCGTCAGCTTGCTGGAAATGCCGAAGACAATCGGCGCATTCGCCCGCTCCTCGCTGTACGACGCTTCGTCGTCCAGATACAGCACCGCCGCTAGCGCCAGCTCCTCTTCGCCGAGCCAGGCTTCGGCGCGCTCTCGCAGCGCCGTTTGCGTCAG
>NZ_JAALET010000099.1:0-332 GCF_011800655.1 Paenibacillus sp. EKM10P | reverse complement strand
GACAACCAGGCGAAAATCCGGGGGTACCGGATTGAGACGGGCGAGATCGAGTCGCAGCTGCTGCGGGTGGAAGGCGTGCGCGAAGCGGTGGTGTTGGTTCGAAGTGATGCGAACGGGCAGAAGGCGCTATGCGCGTATTACACGCTGGATACCGGAGCGGAGCTGGCGATGAACGATTTGCGCAGCGCGCTGGCGCAGGAGTTGCCGGGGTACATGATCCCGTCGTACTTCGTGGAGCTGGAGCACCTGCCTCTAACGCCGAACGGAAAGATTGACCGGAAGGCGCTGCCGGCGCCGGAAGGGGAAGCGGGAAGCGGAACGGAGTACGTCGC
>NZ_JAALET010000098.1:0-333 GCF_011800655.1 Paenibacillus sp. EKM10P | reverse complement strand
CCGTAAAATCGCCACGCGCATCAACGCATCCCGGGACAAATCGAATCCGGCTGCCTTGTCCTGGCGAATAAATTCCTGCACATACGCGTCACGTTCCTGATCATCCAAATGACGCAAATCTTCATAGCTGAAACCAACTTCCTTACGACGGAAAATCACCTGCACGGGCTCATCCTGCCAGCCGCTGATGAAATTAGCTCTAAAGATCTCATGCCGCTGCGCCAAATGATTCAAGCTATCTTGGAAAATATCTGCCTGGAAGCGACCACGCAAGTCAAAGGTCGTTTGTTCAAAATAAGCCCCTGACGCTGCATCCATCAGGCTATGGAACAA
>NZ_JAALET010000097.1:0-334 GCF_011800655.1 Paenibacillus sp. EKM10P | reverse complement strand
AACATAGGCGCCCCCAGCCTTCAAAATCCCAAAGATGCCCACGATCATGTCCACCGAGCGCTCAGTCATCAGACCCACCAGACGATCCTTCGTCACGCCTTGACTGCGCAAGGTACGAGCCAATTGATTGGCGCGTTCATTCAGCTCACGATAAGTCAGCGTCTCTCCTTCAAAGAATAAGGCTGTCTGCTCCGGTGTCTGCGCCGTTTGCGCCTCGAACAAGCCGTGAATCGTTTGCTCGCTTGGATAGGTTGCCGCTGTATTGCCCCAGACCTCAACGATTTGCTCGCGCTCCTGCACCGTAACCATATCCAGCTCACACACGCGAATGTCT